>DATAYB010000117.1:0-22921 GCA_036272795.1 Pseudonocardia sp.
GTGTTCGCCGGCTCTGCGAAGGTGGCGACCCCGCCCTCGACCGGTCGGCCCGTGGTCGGCGTGGTCGGCTGGGCGGCGCAGGCCGTCACGAGCAGCGCGGTCACCGAGAGCAGAACCGACCAGGTCAGCCTGCGCGCTCGCGCACGTGTGGGGGAACCGGTGGTCATCCGCATGGGTGATAAGGATGCCTCAGTTGCGCCGACCCGCCCTGTGCACGGAAACGTGCATTCTCAGGATTCGAGGCACGTGGCAGCGCGGGCCTGGCGAGGTAACGTCACCCCGGTCGGGTGATGGGCCGCCTCGGGTCGGCCCTGCGCAGCTGTGCCGAAGGGGGGCCGTTGATGGCCGTGCCGGTGATCCTGGACTGCGATCCTGGGCATGACGACGCGTTCGCGATCTGGCTGGCCGCCGGTCACCCGAACCTGGACCTGCGCGGCATCACCACGGTCGGCGGCAACGGCCAGCTGGCCCAGACCACGCACAACGCCCGGGTGGTGTGCACCGTCGCCGGCATCCACGGCGTGCCGATCGCGGCCGGTGCGGACAACCCGCTGACCCGAACCCTGCGGACGGCGGGCGACATCCACGGGGAGAGCGCGCTGGACGGGCCGGTGCTCCCGGAACCGGACGTCGAGCTGGACCCGCGTGGCGCGCTGGGGCTGCTGCACGACCTGCTGGCGGCGTCGCCGGAGCCGGTGGTGGTGATCGCCACCGGGCCACTGACCAACATCGCGCTCCTGCTGCGGGTGCACCCGCAGGACGCGGCGAAGATCAAGGAGATCGCCTGGATGGGCGGCTCGACCGGGCGGGGCAACGTCACCCCGTACGCCGAGTTCAACTGCTGGGTGGACCCGGAGGCGGCCGCGGTGGTGCTCGACTCCGGCATCCGCTTCAGCATGGTCGGGCTGAACGTGACGCACCAGGCGCTGGTCACCCCCGAGGTGATGGACCGGCTGAGCGCGATCGGCAACCGGACCTCCGCCTTCGCCGTCGAGCTGCTGACCTTCTTCCGGTCCAGCTACCAGGCGGCGCAGAGCATGGCGTCCCCGCCGCTGCACGACCCGGTCGCGGTCGCGCTGGTCGCCACCCCGGACCTGGTGCCTACCGTGCACACCCGCGTGGACATCGAGGTGCACGGTCCCGAGACGTTCGGTGCCACCAGCGTGGACCTGCACAACAAGCTCGGTCGCCCCGCCAATGCCTACGTGGCGGTCGGCCTGGATGTCGACCGGTTCTGGAAATCCGTCGAGGACGCCATCCGACGCATGCGTTAGGTCTGTGCCACGGGACACGTTTAGTTCCGGTATTGAACAGTTGGGGGAAACGTGAACGGTCGGGCGGGCACCGTCGCCCTGATGACCGCGCTCCTGAGCGCGTGCATTGCATTCCAGCTCAATGCAAGCATGATGAGCGCGGTACTGCCCACCATGGCGAAAGAACTCAACACCGATGAAGTCGCGGTCGGCCTGTCGCAAACCGCGTTCTTCACCTCCGGCGCCATTTTCGGGGTGTTCCTGCCCAGGCTGAGCGACATCCGGGGCCGCCGGCTGGTGCTGTCGGCACTGATGGTGTTCGTGGTGCTCGGCTCGGTGCTCGGCGCGCTCGCCCCCAACATCGTCGTGCTCGACATCGCCAGGATCATCCAGGGCTGCTCCGGGCCGGTGGTGCCGATCTGCCTGCTCATGTTGCGCGCCACGGTCACCGAGCCGCGCCGTTACGGCACGCTGATGGGGCTGATCACCGCGGTCAACGGGGGCGTGGCCGGAGTGGACACGCTGCTCGGCGGCTACCTGGCGACCAACTTCGGCTTCCGGGGCGTGTTCTGGACGATGGCGGTGGTGGCCACCGTGGCCTGCGTGTTCGTGCTGCGCTGGGCGCCCGAGTCGCATCCCTCGGCGGGCACCCGGATGGACTGGCTCGGCGTCGCGCCGCTGGTGTTCGCGGTGGCCAGCGTGCTGTTCGCGCTGAACGAGGCCGGCAAGGTCGGCTCGGCGCGGTGGGGGATGGTCGTCGGCCTGCTCGTGCTCGGTGTGCTCCTGCTGCTCGCGTTCTACCAGGTGGAGAAGCGCCGCCCGGAGCCGCTGGTCAACGCCGTACATCTGCGCCAGCGGGAGACCTGGGCCCTGCTGCTGACAACCCTGCTGACCATGACCGGGATCTTCGCCACGATCAACGGGCTGGTAGTCACGTTCGCCCAGGACGCCCACCTCGGTTTCGGGCTGCGTCCTGACGTCACCTCGTTGCTGCTGCTCACCCCGTTCGCGCTGGTCGGCTGGATCGTCGGGCCGTTCGCCGGCCGGCTGGCGCCCGGCATCGGGTACCGCAAGGTGCTGCGGATCGGGCTCGTCGGCAGCATCGTGGCGCTGGCGCTGATGGCCACGCTCGGGCTGCGCTCGCTGCCGGTGCTCGTGCTGGCCGCGGTGCTGCTCGGGATCACGTACGCCGGCACCGTCAACATCATGTTGAACGGGCTCGGCGTGGTGCTCTCCCAGCCGGAGAGCCCCGGTTTCCTGCCCGGGATGAACTCCGCCGCGTTCAACTTCGGCGCCGGCCTCAGCTTCGCGGTGCTGCCCGTGGTGCAGGTGCTGGGCAGCCCGGCAGGGTCGGACTCCCCGGCCGGGTACGCGGGCGGCATCGGGCTCGGTGCGCTCATCACGGCGCTCGCGCTGGCCGCGTCGTTCCTCATCCCGAGGCCGGCGGCGGCCGAGGTCGAGACGGCCGACCCCGACCGGGCGGCGCGCGGCGCGGCGGCCTGACCCCTGCTGATCAGCAGGGGTCGTGAGCGGCGATGGTCGCTGCAGCGACCATCGCCACTCACGACTCAGCTCGGCTGGGCGGCCACGCCGGAACCCGGGGAGAGCGCGCTGCGGTGCACCTCGTGGAGCAGGCCGTACGCGCTGACCGCCGCGACCACGGCCATCACCGGCAGGCTCCCGGCACCGTCCCAGGTCGCGTGCAGGGCCGCGGCCAGCAGGAACAGCAGGATGAAGTTGCGCGCGCCGTGCCGCTCGCCGGCCGCCCATCGCCAGAGTGCCGCGCTGGTCAGGCCCGTCCACGCGGCGTGCCCGACCGGGCTGAGCAGCCCGCGCAGGAAGAGCAGCTGCTCCACCCCGCCGATGCCGCCGTGCGAGATGATCGTGACGAACGCGTAGCCCATCGTCTCCAGTACCGCGAAGCCCATGCCGACCGCGACGCCGATGATCACGCCGTCCGCCGGGTCGAGCGCCGGGCCGGACCCGATCCGCGCGGTGAACGCCGGCAGCCGGGGTAGCAGCAGCACCAGCACGACCGGCACCACGAGCTTGGCGGCCTCCTCGGCCAGCCCGACCGCGATCACCGGGACCGTGCCCAGCGCACGCAGCGTGTCGAACTCCAGCCGGCCGGCCACCACCGTGCCGAGCACGCCGCCGAGCAGTGCGGTGCCGGCGATCAGGCTGGCCGGCAGCCGCCCGCCACCGCCACCCCGGGACGACACGTAGGTCACGAACGTCGCCGGCATCACCGCGGCGCCGAGCAGGATCATCGCCGGCACGAAGTTCAGGTTCTGCGTGTGGATGAGCGTCTGGTACACCAGCGCGAACAGCGCAAGGCCGACCAGGAGCACGGCCAGCCAGCCGAACCTTCTACCCATAGTTGATCACGCTACCAATCGGCCGCCGTACCGTCACGGATTGCCGCCGGACGGCGGCCCCTGGTAACCGGCCGCCGAGTTGTCGTCCATGCCGACCTCGAAATGGATCGCCGGGTTCAGCTTGTTTCCGGAGACCTTTGCGCCGGTGGTCAAGTTCTGCAGTGCAAATGCGTGGTCGTTGTTTCCCGCGATTTCGTTGTTGGTGATGGTGAGGTTTTGCACGTCGTCGATCTGGAGCGCCTCGGTGGCATTGTTCTGGCAGTAGTTGTTGGTGAATGTGATGTCGCTGGTGGCGCCGACGCCACTGCCGTCATCGGCCAGGCTGTGCGGGCCTTCCATGATCAGACACGTGTTGTCGATGTCTTCGCAGCGGTTGCTGTCGATCACGACGTGCTGGCTGGCCGGGTGGTCGGCGTCCGTGGCGAAGGTCTGCATGCAGTCGGCGTGCGCCTTGATGTTCTTGGTGTCCCGCATGGTGTTGTGGCGGATGGTGATGTTGTTGCCCCAGAACCGCAGCGCGTCGCCGTCGTCGCCGCGCGGGCTGATCGACGTCGAGTTCTCCACGGTGATGTTGTTGCCGGCCAGTGAGATGCCCGGGGCGGCGGGGTTCAGCGCGTTGATGCCCGAGACGGAGACGAAGTCGGCCTCGACGGTGATCCCGTGCACCGTGTTCTGGCCGTCACCGACGATCTTGATCGGGGCCGAGGCCGTGCCGGACTTGCGGATCACCAGGCGCTTGTCCGGGATTGCACCGCGGACGCACACGATGTCGCCGGGCAGGGCCTGTGCGGTGTCGGCCTCCAGGCTGGCCCCGTCGGTCGCCGTCCTGGTGCAGTGCTGGAGGGCCGGCAGCGGGCGGATCGCGCCCCGGCCGTCCGGCGAGGTCGCGGCGACCGGGCCGACCGGCGCGCTGGGCGTACGCACGGTGGGGACCGGCGCGCCACAACCGGCCAGCACCAACCCGGCACCCAGCACGGCGGCGAACAGCCCCATCCGGCGGCGGCCGGCGAGGACCCGCCGGGCGGGACCCGGTGGGGGAGTACCCCGGCGGAGACCGTCGGGCCTAGACAACGCACACATCCACACTCTCCGATTACGCGGTAACCCCGCGTTATTTGCCGCGCTCGCGGCGTTACGACCAGCGGCGGATCCACTCCGCGGCCGGTGAATATTTTGGCATGCCGGATTTCGCGCCGCTCCGGCGAGCTGAAAGCCTCTCACTCTTTCGAGTGCGATACCGCACAGGACACTGTGACCAGGGTGACTGCGTGGTTGACGCTAGTCGTGGTACACCAGAATTAGCGTGGTTTTTGAGCGGCGCGGGAGGCAGTCGCATGTTGAGCGAACCGGAGCAGCGGGTGCTGCACGAGATCGAACGTACGATCGTGGCGAGTGACCCGGAGCTGGCTTCCCTGCTCACCACGCGAAAAGACGCCGGCACCGGGCGGGGGCTCAAGATTGCCCACGACGCTGTCTTCGTGCTCTCCGCGATGCTCGGCCTGCTGTGCCTGGCGCTGGGTCAGATCGGTTCGGGCATGGTCGCGCTGTTGTTCGCGGCGGTTGTGCTGGAAGTGCGCAGGGCGAGGTTCCCTGTGTCCGCCGTCGTACAGGAGGACGAGCAGGACTGAGCACCCCGGGTCATTCGAACTCAGGGTCGGTCTCGTCGTCCGGGTTCGTCGCGCTGACCGCCAGTACGCCGTCGAGCTCGGTGAGCGCGGCGACCAGGTCCTCGTAGTCCGCCGTGCCACTCAGACCGACCACCACCGAGACCGCGTTGTGTACACGGTCGGGCCCCACCAGGCCCGCCTCGCCGAAGCCGATCGACGACTCCAGGTGCCGCGTGCCCAGCCGGCCCATCACCCACCCCCGCGCGGTGCACGTGTGCAGGATCTGGCGCAGCAGGCCCCTACCGTCCTCGTAGATCACCTCCAGGTACCGGGAGCGGGGCTGCGCGCGACGCAACCTGCTGGTCAGCGGTGTGAACCCGTAGGCGATGGCGAAGTAGCCGACCGTGGTGGCAACGGCCAGGACCGGGAGCCCGGCGCCGGCGGCCATCCCTACCGCCGTGGTCAGCCAGACGGCGGCGGCCGTGGTCAGCCCTCGGACCAGGTCCCGCTTGACGAAGATCAGCCCACCGCCGATGAAGCCGATGCCGGACACGATCTGCGCGGCCACCCGGGACGGGTCCAGCGCCGTGTGCTCGCTCAGCACGTCCGTGAAGCCGTACTTCGAGACGAGCACGATCAGCGCCGAGCTGAACCCGATCAGCGCGTGCGTGCGCAGGCCGGCGCTCTTCTGCCGCAGCTCCCGCTCCAGGCCGATCAGCGCGGACAGCACGAGCGCGACCGCCAGCTCGAACAGCTGCAGCCAGCCCTGGCCGGTCGGCTCACCGAGCAGTGATTCCATGCCTACTTCTGTACCCTGCCGGCCGGAGGGCTCCGTAGCCGGCCCCCGCGCCACCGCTGGGGTGCTCAGTAGCCGGCCGCCAGCTCGGCGACCTCCTCGGCGCAGCCCCAGGACAGCGTGATGCCGGAGCCGCCGTGCCCGTAGTTGTGGATCACCTTGGTCCGGTCGGGGTCGGGTCCGGGTCCGACGGGTTCCTCACCGGGGTCCACCTCGAGGCGCACGCTCGGGCGGGCCGGGCGCAGGCCGACGATGTGCTCGAGCACCTCGACGTCGGCGAGCGCGGGCACGAGGTCCTGGCAGCGGGCCAGGATCGCGCGCGAGGTGGCCGGGTCGACCTGGTCGTCCCAGCTGCCCTCGTCCAGGGTGCCGCCGAGGATGCAGTCCCGGTCGCGAGGGTGCACGTAGGCGCGGCCGCCCGGATGCTCCTCGTCGCGCACCGACATCCGCAGCCCGGGGTTGACCACCCGGACGATCTGGCCGCGCACCGGCACCACGCTCTGGTCGCCGACCAGCTCCCGGGCGCCGAGGCCGGCGCAGTTGACCACCACCGGGGCGTCCAGCTCGGCGAGCGAGCTGAGCGCCCGGTACTCCAGCCGGCCGCCGTTGGCCTCGAAGCGCGCCACCAGCCATGGCAGGTAGGCGGGCATCTCGGCGAGCGGCACCACGAAGCGCAGCCCGTACCGATAGCCCGGCGGCAGCTCGGCCGGCTCGGCGGGGCGCACCCCACCCACCGCGGGCGCCCACCACGGCTCGTCCGGCGGTTCCCGGTAGAGCGCCAGGCTCTCGCGCATCACGATGCCCGGCACGCCGTGGCCGGCCTGCTCCGCGAGCACCGTGTAGGTGCGGGCGCCCCAGTCGAGCACCTTGTCCCGAGGGCCCGCCCTGGTCGGGAACCAGACCGCGGCGGCCAGGTAGGACGTCGACGCGGTCGCCGGGCGGTCGGTGACGATCTTGACCCGCCAGCCCCGCCGCTGCAGCTCCAGCGCCGACGCCAGCCCGGAGATGCCGGCGCCGACCACCACCGCGTCCACCTGGTCGGCCATGGCTCCACCTTGGCAGGGCGGCCCGGCCGGCGCGCGCCCGGCCCGGACCTACAGCGCGGCCAGCCAGAACGGCCAGCGCGGGTCGCCCATCTTCAGCCGGGCGCGCATCAGCTTCCACCGGCCGTACTTGGCGTAGTCGAAGTCCCACGAGGTGTTCAGCGCCGAGTTCACACAGCCCCACAGGCCCCACTTGACGTCGGCCAGCGCACCGCACACCTGCACGCGCGCGGTCACCGGCCAGGCCGTCGAGCCGTAGTACGCCTCGACCAGCTCGAGGGTCTGGGCCTCGGTGTAGAACATCTCGGTGATGAGGACGGCGAGCTCGTAGGCCCGCTCGTTGTTGGACGCGAACTCGAAGTCGATCATCTTGAGCGGTTTGCCGTCGGCGACCAGGAAGTTGCCCGGCATCGGGTCGTTGTGGCAGGGCGCGAGGTCCAACCCCGAGGCCAGCAGGGCGGACTTCGCGGCGGCGTACTCGGCCAGCAGCGGTTCGGCGTCCCCGGGCAGCGCCACGCCGAGCTCGTGCACCTGCGCCAGGTGCTCCTCGGTCATGTCGAACACCGTCTTGGTCAGGTCGAGCGGTTCGGCGGCATGAAGCGCCCGGTAGTGCCCGATGACCTGGTGGGCGAGCTCGAGCGCGGCAAAGTCGCCGGTGGTGCAGGCCCGGTAGTCGTCCAGGAACTCGATCACCTCGACGCCGCTGGCACGATCGAACAGTATGACCTCCGGGCCGATGCCGAGAGCACTGGCCAGGTTGGCGGCCTGGTTGGCCACCTGCCGGTCGATGAACGCCTCGCTGCCGGCGCCGGGGATCTTCATGAAGTAGCGCTTCGGCTCGCCGGCCACGGTGAGCAGCCAGTTGCTGTTCTGCAGCCCGCCGGGCACCGGGGCGTAGTGGATCCGCCGGCCGGCCCAGGCGTCCAGCCCGGCCAGCGCCTTCTCCACCGCACGCTCGGCGTCGGTGCTGGCCGTGCCGAGTGCCCGTCCAGGGGTGCCCATCGCCGTCACAGTGCAGTCACCATGCCCCTCACCAGGACCTCACAGGTTGGCCAGCCGGTCGTCGAAGTGCGGGTCGCGCAGCCAGGCCCTCGCGCGCAGGAACTGCCAGTCGGCGAACTTCGTGTACTCGTGCGTGCCGGGGTCCACCGCGCCGGCGTACCGGCCGAGCAGGCCCCAGCGCAGGCTGTCCGCGATGCCGTACACGCGGCACCGGTTGAACAGTGGGCCGTCCCAGTGGCCCCAGTACATCTCGAACACCTCGCGCGCGGACGTGTCGAACGGGCGGATCTCGTGCAGCAGCACGCCGAGGTCCTGCAGCGGGTCCATCGTCGCCGCGAGGTCCCAGTCGACCAGCCGCAGCCCGGTACCGCCGCGCTCGAAGAGCACGTTCGACACGTTGCCGTCGCCGTGGCAGGGCACCGGGTCGTAGCCGGCCGCCTCGATCCGCCGCTGCGCGGGCTCGAGCAGCCGCAGCATCCAGTCCAGGTCCACCGGCAGGTCGGCGCCCACGTCCACGGCCCGCGTGTGCGCGGCGCGGAGGTCGTCGAACACGGAGGCGCAGCGGCCGAACGCGGGCAGCCGGTGCACCGCACGGCGCAGCGTGACCAGGCGTTCGGCGGCGGCGGGATCGTCGAACAGGTCCACCGTCGCGGTGCCGTACGCGTCGGAAAGGTCCTCCAGCACCAGTACCCCGCGCTCGACGTCGGCGGCGAGTACCTCGGGCCCGATCCCCGCCGCGCCGGCGTCGCGGGCCGCGCCGAATGCCGTGCCGATGTCCACGTGTGCCCGCGCGTGCGGCTCCATGACCTTGACGAACGCCGCCGTGCCGGCCACCGGGTCCGCCGCGTCGGCGCGCACCGACCAGCGCCGGGAGTCCGCGCCCCACCAGCTCGGGCTGGCCATCGTGGTCGAGTCCGCCACGGTGAGCTCGGCCCCCGCCCACAGGCCCAGCTCGGTCAGCGTCGCCCGGACCGTCATCGGTGCCGTCATCGGGCGACCTCCGTGCCACCGGCGCCCGCCCCGATCCGGACCGGCCACGGGGCAGCCGAGCCGGCAGGCACCGGCCAGCTCATCGGGAACGGGCGCTGCGCCTCCAGCCAGCCCGTCGCACGCAGTACCAGCTGGTCATGGAACCGCCTGCCGGCCAGCTGCACCCCGACCGGGCAGCCGTCGTCCATGCCGAAGCACACCGAGGCGGCCGGCTGGCCGGTCTGGTTGTACCAGGCGGTGAAGCCGGTGTGCGCCAGCGGCCGGGCCGGGTCGGGGCCGACCGCCTCGGCGGGAAAGCCCACCATCGGCAGCACCGGGCTGAGCACCAGGTCGAAGCCGCAGAGCCGCTCGCGCATGAGCTCCTGGGCGGCCAGCACCGCGCCGGTGTCCCTGCTGAACTGCACGGCGGTGCGGCCGGCGGCCTCCACGGCCCATTCGGCTACCGCCGGCAGCACCAACCCGCGCCGCTCGGGGGCCAGCGCCTCGTACTCCGCCATGGCCCGTACCTGGAACAGCCGGTCCAGCGCCAGGTAGGGATCGGAGCCGGTCACGGTGTCGAAGGGCGCTGACACGGGCACGACGGAGGCGCCGGCCGACTCGAACGCGGCGGCGGCGGCGTGCACGGCGGCGAGCACCGGGGCGGACGGGTGCGGCCCGTAGCCCAGCTCGGTGAGCAGCCCGACACGCAGCCCCGCCGGGTGCAGTGGCTCGGCGCGGTGGTCGGCGGGCTCGGGCGGCAGGCTCCACACGTCCCTCGGATCGGGCCGGCTGAGCACGCGGTACAGCGCGGTGAGCTCCTCGACGGTGCGCGCCATCGGGCCGGCCGAGCGCATCGTGGACACCGGCAGGTGCGGCACGCGGCCCTGCGTCGGCTTGAGCGCGACCAGGCCACACTGCGCGGCCGGCAGCCGCACCGAGCCGGCGATGTCCGAGCCGACCGACCCGAAGCCGATGCCGGCGGCCAGGCTGGCGCCGCCGCCCGAGCTCGACCCGCCAGGGCTGCGCGTCGGGTCCCACGGGTTGCGGGTGATCCCGTACAGCGAGCTGACGCCGGCGGCCAGCATGCCGAAGTCCGGCATCGTGGTGTTGCCGACGATCACGGCGCCGGCCTCCTTCAGCCGGGCGGCCGGAGGTGCGTCCGTGCTGGACACCGGCAGCTCGGCGTACGCGGCGCTGCCGTGCCGCCAGGCCAGCCCGACCGTGCGCACGCTGTCCTTCACCGTCACCGGGACGCCGTCCAGCTCGCCGAGCGGCTCGCCGGCGGCCCAGCGCAGGGTCGCCGCCTCGGCCGCCACCCGCGCGCTGTCCCCGGCCAGGTCGGCCATCGCGTTGAGTACCGGGTCGGCCTCGGCGATCCGGTCCAGCGTCGCCTCGAGCACCTGCACCGGGGTGACCGCGCCGGTCCGGAACGACTCGCGCAGCTCGGCGAGCGACCAGCCGAGCGGGTTGTCGTCCGCGTCCACCGGGCCGCTCATCGGGTCAGCTCGCTGGTCAGCAGGGCGGTGACCACCTCGGTGAGCATCGCGACCCCGTTGAGCAGATCGGCGTCGTCGGTGTACTCGGCCTCGTTGTGCGAGATCCCGGCGTCGCTCGGCACGAACAGCATCACGGTGGGCACCACGTCCTTCAGGTTGACCGAGTCGTGCCCGGCCATGGTCAGCATGCGGCGGCTGGACAGCCCGGCGCGCCCGGCGGCCGCCTCGGCCAGCGCCACCCCGGCCGCCTGGAACGCCGAGGACGGCCGCAGGGTCATCGAGTCGATGTCCACCTCGACCTCGCCGGCGGCGTTCAGCCCGTCGACCGTGGCGAGGAACTGCTCGTGCGCCTTGGCCAGCACCTCGGCGTCGGCGGAGCGCAGGTCGACCGACAGCGTCACCGTGCCGGGCACCACGACAGGCGAGTTGGGCGACACGGTGAGCCGGCCGACAGAGCCGAGCAGCTGGCCCGGCTCGTACGCCTCTGCCAGCTCCCGCACGGCCAGCACCAGCCGGCTCGCGCCGACGAGCGCGTCCTTCCGGTCGGCCAGATGCGTCGCCCCGGTGTGCGACTGCTCCCCGTGCACCGTGACCGCGTACTTGCTGGCCGCCCAGTTCGCCGTGACGATGCCGATCGAGGTGCCGGTGTCCTGCAGGGTCCGCCCCTGCTCGATGTGGATCTCGGCGTACCCGGCGGCCGGCGGCATCGGGTCGGTGCCGGCGAAGCCGATGTCGGCCAGCGCGTCGGCGACCGTGACCCCGGCGCGGTCGGTCACCGTGAGGGTGGCGGCCAGGTCGAGCTTGCCGGTGTACACGCCGCTGCCCATCAGGCTCGGGGAGAACCGGGAGCCCTCCTCGTTGAACCAGTTCACCACGGCGAGGTTGTACCTCGGCGTGACCGAGCAGGCGGCAACCGCGTCCCGGGCGGCGGCCACCGCGTGCACACCGGCCAGCACGCCGTAGGCGCCGTCGAACCGGCCCGCCGTCGGCTGGCTGTCCAGGTGCGACCCGACCAGCACGTACGGCGCCCCGGGCAGCCACTCCGCCACGCCGTACATGTTGCCGACGGCGTCCACCGAGGTGCGCAGCCCGTGCCGTTCGAACCAGCTGCACAGCCAGCGCCGGGCCGCGCCGTCCGCCTGCGTGCCGGCCTCCCGGTGCACGCCACCCCTGCGCGTCGCCCCGATCCGGGACAGCGCGGCGAAGTCGGCGAGGAAGTCGCGCTCAGCCATCGAGCTGCTCCCGCAGCAGCGGCGCGCCCAGCCGCTGGCCGACCGGAGCGGGCCGGGCACCCACCGGAACCGGGTTGCGGGCCACCTCGAACATCTCCTCGACCCGGGCCCGCTCGTCCTCCGGTGTGCCGGTCACGGCCGAGACGACCAGGAAGACCACGAGGTTGACCGCGATACCCAGGATGCCGCCTGTCAGGCTGCCCAGCCCGGCGATGTCGTCGGAATAGATCAGGGTCAGCACCATGGCCACGGCGAACCCGGACACCATGCCCGCCACCGCGCCCCTGGCGTTGCCGCCGCGCCAGAACACGCCGAAGAACAGCGGCACCGCCAGCTGCACGATGCCCTGGTAGGAGACCTGGGCGAGCAGCTGCAGGCGCGTGAGGTTGAACGTGAGGTAGGCGACGATGCCGGCCAGCACCATGTAACCGATCATGCTGCTCTTCGCCACGCGCATCAACTGGGCGTCCGACAGCTGCCGCCGCCCGGAGTTGACCAGGTCGTTGGCGATCTGCAGGCCGCACACCTGCACGCTGCCGTCGACGTGCCCCATCGAGGCGGCGAACACGATGGTGACGCCGAGCCCGAGCAGCCAGGTGCCGCCGTAGGACGACATGATCGTGAACCAGGCTGCCTGCGGGTTCGCCGCGACGGCCGGTATGCCGGTTGCCGCGATACCGACCAGCATCAGCAGCGTGTAGAAGCCGCCGGAGAGCAGAATCGTGCGGACGGTGCCGGCCTTGACCGCGCGCACCCCGGCAGCGGTGTAGATCCGCTGGAAGCTCGTCGGCCAGCACAGCGAGCCGATCACCCCGGTGAAGATCAGGCTGAACAGGTAGAGCGGGCCGTAGTGGCCGCCGTCCCCGGGCACCCGCAGCACCGACTCGGACACCCGGGACAGCGTGGCGAAGCTGATCGGCCCACCGGCGACCCCGGTCAGCAGTACCAGGCACAGCACGGCGGAGAACACGTACGCGACGAGGCCCTGGAACATGTCGGTCATGATCAGGCCGCGCATGCCCATCCGCACGGTCCAGTACTGCCGCACCACGATCACGACGAGCCCGACCAGCAGGCACACCGTGACCGGCCAGCGCTTGCCGCTGGCGTAGGTGAAGATCTCGCCGAACGCCTGCATGCCGAGCACGACCCACGGGAACAGCGACACGATGCCGATCACGCTGGCGACCAGCTTCACCGGCCGCGAGTTGAACCGCAGCCCGAGCAGCTCCGGCTGGGACCGCAGGTCGTAGCGGGCGCCCCAGCGCCAGGCCCGGGTGGCCATGAAGTACATCGTGGCCACACCGAGGGTGGAGTAGGCGAGCCCGTACAGGCCGAACACGCCGGCCCCCGCCGCGAGGCCGAAGAACGCGATGAAGGTCGAACCGGGCCACCACGAGTTGACGTAGGACATGGCGACGTACCACGGGCCGTAGCTGCGCCCACCCACCGAGTACTCGTCGAACGACGGGCTGGTGCGCTGCTGCGTGGCGTAGAGGATGCCGATGACGACGGCGTAGAAGACGGCCAACATGCCGAGCACGACCAGCATGTCATTCTCCAGTCAGGTGTGGGGGAGTGGCGGGGTGGCCCTCATCGAGCTCACCGCGAATGTTCTCGACGAGGTAGAAACCCCACAGGCCGAGACCGAGCACCACCCAGTCGATGATCCAGTACATGATCGAGAACGGGATCCCGAGGACCGGCGTGCGTATTCCACTGCCGGCGAGATAGAGCGGCGGAAAGAGCGCGAAGAGCAGCGTGACGGCATAGATGGTGAGAAAGAAAGTCACGATCGACCGGCGGCTCCGGCCCCGGATGAAATCTTTCATGGGTGACCCCCTCAGGTCGCCTGGCTGACGAGTTTCAGCACGGACTCGTGCAGTACTCCGTTGGACGCGACCCCTGAGCCCCGCTCGAAGCTCCGGTCGCCGCCGAGGCTGGTGAACCGGCCACCGGCCTCCTCGATGATCACCGGCATCGGTGCCAGGTCGTACGCCCGCGCGGTGTAGTCGACGATGGCGTCGGCGTGGCCGCTCGCCACCATCGCGTAGCCGTACGCGTCGCCCCAGGTCCGCAGTACCACTCCCTGGCTGGTCAGCTCGCCGATCGTGGCCGGCAGCCAGTCCTCCAGCCAGGTCGCCATGACGTGCGCGCCGTCCAGCCGGTCGTGCCGGGAGACCCGGCTCGGCAGCCCGTTGCGCCAGCAGCCACCGCCACGCTCGGCATGCACGAGCACCCCGGCGCTGGGCAGGTTGATCGCACCGAACAGGACCTCGCCGTCCTTCTCCAGCGCGATCAGGTTCGCGTAGAGCGGCACCGACCGGACGAACGACTTCGTGCCGTCGATCGGGTCCAGAATCCACCGGTAGCCCGTCGAGCCCTCGGTGGTGCCGAACTCCTCACCGAGCACGGTGTCGTCCGGGAAATGCGCGGTCAGAGTATCCCGCATGTAGGTCTCGACTTCCAGGTCGGCCTGCGTGACCGGGGACCCGTCGGCCTTTTCGTCGACCCGATAGTGGGCATTGTCGAACCAGTGTTTGGCAATCTTGCCCGCTTCCGTGGCAATATCGACGGCGACTTCGGCGCGGGTGGAACGGAAGCTGCTCACCGGCATACTATGCGGAGTAGACCATTTCTGGTTCCTTAATCATCGGTAACGCGTACGTAACATAAGATCGGTACCAAGGAGTTGTCCGGCTCACCGCGGCGTCGTCCCGCCGGAGCGCCGCGACTAGCGTGGACGGATCGCACTAGGCGTGCCGCGAGGTGACTGATGGCGCTTGTCCAGCTGACGCACGAGGCGCTGCTGCGGCTGTGCCAGGAGCTGGCCGAGCGGTCGGTGCGGCGGCTGCCGCCGGAGCGGGACCTCGCCGTGCGCCTCGGCGCCTCACGCACCACGGTCCGCAAGGCGCTCGAGGTGCTCGAACGCGACGGGGTGATCCGCCGGGTGAGGGGCAGGGCGGGCGGCGCGTTCCTCACGCAGGTCGGCCCCGGTGAGCCGGAGGACCTGGCCGAGGTCGTGCCCGGCCGCCGCCTGCAGCGCAGCCTCAACACTGTCAAGGGTGTGCCGCAGATGCTGCACGAACAGGGCTTCCGCGAGGGCACCAAGGTCATCTCCGCGCGGTTGCGCCGGCCGCCGCCCCGGGCCGCCGCGTGCCTCGGGGTGGACCCGGACGGCGAGGTCGTGTCGCTGCTGCGGCTGCGGTTCGCCGACGGTGACACGCTCTCGCTGGAGTGGATGTACCTGACCGCGAGCCGGTGTGCCGGCATCCTCGACACGTATCTGGACTCGGTGTACGAGGGCCTGCGCACGGAGTGCGGGGTGCGGGTGTCCAGCGCTGACGAGGCGATCGACCTGGCCACGATGAACGAACCCGTCGGCGCGCTGCTCGGCCAACCGGTCGGCACGCCGGTGCTCCGCCTGGAGCGCGTCGGCTACGACCAGCTCGGCAGCCCTATCGAGTACTCCGTCGACCTCTTCCGCGCCGACCGCACCCGCCTCAACGTCCACACCGGCTCCCCGGCCGCCTAGCGCTGCCGCCGCCCCCAGGGGCGGGTGGCGCTTCGAACTCGGTTGCGTGCTGCCGGCGCTCCGCCGATGCTGGGCCGGATGTGCGAGGACCTGACCACCTGTTTCCTGCGGGACGGGTTCGTCCGGCTCGACGGCGCCGTGCCCGCCGAGCTGGCGCTGCGGTGCGCCGACCTGTTGTGGGCCGAGATCGGCTACGACCCGGGCGACCCGGCGACGTGGGTTGAACCGGTGCGCTGGGTGCCGGGCATGAGCTCCGCGCCGTTCGCGGCCGCCGCGAACACGCCGGCGCTCGTGGCTGCTTTCGACACGCTCGTCGGGACCGGCCGGTGGGAGCGGAGGGCGTCGCTGGGCTCGTTCCCGCTGCGCTTCCCGCACCCCGTCGAGCCGGACGACGCCGGCTGGCACGTCGAGGGCAGCTACCAGCCGGAGGGCGCCAAGAGCTACTGGTTGAACCTGAGTTCCCGTGGCCGCGCCCTGCTCATGCTGTTCCTGTTCAGCGATGTCGGTGAGCGGGACGCGCCGACCCGGATCCGGGTCGGCTCGCACGTGGACATCCCGCCGCTGCTGGTGCCGTACGGCGAGCGGGGTGTGTCGATGTTCCGCATTGCCGCCGAGATCGACGCCGCGTCCGCGCACCGCCCGGTCGCGCTGGCCACCGGCAGGGCCGGGGACGTGTACCTGTGCCACCCGTTCCTCGTGCACGCCGCCCAGCCCCACCACGGCGACCGACCGCGCTTCATGGCCCAGCCGCCGCTCTACCCGGCCGGACCGCTCGAGCTGGAACGGCCCGCCGGCGACTACTCGCCGGTCGAGCTCGCCATCCGGGAGGGGCTCACCGGCAGCCAGCAGGCGACCCCGTAGACGTGGGGCGTTCGCACTACCGGGTTTCGCCGCCTACGGGGTGAGGTGCGGGTTCGGCTTGGAGGGGTGCGTCAGGCCGGCGGGGCCGGTGCCCAGGGTCAGGAGCAGGTTGCCGGTGATCGTGCCGACCGGGCCGGCCGGGCAGGGTTTGCCGGGGGCGCACGGGGTGAGGTCGGGGATCCAGTTGTTCGTGCCGGAGTCCCACACGCCGGAGTGGCTGGCCGGGTCGGTGTAGTAGGTCATGTCGGAGTAGAAGATCCCGTCGGCCTGGGTACGGGCCTGGGCGTGGTGCGCGTCCAGCGGTGAGTGGGCGAACACCTCGACGTTCGGCGGGTGGCCGACCGAAGGGGCCAGCGCGTCGACATCGGAGCGGATCACGGCGGGCACCGAGGCACCCTCGGTGAGCCCCGTACCAGCGAAGATCCAGGCTCCCGGCTCGGTGACCCGCAGCGCGCCCGGCGGTGCTTGCGGCGTCAGGAAGCCGTTGTAGCCCTCGCCGACAAAGCCGTCCTCCGGCCAGTGCGCTGGCGGCGCCGACCAGGTGTTGCCGGTGACGTCCAGCGGGTTGCCGTGGCCGTTCAGAGGGTCGGCCGTGGAGTCGCGGTAGTCCACCTCCTGCCTGTTCGGGCCGAGCGGCGACGCCTGCAGCCGGACGTGCCGCAGTACCGCGCTGGCCCCGAAGAAGGCGAAGTTCACCCCGGCCCGCTGGGCGGCCACCGCGGCCTGGCGTTCGCGCAGCTCCCAGCACTCGTCGTGGCCGAGGGAGAACACCGCCCGGTGCGCGGTGAGCAGCGTCGGGTGGTCGATGACGGTCAGGTCGGTCGCGTAGCTGACGTCCAGCCCGCGCTGCTCCGCCCACCGGACCAGCGGTAGCTCGAGTCCGAGGAAGTCGCCGGTGCCCTTGCCGCCGTTGTAGTCGAACGCGTACGGCCGGTCGAACGACACCACCCTGGCCCGCGAGCAGAGCGGGTACACCCCGGGCGGGCAGGCCCCCCGGCCGACGTAGTAGTCGTAGCCGCCGTACGGGTTCCAGGCCTGCCAGGTCAGCACGTCGTTCTTGACCAGGTAGGTGGCGTGGCTGGCCGGGTCCCACACGGTGAGCGGCACGAAGCTCTGCTGGCCGCCGCTGCCGGTGAGCTTGAGCAGGTAGTCGCCGGGCACGAAGTCGCCGGTGATCGGCAGCCGCAGGCTCGGTGACCAGTTCGCGCAGGACACCAGGTTCACGCCGGGCGTCAGCGGGCAGGCCGGCTGCGGGTGCCCGGCCAGGTCGTCGGAGTGCCAGACCAGCCGCCCGCCGGCACCGCCGTAGTAGCCCATCCGGTAGGCGGCCACCGTGAACCGGGGCGCATCGGTGGACACGTCCAGCGTGACCGTGTCACCCGTCGAGGCGTAGGTGCGGTCGGCGAAGCCGGCGATGGTGCCGGGTGGCGAGCCGGTGATGCGCCACGCGTCGGTACCCGGCCGGGCGTTCTCGCGGACCACCCAGTCGGCCCGCACGCCGTCCGGACCGATGCCGGTTCCGCCCGGGGGCAGCGGCGCCCCGGCCGGTGCCGGTACCGGCGCGCCCGGGGCGCCCGGAGTGGGGCCGCCCGCGCAGGCCACCAGCCCGGCCAGGCTCAACGCAGTGACCAGCAGTGCCGCCGCCCGCATCAACCGTCCAGCCGGTCGGCGGTCGGCGGCAGCGCGGCGGGCGCCGGGGCCGGGTTCGGCCCGCCGACCGTGGCGGGACGGCTCGCGGTGCCCGGCCCGGTGCCCGGTCCGATGGCCGTCGGTGGGCCGGCCGGGTGCGGCCGGGTGGGGGCGTCCTGGTCGGCCGACCTGGCGGCGGCCGGGTCGGCTGGCGCCGCGTTCGGGCTGGTGGGGGCGGCGGCCAGCTGGTCGGGCGGCGGCCCGGTCCGGTGGCTGCTCAGGAACGCCCACATGAGGTTGGCCAGCTCGGGGGAGCCGGACACCGCGGTGGTCGGCCAGCTGTGCCCGACCCCGGGATAGATCACGGACTCCACCTCGCTGCCACCCGCGCAGCCGCCCCAGCGCGCCACGGTGGCCCGCCCCGAGGTGCTGGCGACCGGCGTTGGCGGGCAGCGGTCCTGGGCGAGCAGCCAGCCCACCGCGGCACGGTCGGAGGGCAGGGGCGGGTGGGCCTTCGGCGCGCCGCCGAACGGCAGGATGCTGTCCCGCACGCCCGCGGCCAGCAACATCGCTACGGGGGCGGCGCCGGCCGGGCAGGCGGCCAGCGGCGCGGCGCCGTAGGTGGCGATCGCCGCGAACAGCGCCCGTTTGCCGCAGGCCAGGCCGTAGCCGAGCTTGCCGCCGTTGCTGTAGCCCACCAGGTACACCCGGCCGGCGTCGACCGGTAGCGCGTGCGTCGAGTCGGCCACCACGGCCCGGATGAAGTCGGCGTCCGGCAGCCGTCGGTTGGCCGCGACGCCGCAGCAGCCGTACCCGGCGTTCCAGGACCGGCCCACCCCGTCCGGGTAGATCACCACGGCCTCCCCGCGCCTGGCGAGGCCGACGAAGCCGGTCTGGTTGACCACCGCCTGCGCGGACTGCCCTCGCCCGTGCAGCACGACGAGCAGCGGCCACCGCCCGGTCGGCCCGGTCGGGGTGTAGGCGCGGTAGGTCCGGTTGAGCCCGCCGAAGGGGAGGGTGTGCACGCTGGCCACCGTGCCGACGGGCTCCTCGGCGACGGTCGCGGCGGCCGGCCCGGATGCCTCGGTGGTGGCCTCGGACCCGTCGCCGGCCACCCCGGCCGTCGGGCCCACGAACCTGGGTACGGCGACGAGCAACAGCACGATCGGGAGTAGCAGGAGCGCCAACCGCACCACGGTCGCTCGGCGCGGTCGGCGCGGCGGCATCACGAGATCAGTATGCGCTCGGCCCCCTGCTCGCCGAATCTTCTTATCTCAGCCGTAGCTCATGCACAGGCTCGCCGGCCACCCTCGGACCCTGTGCCGCCGGAACTAACCAAGGGACTCTCAGGTGGCGTGCGTCCAGGCGGTTCCCCAGATGCCGAGGTCACGAGGGTGCCGCACACTGGAGGGGGCGCCGAGTCGAGGTCCGGGCACGCCGAAGGGCATGGCCGCCGACCGGGCTGGCCATTGCGGGCGCAACAATGTCGCCAATCGGGAGCCTGTGTCGTCGGCTCTCCTGACCTGGGAGGCTGGGTGTCCACAGGGGAGTACAAGGCGGTGAGCGCCCACCGATGACCGACTCGACCCGGGCGGCCGCCCGGTCCAAACACGTCTATCCCGTCGACATGGTGCGGGTGCTGACCTTCGGCGCCGTGATCGCGGTGCACACGATCTCCACGGTGAACCCGCTCGACAGCGTGCCCGGCGATGCCGTGGTCATGCTGCTGCATTTCACCCGCGAGGCGTTCTTCTTCCTGACGGCGTTCGTGCTGGTGCACCGCTACCGGGACAACACCGTGCGAGCGCGGCCGTTCTGGCGCAGGCGGTTCCTGCTGGTCGGCGTGCCGTACGTGGTGTGGTCGCTGATCTACTCGGCCATCGGGCTGGCCGCCGTGCCTGAGCCCGTCGGCGAGGCCACCCTCACGGTGCTGCGCAGCCTGTCCAACGGGATGGCCTGGTTCCACCTCTACTTCCTGCTCGTCTCGCTGCAGTTCTACCTGGTTTTCCCGCTGTTCCAGTGGTTGCTGCGGGTGACGAGGGGCCGCCACGCCGTGCTGCTCGCGGTCAGCGCCGCCCTGCAGGTGATGATCGTCTTGTTCCTGCACGACCCGGCGCCGACCGGCCTGAAGGCGGCGCTGGCGCCCTACCTCGGCTCGTTCGTGTTCAGCTACCAGTTCTTCCTGGTGCTCGGCGGTCTGGCGGCCCTGCACGGCGACCGGTGTGACGCGTGGATCCGCCGTCACCCACGCACGGTGCTGGCCACCTTCGTGGTCACCGGCCTGGCCGCCGAGGGGCAGTACCTGTGGTCGCTGCGGCACGGGGTCGGCGCCGAGTTCGCCTCCGACGTGTTCCAGCCGGTGATGATCCCCTGGTCGATCGCGGTGGTGGCGGTGTACTACGCGATCGGCGCGGCGTGGGCCGACCGGCGGGGCAGCGGCCTCGGCTCCCGGTTCGTGGAGCGCGCGGCGGACCGCTCGTTCGGTGTCTTCCTGGTGCACCCGCTGATCCTCTGGCTGCTCACCGCCGCCGGGCCGACCTCGCCCGCCGCGCTGGTCCCCGCCCCTTGGAACAGCGTCGCGGTGTACCTGGTGGCCGTCGCCAGCTCGCTGGTCATCGTGGAACTGCTCCGGCTCACCCCGCTCAGCATGGCGATGACCGGCAAGCGCCGCGCCCGCCCGACTCCGACGCCGACTCCCAAGGCGGCGACCGCTCCGGCCGCCGTCCCGGTGACCGAGCCGGACATCGCGAACGAGCGCATCCAGCAACCGCGCCGGACGTCCCCTGAAGTCGTGCACCAGGGCCCCGACCCAAGGAGAGCGACATGATCGACGTGCCACTCGACCTACCAGAGCGCGACCGCAAGCCGAGGCGCAGCGGCCTCACCATGGTGATCGATCCCGGGCTCCTCACCGGCCAGTTCGAGGACGCGATCGAGAGCGTCGGGGAGTACATCGACCTGGTCAAGTTCGGCTGGGGCACCGCCCTGGTCACCAAGGACATCAAGCGGAAGATCGACATCCTGCGCTCGGCCGGGATCGAGTTCTACCTCGGCGGCACGCTGTTCGAGCGCTACGCGGCGGTCGGCCAGGTGGACCAGTGGCGGGCGCTGTGCCACCAGCTGGGCGCCACCGTGGTCGAGGTGTCCAACGGGACGATCGACCTGGACCACGCCACGAAGGCCCGCTGGGTCGAGGCGCTGGCCGGGGAGTTCACGGTGATCAGCGAGGTCGGCTTCAAGGACAGCGCCCGCGCCGACGAGCTCACCCCGACCGACTGGGTGCACTGCATCCACCAGGACCTCGCCGCCGGCGCGCACCTGGTCACCGCCGAGGCAAGGGAGAGCGGGCGCAGCGGCTTCTGCCGCCCGGACGGCCAGCCCCGGCACGACCTGGTCGAGGAGATCCTCGGCTCCGGTGTCGACGCGGACACACTGCTGTTCGAGGCGCCGAACAAGGAGCTGCAGACCTACTTCGTGCGGCGGCTGGGGGCGGCGGCCAACCTCGGTAACGTCCGGGTGGACGACGTGATCGGGCTGGAGACCCTGCGGCTCGGGCTGCGCTCGGACACCCTCGGCCTGATGCTGGGTGCCCGGGTCCCCTCGGCGACCGGGGCGACGCCGCCCAGCGCCTGAGGTGCACGATCGTACGGTGGTCGACGAGGTGGCCGTCGCTGTCGCGGTTCACGGGCGCGGAAGGGCTGCATTTACTGGGCCGCATTCTGAGTAGAAAACCAGTGACTCCGGCACACCGACCCCGGCGCTCGATTTGGACTTCGATGTCCTGCGAGCACTAGGACCGTGGCACCCGTGACCAGGCCGGTGTGGATGTTGATGTCGAGTGGCTGCCGGCGGGCATCGACTGGCGCGACCAACACCTAAAGTGCGCGGTCGCCGGGTGAGTATCCGTGCGGTACACCGATCAGTTATCGCACCGTAGTGAAACCGTCGCTGCTAGCCCTGGGCGTGTTCTCCAAGATCATGGGACAGTCGGCCTCCGTCCACCTAGGGAGGTTCCGATGCTCGCTCTCATCGGCGCGCTGCTGTTCCTGATCGCACTGATCGTCGAACTGTTCGTCTATCCGGCGCCCCTCGATGCGATCCTGACTACCGCCGGGCTGTTGCTGGTGGCCCTCTACCTCGGCGGGGTCGGGCCGCGCACCTTTTCGAAGTTCTGGTGAGCGCTGGCGTACGAGCGCATGGTCGTCCTCGCCACGATCTCGACCAGCACGTCCGGAGTGCGGTAGGTCAGCCGGGCCGCTGCCGATCACGCGTCGCCCCGTTCCCGGCCTCCGTGGGCAGTACAGCTAGCCCTTCCGCTCGGCGGCGGCGACCCCGATCAGGAAGTCGATCAGGCTCGCGGTGAACACGTCGTTGTCGTCGCCCGCAACCATGTGCCCGGCGTCGCTGACGTCCGCCAGCTCGGCGTGCGGGATCAGCTCGCGCAGCTCGGCGACCCCCTCATCGGTCACGATGTCGGACTGCTTGCCCCGTACCAGCAGCGTCGGCACCGTGATCGCCCGCGCGAACTCGATCATGCGCTCGACGCGTTCGTCCCGGGACGGCTCGTCGCCGCGCAGCAGGAACGCCGGGTCCCAGTGCCAGTACCAGCGGCCGTCGGCGCGCTGCCGGACGTTCTTGCGCAGCCCCTCCTCGGTCGGCGGGCGCTTGCGGTGCGGGTTGTACGCGCGGATCGCCTCGGCCACGTCGGCCAGCGTGTCGAAGCCGTCGGTGCCGGCCAGCATGAACTCCGTGATCTTCGCGACGCCCTCGGCGTGCACCCTCGGCACGATGTCCACCAGCACGAGGCCGCTGGCCAGCGTGGGGTCCTCGCCCTGCGCGGCGAGCGCCGTGTTGCCGCCCATCGACGCACCCACCAGCACCGGGCGCTCGTCAAGGCCGGCCACGATCACCCGCAGGTCGGCGACCAGGGCGTCCAGGGAGTAGTCCCTGTCGGGCGCCCAGCCGGACTCGCCGTGCCCCCGGGCATCCATGCTCAGCACCGTCCACCCGGCCTCGCCGAGCCGGGCCCCTGTGCGGTACCAGGAGTGCCGCGTCTGGCCGCCGCCGTGCAACAGCACCACGACGCCCCGCGCACCCTCCACCCGCCACAGGTCACCGAC
>DATAYB010000118.1:0-5053 GCA_036272795.1 Pseudonocardia sp.
CTGGACACCGGCGCGATGTACCGGGCGGCCACGCTGGCCGTGCTGCGCGCTGGACTGGAGCCCTCGGCGGCGGTTGCGGTCCCGGTGGCGGTTGATGCGGTGATCGAGGTGGGTACCGACCCGGGGGACCCGAGTGTCCGGCTGGGTGGGGAGGACGTGGCGGGTGAGATCCGGGGCGAGCGGGTGACCTCGGCGGTGAGCGCGGTGTCGGCGCACCCCCAGGTCCGGCAGCGGCTGGTCGACGAACAGCGCCGGATCATCGACTCGGTGCTGGCCGGCGAGCGGGACGGCATCGTCGTGGAGGGCCGGGACATCGGCACCGTCGTGGCGCCGGACGCCAAGCTGAAGGTCTACCTGACCGCGTCCGCCGAGGTGCGGGCGAACCGGCGGGGAGGCCAGGACCGCCGCGCCGGCCGGGGCGGCGACACCGCGAGCGCGCTGGTGGCGGTGCAGCGCCGGGACGCGCTGGACTCCGGGCGGGCCACCTCACCGCTGCGCCCCGCCGTGGACGCGGTGCTGCTGGACACCACCGAGATGGACGTGCCCGGGGTGCTCAGCGCGCTGCGGACGCTGGCCGCCGAGCGCGGGCTCGTCGAGCAGCTGGACCGAGAGGGGCCCTTGCGATGAGCGCCGCGCCCGACCTGCCTGCGGGCAGCTGGCCGGTGCTGCACGACGTCGCCCGCTGGGTCGGCACCTGGCTGTTCCTGCCGGTCTTCCGGCTGCGGTGGCACGGCGCGCGGCGGGTGCCCGCCCAGGGACCGGTGGTGCTGGTGGCCAACCACAGTGCCTTTGTGGACGGGCCGCTGCTGTTCGGCATGTTCGACCGGCGCGCGGTGTTCCTGGTGAAGCAGGAGATGTTCCACGGCCTGGCCGGTTGGGGGCTGCCGAGGATCGGCCAGCTACCGGTGCGCCGGGGCGAGCCGGACCGGGCCCCGCTGCTGGCCGCCCAAGGTGTGCTGCGCGGCGGTGGCCTGGTCGCGGTGTTCCCGGAGGGCACCCGGGGCGTCGGTGACGCGGCGTCGGCGCAGAACGGGGCGGCCTGGCTGGCTCGCTCCACGAACGCGCTGGTGGTGCCGGTGGTCTGCCGGGGCACCCGCCGGCCGGAGGGCTCCAAGCGGCGGTTCCGGCCCAGGGTGGACATCCTGGTGGGGGAGCCGTTCGCGGTGAGTGGGACACGAGGTCGGGCCGGGCTGGCGGCCGCGACCGAACAGATCAGGGCGGCGCTTGCCGACCTGGTGAGAGAACTTGACGGGTTGCGCGGCGGGATCGATGACCAAGCCGGCCCCGGTGCGTGGGAGGCATGACGTGAGTACCGAAGACACGTGGTCGGACGACGCCGAGCTGGCGGCTGCGATCGCGCTGGACGCCGCCTCGGAGGGTGGCGAGGGCGCCGAGGCGGCCGATGCAGTGCCGCCCGCGCCGGTGCTGGCCGTGGTCGGCCGGCCCAACGTGGGCAAGTCGACGCTGGTCAACCGCCTGCTCGGGCGCCGCGAGGCGGTGGTGCAGGACGTCTCCGGCGTGACCAGGGATCGGGTGGCCTACGACGCGCAGTGGAACGGCCGCCGGTTCACGCTGGTGGACACGGGCGGCTGGGAGCCGGACGCGGAGGGGCTGCGCGCCTCCATCGCGGCGCAGGCCGAGCTGGCCATGGCGACCGCCGACGCGATCATGCTCGTGGTGGATGCGCAGGTCGGCGCCACGGCCACCGAGGAGGCCGTCGCGCGCGTGCTGCGCCGCTCGGACCGCCCGGTGCTGCTCGTCGCGACCAAGGTGGACGACGACCGGCTGACCTCCGACACGGCGGCGCTCTGGTCGCTCGGGCTGGGCGAGCCCCGCACGGTCAGCGGGCTGCACGGGCGCGGCTCCGGCGACCTGCTGGACGCCATCCTCGAGGTGCTGCCGGAGACACCGAGGGAGCAGTTCGGCGCGCAGGCCGGACCGCGCCGCGTGGCACTGGTCGGGCGGCCGAACGTCGGCAAGTCGAGCCTGCTCAACCGGCTCACCGGCGAGGACCGCTCCGTGGTCGACTCGGTGGCCGGCACGACGGTCGACCCGGTCGACTCGCTGGTCGAGCTGGACGGCCAGGTGTGGCGCTTCGTCGACACCGCCGGGCTGCGCAAGCGGGTCCGCCAGGCGAGCGGCATGGAGTACTACGCCAGCCTGCGTACCAAGTCGGCCATCGAGGCGGCCGAGGTGGCCGTGGTGCTGGTGGAGGCGTCGGAGCCACTGTCCGAGCAGGACCAGCGCGTGATCACCATGGTCGAGGAGGCCGGCAGGGCGCTCGTGCTGGTGTTCAACAAGTGGGACCTCGTGGACGAGGACCGCCGCCTCGCGATGAAGCGCGAGCTGGACCGCGACCTGGTCCGCGTGCAGTGGGCGGAGCGGGTGAACGTGTCCGCGCTGACCGGCCGCGCGGTGAGCAAGCTCGCGCCGGCCCTGCGCACCGCGCTGGAGTCCTGGGACCGGCGGATTCCGACGGGCCTGCTCAACGGCTGGCTGTCCGACGTGATCGCCGCGACCCCGCCGCCGGTCCGGAGCGGCAAGCAGCCGAAGGTTCTGTTCGCTACCCAGGCGCAGGCCCGCCCGCCGACATTTGTGCTGTTCACGACCGGTTTCCTGGAGGCGTCGTACCGCCGGTTCCTGGAGCGCAGGCTGCGCGAGGACTTTGATTTCACGGGCAGTCCGATAAGGATCTCCGTGCGGGTCCGTGAGCGCAGGCGTAGACAGTAGGATGGCGGAACGCCTGGCACCGATCCGGCAGGAGGTCACGTATGACTGTCCGGCCGCTCGACGCGCCGGTGCGGATAGTGCTGGCCGACGACGAAGCCCTGCTCAGGGCCGGTCTTCGGGTGGTGCTGGAGGCAGAGGGCACCGTCAAGGTGGTCGCCGAGGCGGCCGACGGAGCTGAGCTGCTCGAGGCGGTCCGTCGGCACCGGCCGCAGGTAGTGCTCGTCGACGTCCAGATGCCCGGGGTGGACGGGTTCGCCGCGCTGCGGGCCCTGGCCAAGGAGCCGGATCCGCCGCCCGCCGCCGTGCTCACCACGTTCGACCTGGACGGCTACATCAGTGAGGCGCTGCGCATCGGCGTGCAGGGGTTCCTGCTCAAGGACGCCGAGCCCGCCGCGCTGATCAGGGCGGTGCTCGACCTGGCGGCCGGCGGAGCGGTGCTCGACCCCCGGATCACCGCGCGGCTGCTGCCCCGCCTGGTGGCCGGCGGGCCGGAGCGGGTGCCGCCGAGCCTCGACGAGCTCACGCTGCGGGAACGGCAGGTGCTCGGGCTGATCGCGGGCGGGCACTCGAACGCGGCGATCGGCGACAGCCTCGGGCTGGCCGAGGCGACGGTCAAGAAGTACGTGTCCGCGGTGCTGGCCAAGCTCGGTGCGCAGAACCGGGTGCAGGCCGCGCTGCTCGCGCAAGGGCTCGGGGTGGGATGAACGACGCACGGGTGAGCGGGCCGCAGCCGGGTTCGTGGTCGAGGCAGGCACTCGGGGTGGGGATCACCGCCGCGGTGGCTCTGCTGGGCGCTCCGGGCCCGTTCCACTGGTCGCTGGCCACGGCGCTGGTCGCCTGTGTGCTGCTGCCACTGCGCTACCGCAGGCCCCGGCTGATCGTGTTCGCCTGCCTGCCGGGCCTGGTCGGCGGGCTGGGCTGGCCGGCGGCGATGGTGACGTTGTACACACTTGGCCGGTTCACCGGGCGCCGGCTGCCGACCATGCCGTGGGTCGCGGCCTGCTGCGCCGCCGCCGTCGTACCGGTGGCGTTGACGCAGCAGCTGCGCTGGACCGACCTGGTCCTCACGATCCTCGCGGCATCCCTGTACAGCGGCGCGCCCGCCGTCCTCGGCATGCTGATCACGACACGCGAGCAGCTGCAGGCCAGCCTGCGTGACCTGTCCGCCGCCCGCGAGGCCACAGTGGCCGCCCGGGAGGAGGTGGCCAGGGCCGCGGAGCGGGACCGGATCGGCCGGGAGATCCACGACGCGGTCGGTCACCACGCCACCCTCATCGCCGTCAGCGCCGCTGCGCTGGCGGCCACCAGCAAGGACCAGCACACCAGGGAGACGGCCGAGCGGCTGCGGGTGCTGGCCAAGCGGGCGCTGGCCGAGATGCGGGCCGCGCTCGGCCTGCTGGACACCGACTCCGAGCTGCGGGCCGGCATCGCGGCGCTGCCCGAGCTGGTCGCCAGGGCCCGGGAGACGGGCATGCAGGTCGACCTGCTCGGCGCGGACAGCCTCGGCGACGACATCCCGCTCGGCGTGGAGCGCACGGTGTACCGGCTGGTCCAGGAGTCGCTGACGAACGCCGCCAAGCACGCCGAGGGTGCCGAGGTCGAGGTGCGTCTGGAGCGCTGGGCGACGGAGCTCCGGGTGACCGTGACCAACGGCCGGCCACCGAGGGCGCTGATGGTCTTCCCGAGCGGGCACCCCGGCGGCGGCCTGGCCGGGCTCGCGGAGCGGATCGGCATGATGGGCGGCCGGCTGCGCGCGCGGCCGACGTCCAAGGGCGGGTTCGCGGTGCAGGGCCGCCTGCCCACCCCGGCGCTGGACCGGGAGCGCGACCGTGACTGGCCGGTCACCGGGCGCGGCGGCCTCCCCAGCGCGCTCAACGGCGACGGCGCGGAAGCGCTGGGCACCGGAACCCCGGGCGCGGGCGCGAGTGGCTCAGCGACGGCCTCAGGGGTCGACACGGCGCCCACGAGCGCGGGGGCGGCCGGCCGCCTGGCGGCGTCGTTGCAGCCGTCTGTACTGCCACGATCGCCGTCCGTAACCCCGCAGAGGACGGTGGTGCCCGCGCCCACCGAACCCGAACTTAGGGATACCAAAGTATCCACGAGCGAGGCGACCAAGGACGGTAGTGCGGCCGAGGGCGCCCGAGCACACTGATCGGGCGCTACTAGGTGAACGAGGGGTCGTCACGACCGGTTGTCTTGCCCGCCGCAGCCTGCGGTAGGCTACCGTTGCCCCACGGGGCAGCCGGGACGTGGCGCAGCTTGGTAGCGCACTTGACTGGGGGTCAAGGGGTCGCAGGTTCAAATCCTGTCGTCCCGACAGGAA
>DATAYB010000119.1:0-1798 GCA_036272795.1 Pseudonocardia sp.
CTTCACCGGCGACTGGTTCCGCACCGGCGACGCCGCCCGCCGCGACGCCGAGGGCTTCTACTACCTGGCCGGACGGACCAAGGAGATGTACAAGTCCGGCGGCGAGAATGTCTACCCGGCGGAGGTGGAGAACGTGCTGTCTGAGCACCCCGACGTCGCGGACCTGGCCGTGATCGGTATCCCGGACACCCAGTGGGGCGAGGTCGGCATGGCGGTGGTCGTGCCCACCGCCGGCGCCACCCCGACCCTGGAGGGGCTGCACGAGTTCGCCGCCGGCGCGCTGGCCCGGTTCAAGCTGCCTAAGAGCCTGGTGCTCGTGGAGGAGCTACCTCGCAACGTCACCGGCAAGGTCTCGCGGGACGCACTGAAGCAGCGGTATTCGCAGTGATCCACGAGACGGTCGACGAGCGCGGGGTTGCCGAGCTGGTCATCGAGAACCCGCCGGTCAACGCCTACAACCTGGCCGACATCGCCACGCTGGTCGGGCTCCTGCGCGGCTACGCCGACCCCGCCGAGGACCCTGAGCGGGTGCGGGCGGTGGTGCTGCGCGGCGAGGGGCGCGGGTTCTGCGGCGGCGGCGACGTCAAGGAGGTGCAGCGCCTGCCCGGGTTCGAGGGCATCCTCGGCCAGACCAGGGGCTCGCTGAACCTGTCGCTGGCCATCGCGGACTGCCCGGTGCCGGTGGTCGGCGCCATCCACGGCTACTGCATCGGGCTCGGGGTGCTGGTCGCCGGCGTGTGCGACGTGCTGCTCGCCACGCCGGACACCCCGTTCGTGCTGGCCGAGGCCGACAACGGGGCGACCAGCGGCGTGGTGCAGGCCATCGGGCTGATGCCGGAGAAGCGGCTGCGCGCGGCGATGTTCACCTGCGAGCCGGTGGACTCCGCCGAGCTGCACGCGTTCGGCAGCGTGCTGCGGCTGGTGCCCGTCGACGAGCTGCGCGCCGCCGCCCTGGAGCTCGCCGGCACCATCGCCGGCAAGCGCACCAACGTGATCCGCGGCCTCAAGGCGTCCATGGCCGGCAGCATCGGCCGCGACCTGCGCACCGCTTACCGCCAGGAGCTCAGCTACACGTTCGAGCTGAACATCTCCGGCGAGGCGCGCGAGGCCAGGGGCGACTTCGTCGAGGGCCGCCGCGGCAGCTACACCAACGGCCGCCCCTGAATTCGGCGCCGCCCTGACCTCTGAGTTTCCCCTGCCCAGGCCTCGTGGTGGCGAGTGTCCAGAGGTCCACTCGCCACTCACGACTTCTGACCCGCGGTTTCGGCGATCACCGCCCGGCCTCGCTGGGCGCGCACCAGCCTGTTGTTACCGAGCTCCACACCAGGCAGGAATTTCCGACAAAAAACCTGCCTGCTGTGCAGTGGGGTAACAACGGGCCGTGCAGCCGACGCCAACCCGTGTGCCGCGTCCAGAAACCCCGGCGCGAGCCGGCCAGCGCCCCAGCCGGCCCGCCCGAAATACCAGGCCTGGTCAGGACCCGTGAGGGGTAAGTCAGCGGTTGCCGATGAAGCTCACCGTTTCCACGCTCGGGGACGGCAGGCCGAGCAGCTTGGCGAGCAGCTGGCTGGCCGGGTTGTTCAGCGCCATCGTGGCGTCGGGCGGCAGCAGGCCCGCCCCGATCATCATGTGCGCCGCGCGCGCCATGATGATCGAGAGCCGGGTGCCGGCGAGGATCTCGTAGTACTCGATGTCGCGCACCTGGTGGCCCGACAGCGCCTCGTAGCGGGCCAGCGACTCGGCGGCGTCCGGGATGCCCTCCGGCAGCGGCAGCCCGATGCCCTCGGTGTGGTGGCGG
>DATAYB010000120.1:0-4952 GCA_036272795.1 Pseudonocardia sp.
GTCGCCGCCCGCGACGGAGGCTGCGCCCACCCGGGTTGCGACAAAACCCCACGACGCTGCCAAGTGCACCACATCATTCACTGGATACACGGCAGCGAAACCAACATCACCAACCTCGTCATGCTCTGCCGCACCCACCACAGCGAAATCCACGAATCCGGCTGGAAAGTACGAATGAGCCGCGGCCACCCGGAATTCATCCCACCAAAATGGACCGACCCCTACCAAAGACCCCGCCGAAACGCCCGCGCAAGCGTTCTAGTGAGCTAGCTCCGCGTGTGCTGACGACTTGTCATGCGCAACTGTTCGCGAATCGGGCGATGTCGGACACGGTGGACTCGTAGACGTCACCGACGGCGTCCTTGAAGATGCTGTCGGCGCCGTGCACGAGGCCCAGGTTCACGCGGCCGGTGGCCGGAACGTCGGCGGCCTGTAGTCGGCGGTAGTAGGCGATGCCCTCATCGCGTAGCGGGTCCAGCTCATTGACGGAGATGACGTGCGGCGGCAGGCCCCGAAGGTCCTCGGTGGTCGCGAAGTACGGCCAGGCCAACGGGTCGCGCCGATGGGCGCCGGCAGGGTCGTACACGGAGGCGAGGATGTCCATCATCGCGGTGTTGAGGAACCAGCCGTTGTTCTCGACCAGTGACGGCAGCTCGGCGAGCTGCTCGGGCTCGTCCCAGCCGTAGGCGCCGGAGATGTAGGGGACCATGGCGTAGACGCCCGCGATGGCGGCCAGGTTCCCGTCCCGTTTCGCGGCGAGCGTCGCGGCCAGGCACAGGTTGGCACCCCCGGACTCCCCCTGCAGCACGATGGAGTTGATGCCGAGGTCGGCGCGGTGCTGGTCGATCCAGGCGATCGCGTCGCCGCAGTCGTTGAGGCCTGCCGGGAACGGGTGATGACCGGTCGGGCCGACCGCGTTGCGGAAGTCGACAGCGATGACCACCAGCCCGCTCGCCGCGAGGTCCTCGCACCAACGGGTGTGGACGCCGTTGTCACTGTGCAGGATCGCCATGCCACCACCGTGGATGTAGACGAGCCCGGGCAGGGCATGGCCGCACTCTGTGTCCGCGCGGCGGAAGATATATAGCGGGATGGCGTTGCCGTCGCGACCGGTGATCGTCTCTACGGTGCGGGTGACATCGCCCCGGTTCGGGTGGCCTTCCGCAATGGCGGCGTAGACCGCCTCGAAGCCGGCCTCAGCGCCCGCCGCGAACTCCAGCTGGTGTGCGAGCGGCGCGGAGCGGGTGAGCGGCGGCGGGCCGGCCGGCCCATCCAGGCCGAGGCCGGCCAGGGTCTGGCGCAGCCGCCGGTTGGCCCGAGGGTCGTCCCGGTACCCGGCGTCCGGGTCGTCGAGCCGCCCTGGCACCGGTGGCCGGCTCGTGGGGCCCGGCGCCGTCTCGCTCGAAGGTGCGGGGGTTGTCGTCATGGCTGCTCCAGGGGCGCTGTCGAGGTGCTTGTACTGACGGGAGGTGTCGACGCCTCACCCGGCGGGGAGCCACCGGCGTGCAGGATCGCGGCGACGACGGCTGCGGCCTTGGCCGCGTCCGGTTCCTCCCCGACGATCAGGTCCGAGTAGATGAACGACTCCGCGACCCGGGTAATCACGTACGCCGTGTCGTGCACCGGCAGTGGGAGTTTCAGACCGGACGCCTGCCGCTCGGCGTCCAGAAGTCCCTCGAAGGTTGCGGCTACGCGCGCCTGATGGACTCCCGCCCTCGTGGTGAGCAGCCGCAAGGCTCGGTCACGCTCCCGACGCAGGTAGCGGCGGAAGAACTCCGCTCCGATCACGGCACGCGTGAACCGGTCGAACACCTCGACAACCCGCGCCGCGCCACTGCCGGAGGCTTCGTCCAGCGCGCGCCGCCACGTCGGCAGGGATACCGACCAGATGACCTCGGACAGCAGCTGCTCGCGGTTGCCCACCCATCGGAACAGGGTCGCCCGGTCGACCGCGAGCTCGGCGGCGAGCGCCCCCATGTCGACGCGCTCACCGGCGATGAACGTGCGCCGCGCCAGCCGGAACGCATCCACCGGCCCGACCCTGACAGCTCCGTCCTCGCTCAGGTGGTGTGACAGCTTGGTCGTCGGATGCCGGCGTGCCGTATCCAGCGCCGCGCCGGAGGCCAGCTGATGCCACGAGGGTTGCGCTGCCACGACTGCAACATAATCCCAGACGTAGCACCAATGCAACGTCTGCCAAAATGGTGCATGTTGCCTCCGGCGAATCGCCTACTCGATTCCGGCGCCCTCCAGTGGGATCGGGCGGGCGGGGCCGCGCAGCCCGATGGACAGCCCGGCGGCGACGAGGCAGAGGGCGCCGCCGAGGTACCAGACGAAGTCGTAGCTGCCGAGGTGGTCGCGCAGCAGGCCGGCGCCGAAGGCCATCAGTGCCGCGCCGACCTGGTGCGAGGCGTACACCCAGCCGAACACCACCGACGCCGCCGGCCCGAAGTACTGGCGGCACAGGGCCATCGTCGGCGGCACCGTGGCCACCCAGTCCAGGCCGTAGAAGATGATGAAGCTGAGCATGCTGGCGGTCGGCGTCGAGCCCCACACGTGCGGCAGCAGCATGAGCGAGACGCCCCTGCCGACGTAGTAGACGAGCAGGAGCAGCCGGGGGTCGAACCGGTCGGTCAGCCAACCCGAGGCCACCGTGCCGACCAGGTCGAACAGGCCGACGACGGCGAGCAGCCCCGCGGCCACCGTGGTCGGCATGCCGTGGTCGTGCGCGGCGGGTACGAAGTGCGGCTGCAACAGTCCCATCGTGGTACCGCCGCAGATCATGAACCCACCGACGAGCAGCCAGAACGGGCCGACCCGGGCCGCCCGGCCGAGCGTGCGCAGTGCCAGCCGCGCCACGCCACCGGGCACCCTGGGCACCTCGTCCGCCGGCGTACCGCCGTACGGGGCCGCGCCGACGTCACTCGGCCGGTCGCGCAGCAGCCAGAGCACCAGCGGCACCACGGCCAGCGCGGCGGCCGCCACCCCCAGCGAGGCCGGCCGCCAGCCCCAGTGCTCCGAGACCACGGCGACTACGGGCAGGAACACCAGCTGCCCGGTGGCCGAGCCGGCCGTCAGCACTCCGGACACAAAGCCGCGCCGCGCCACGAACCAGCGCCCGGTCACCGTCGCGACCAGCGACAACGCCATCGAGCCCGCGCCGATGCCGACCAGCACACCCCAGCACAGCACGAGCTGCCACGCGGCGGTCATGAACACGGTGAGCCCGCTGCCAGCTGCGACCACCACCAGCGCAGCGGCCACCACCTGCCGCACCCCGAACCGCTCCATCAGCGCCGCCGCGAACGGGGCGGTCAGCCCGAACAGCGCCATGTTCAGCCCCACCGCGCCGGAGATCGTGCCGACGGACCAGCCGAACTCGGCGTGCAGCGGGTCGATCAGTACGCCGGGCACCGCACGGAACGCCGCCGCGCCGACCAGCGCGAGGAAGGTCACCGCGGCGACAGTCCAGGCGGGGTGCGGGCGGCGCCGGCGGCGGGCTCCCGCTCCCGCTGAGGCGGCCCGTGCATCGAGTTCGGTCACGGGTTCCAGCCTCGGCGACCGGCGGCCGGCACAAAAGTGCCCAAACCGACACGCTCCGCGGGATTTGAGCCAGGCTGTCGAGCGTTAGTTGAATGGTGTAGAACCTCACTGAACGCAGCGACCTTCTCAGCGGGACCGGTGACCCCTCACCCGGGTGGACCAACGGCCACACTGGAGCGATTGCGCGAGTGACTCGCCACGGGGCACGGCCACCGCCGTTCCTCAGCTCGAAGTGGGAGACGGTTGCCGTGCTCAGTGTCCTTCCGACCAGCCAAGGTCGCTCGTTGGCGCGCACCGCGTCGGCCGCCGTGCTGGCGCTGCTCGCCGCCCTCTTCGCCTCCGGCGCGCTGGTGCTGCTCACGAGTACCCCCGCCGAGGCCCACGAGAACACGCTGACCAGCAGCGAGCCACCCGCCATGGCGAGCCTGGCGACCCCGCCGCCGGACGTGACACTGAGCTTCAGGTGGCGCGTCCAGCCGGGCACGCCGAACGTGACGGTCACCGGTCCGGACGGCGGTACCCAGTGGCAGCGCGACACGGCCGCCAGGATCGGCACCGACGGCCGCTCCGTCACCGTGGACCTGCGCCAGCTCGGCCCCGCCGGCCGCTACCAGGTGCACTATCGGGGCGTCACCGGCTGGGGGACGCCGTTCCAGGGCACCGTGGAGTTCACCCTCACCCGGCCGGGGCCCGCCATGGCCGGCCCGCCGCCGCGCGCCGACGGAGGGCCGCTCGTACCGCCGGCCTGGATCGCGGCCGTCGTGCTCCTGACCGCCATCGGCATGGTGGTCGGCGTCCGGCTCAGCCGTAACCCGTGAGCCACACCACTGCATGACACCGACCCTCCAGCTCGGCCCTGCATCGCCCGAACCCTGATGAGCGGGCCGTCCGGCCAGGGGTCAAGATGACCCTGAGCTGACGTTGGACGGACTAAGGAGACTCGGTTGAGCACGGACAGCAGGGTGGCCATCGTGACCGGCTCGGCGCGCGGTATCGGCGCCGCCACAGCGGAGCGGCTGGCCAAGGACGGGCACGCCGTCGCGGTGGTCGACCTGGACGAGTCGAGCTGCGACGAGACGGTCGCCCGGATCACCAAGGACGGCGGGCACGCCCTTGCGGTGGGCGCCGACGTGAGCAATGCCGCCGCGGTGAAGGACGCTGTGGCGCGGATCGCCGACGTGCTCGGGCCGCCCACGATCCTGGTCAACAACGCCGGCGTGACCAGGGACAACCTGCTCTTCAAGATGACCGAGCAGGACTGGGACACCGTGATGGGCGTTCACCTGCGCGGCTCGTTCCTGATGAGCCAGGCCGCCCAGGCGCACATGACCCAGGCGCAGTGGGGCCGGATCGTGAACCTGTCCAGCGTGTCCGCGCTCGGCAACCGGGGCCAGGCCAACTACTCCGCC
>DATAYB010000121.1:0-1863 GCA_036272795.1 Pseudonocardia sp.
GCAAAAGCGAAGCGCGCCATCTTCGACATGTCCACGGTGTCGTCGAACACCACGATGCCGCCGTGCCCGACCATCGCGCCGGACGCCGCGAACGCCTCGTAGTCCATCGGCAGGTCGAACTGCTGCACCGGCAGGTACGCCCCCAGCGGGCCGCCGACCTGCACCGCGCGCACCGGGCGCCCGGACGCCGTGCCACCGCCGAACGTCTCGACCAGCTCCCCGAGCGTGACCCCGAACGCCGTCTCCACCACACCGCCGCGCGCCACGTTGCCACCCAGCTGGAACACCTGCGTGCCCCGCGACCGGCCCACCCCGAGGTCCGCGAACGCCTGCGCGCCGCCGGCCAGGATCGCCGGCACCGAGCCCAGCGTGAGCACGTTGTTGACCACGGTCGGCCTGCCGAACAGGCCCTGCAGCGCCGGGATCGGCGGCTTCGGGCGCACCGTGCCGCGCTTGCCCTCGAGGCTCTCCAGCATCGAGGTCTCCTCGCCGCAGATGTACGCGCCTGCGCCGACCCGCACGTGCAGGTCGAACCGGAGTTGCGAGCCGAGCACCCGCTCCCCCAACCAGCCACGTTCGTGGGCGGCGGCGATCGCGGCACGCAGCGCGGCCACCGCATCGGGGTACTCGGAGCGGACGTAGACGTACCCCTCGGTCGCCCCGACCGCGTGCGCGGTGATCGTCATGCCCTCGATCAGGGTGAACGGGTCACCCTCCATCAGCATCCGGTCGGCGAAGGTGCCGCTGTCGCCCTCGTCGGCGTTGCAGCAGACGAACTTCTGGTCGGCCACCGCGCCCAGCACGGTCTTCCACTTGATCCCGGTCGGGAAGCCTGCACCGCCCCGGCCGCGCAGCCCCGAGGCGGTGACCTCGGCGACGACGTCCTCCGGCGCCATGGCGAGTGCCCTGCGCAGCCCCGCCAGGCCGCCGTGCGCCTCGTAGTCGGCCGCCGAGCGGGGATCCACCACTCCGACCCTGGCGAACGTGACCCGCCGCTGCGCCCGCATCCAGGGCAGCTCCTCGACGGGGCCGAGGGCCAGCTCGTGTGGCGCCCCCGCCAGCAGGCCACCGGCGACCAGGCCGTCCACGTCCTCGGCCTGTACCGGGCCGTAGCCCACCCGCCCGGCCGGCGTCTGGACCTCGACCAGCGGCTCCAGCCACAGCATGCCGCGCGAGCCGGTGCGCACGACTTCGACGCCGGGGGCGGTGGCGGCGATCCGCTCGGCCACCTCGTCGGCGCCCACCGAACGGGCGGCGGAGTCCCTCGGCACGTAGACCCTGGCGGGCGCGCTCATCGCAGGTCTCCCAGCAGCGCGTCGAACCGTGCAGGGCCGACCCGCCCGTGCAGCCGGTCCCCCACCGCCACGGCGGGCCCGAGCGCGCAGTTGCCGAGGCAGAACACCTCGTCCAGCGTCACCGCGCCGTCGGAGGTGGTGCCGCCGAGCTCGATACCCAGGCTGGCCTCGGCGTGCGCGACGACCCGATCGGCGCCGACCGCCTGGCAGGCCTCGGCACGGCAGATCCGCACGGTGACCCGGCCCGGCGGCTCGCGGCGGAAGTCCTTGTAGAACGTGATCACGCCGTGCACCTCGGCGGTCGACAGGTTCAGCGCGTCGGCCAGCACCGGTTCGAGAAGCGGGTCGACGTAACCGAACTCGTGCTGCACCGCATGCAGGATCGGCAGCAGCGGGCCGCGCTCGCCGCGATGCTCCGCCGCGATGGCCCGGACCCGTTCAGCAGCGAAAACGTCCGTCAGACCGGATTGCATACGAGGTACTGTCGCGCGCCGGGGGGGCCCGGTCAAAGCACTCCTGGCTATGCGGTGATAACCGCCGTTTATCGTATCGACCCGCTCCGCACCGG
>DATAYB010000122.1:0-16638 GCA_036272795.1 Pseudonocardia sp.
GACGAGTGGGAGTAGGTGGGGGTATGTGAAGCCCTTGCTGGCGGCGAAGGCGCTCTGTTCCTGGTAGGACCAGACGCAGCCGAGCATCCAGACGGTGCTGACGGCGACGAGCGCGGTGCGCATCGGCAGCGAGGCGCTGAACCGGCGCCACCGCCCCGGCGGACGATCCCCCGCGATTTCCGAATCCCGCACGTGGCCCCCTCCGACAAGTGCACCCGGTCGGCGCCAGTCTGGCCGGCCGTACCGACAACCCGGCGACCGCACCCCACCGACCCCGCTGGCATCGTCGCCCCCGACCGGACCCCGCCACACCCGAACGAGCCCGCCGTCACCCATCCAGCCGAACGCCGACCCACCGACGGGCACGCCCACTCCACCGCCAGCCCGACAACCGTCGCCCTCACCCCCCGCCCACCGGACGCGGGAAGTCATGGTCACTTCGCATACCGCGCACCCACTTCGCATACCGCGCACTGTGCGAGGTGTAGGCACGCCGTGCGAAGTGCCCTGCGGGTACGCGAAGAGGCCATGGCCTACGGCGGCCAGGAGCGAGCGGCGGCAAGGTATGACCCTCACCGAGCCGCGGCTACACACACCGGCCGCCGCACCACCAGCCGCCCCACCACCAGCCGCCGCACCACCAGCCGCCGCCGCCGCCCGATCCACTCCCCCGTCCGACTTGTCACGTCAAATAGACACGACCAGTGGCACCTGTCGTATCCATTTGACGTGACAAGTCGGACGGCAACGCCGACGGAGAGCGGCGAGCCGCCACAGTTCGGCGGAGAGCGCGGCACCGGAGGGCGCCGGCGGGCGAAGAGGCCGAGCACGGGCAGCGACGCCAGACGGAGCACGACACCAGACGGAGCACGACGCCAGACGGAGCGCGCGGCCAGACGGGCAGCGACGCCAGCGCGGCAGCGACGCCAGACGGAGCGCGCGGCCACGGAGGGCAACGCCGACGGAGAGCGACGGCGCAGCAGACGGGGCGCGCCACGTAGCGCCGCATTATACGCTTCGCATCTGACCGGCTGTTCCAGCTCGGAACCAATTGCCGGCGTCGTGGTGACAATCCCGCAGCGTCCGTTATTCCCGCGGCTGTGCCGCCCTCAGCTCGGTATCAGATTTGCATTGCTAATTAGCTCGGCAAATGGTTGTGTCGAAGCATGGTCTGTTTTCCACTGATGTGCTCGAGTGTCGGGTGATGTCGGGCACCACACAGAGTGAACTGGATGTGCGGGACCCGGCAACGGAGCCTGCCTCGCCGACCGTTCCGAAGCCACCGGGGCGCACGACGCCCCGCCAGCAGACACCGCCACCGAAGCCGCCCGAGCCGTCGACCATCACCGAGAAGTGGGGTCTGCCACTCGCCGTCGTCGTGATCGGCATGTTCATGTCCGTGCTGGACACCAGCATCGTGAACGTGGCCATCCCGACCATGCAGGGCCAGTTCGGCGCCTCGCCGGACGACATCTCCTGGGTCGCCACCGCCTACACCCTGTGCCTTGGCATCGTGGTGCCGACCAGCGCCTGGCTGGGCGAGCGGCTCGGCCTGCGCCGGATGTACCTGATCTCGCTGCTCGGCTTCTCGGCCTTCTCCGCACTGTGCGGCACGGCCGGCAGCCTCAACATGCTGATCGTCTACCGGATCCTGCAGGCGATCCCGGGCGGCATGATCCCGGTCACCTGCCTGACCATCCTCTACAAGATGGTGCCGCCCCGGAAGCTCGGTGTGGCGATGGGCATGTACGGCCTCGGCATCGTGTTCGCGCCCGGCGTCGGGCCGGCCCTGGGCGGTTACCTGGTCGAGTACGTGAACTGGCGGTTGATCTTCTACATCAACGTGCCGGTCGGCATCATCGGGGCGGTCGCGGCGATCTTCATCCTGCCCAAGTTCGCCGGCACCAAGGGCCGCAAGTTCGACCTGCCGGGCTTCGTGTGCATCGCGACCGCGGCGTTCTCGCTGCTGCTCGCGGTGTCCGAGGGCCAGCAGTGGGGCTGGACCGGCTACCGCGTACTCATCCTGCTGGCGCTGAGCGCGAACATGTTCGCCCTGTTCGCGATCGTCGAACTGGCCGTCGAACAGCCCCTGCTCGACATCCGGGCACTGCGGCACTGGCCCTTCGTCAACTCGCTGCTGCTGATCGCCATCATCTCCACCGGCATGTTCGCGGTGCTCTACTACGTGCCCCTGTTCCTGCAGAACGGCCAGGGCATCACCCCGATGAACACCGGTCTCGTGGTGTTGCCGCAGGCCATGGCGATGGCGGTGATGATGCCCTTCGCCGGCCGGATCTACGATCGGATCGGGGCGCGCTGGCCCGCGATGATCGGCGTGCTCATCAGCCTGATCGGCAGCTACATGATGGTCGGGATCACCGCGGACACCACACGCCCGGAGATGGTCCTCTGGACGGTCGTGCGTGCCGCCGGCATCTCCATGGCGTTCATGCCGATCATGACGGTCGGCCTGGCCGCGCTGCCGCCTGCCATCATCAACTCCGGCAGTGCCATCAGCCAGATCGCCCAGCGGGTCAGCAACGCCCTCGGGGTCGCCGCGCTGGGGGCGCTGGCCACGACACAGCAGGCGCAGCTCTACGCCGACCGGTCCTCGCTGATCACCAGTACCGGCCCGAACGTGCTGCCCCAGGTGCAGTCCATGCAGCAGGGGGGCCAGGCCGGGTTGATCCCGCTCTGGCAGCAGATGCAGACCGAGGTCATGGCGCAGACCTACAGCAACATCTTCCTGGTCACCACGGTCGGCTCGGCGGTCGCGCTGATCCTCACGTTCTTCCTCAAGCGCGGCCGCCCGGCTCCCGGCGGGGAGCGCGAGGTCGTGGAGATGTAGCGCCGGGTCCGTCCGGGTGGGCGAACCTGAGCCGAACACAAAGCGGCACTGAGTGACAGCTGACACTCAGTGCCGCTAGGCTCGGGGCCACCCACCTTGAAAGGACGCTCACCATGACTGAGCTCTACGCCAACGCTACAAGGTTCTACATCGACGGCAAGTGGGTCACGCCGACCAAGCCCGCCGTGCTGGACGTGTTCAACCCCGCCACCGAAGAGGTCATCACCCAGATCGCGATGGGTGTCGAGCAGGACGCGAACCAGGCTGTCGCGGCGGCCAAGGCGGCGTTCCCGGCCTGGTCGGCGACCACCCGTGAGGACCGCCTCGCGCTGCTGGAGAAGGTCGCGGAGATCTACAAGCGCCGCTTCGCGGACCTGACCGCCACGGTCACCGCCGAGATGGGCGCGCCGTCCTCGCTGGCCAACCAGGCCCAGGTACCGGCCGGCCTCGGCCACCTGCTCACCGCGATCGAGATCCTGCGCAACTACGAGTTCGAGCGGCCGCACGGCACCACGATGCTTCTGCGTGAGCCGGTCGGCGTGTGTGCGCTGATCACGCCGTGGAACTGGCCGCTGAACCAGATCATGTGCAAGGTCGCGCCCGCGCTGGCCACCGGCTGCACCATGGTGCTCAAGCCCAGCGAGGTCGCGCCGCTGAACGCGGTGCTGGTCGCCGAGATCCTCGACGAGGCCGGCGTGCCGGCCGGCGTTTTCAACCTGGTGCACGGCGACGGGCCGAGTGTCGGCTCCGTGCTCTCCGCGCACCCGGACATCGACATGGTGTCCTTCACCGGCTCGACGCGCGCCGGCATCCTGGTGTCGAAGAACGCCGCCGACACCGTCAAGCGCGTGTCGCTGGAGCTGGGCGGCAAGTCGGCCAACATCGTGCTGCCCGACGCCGACCTGGGCAAGGCCGCCAAGGGCGCGCTCGTCGGCTGCTTCCCGAACACCGGCCAGAGCTGCAACGCCACCACCCGGCTGCTGGTGCACGAGGACCAGCGCGACGAGCTCGTCGGCCTGATCAAGCAGGCGGCCGCGGGCTTCACCACCGGCGACCCGACCTCGGATGCCACCAACCTCGGCCCGCTGGTCAGCAAGACGCAGTTCGACAAGGTCCAGGGCCTCATCCAGGCCGGGATCGACGAGGGCGCCGAGGCGGTCGTGGGCGGCGTCGGACTGCCGGACGGGCTGGACAAGGGCTACTTCGTCCGCCCGACGGTGTTCGTCGGCGTCACCCCGGACATGCGGATCGCACAGGAGGAGATCTTCGGCCCGGTGCTCTCGGTGATCACCTACCGGGACGAGGACGAGGCCATCCAGATCGCCAACGACAGCGAGTACGGGCTCGGCGGCGCGGTCCAGTCGGCCGACCCCAAGCACGCGTTCGCGGTCGCCTCGAAGATCCGTACCGGCATGGTCGGGCTCAACGGCGCCGGCCCGGACTTCACCGCGCCGTTCGGTGGCTACAAGCAGTCCGGCAACGGCCGCGAGTGGGGCGAGCTGGGCTTCGACGAGTTCACCGAGGTCAAGGCGATCATGGGCTATCAGCCCGCCTGACGCCATGACAGAGGCAGGACTGCGGGAACGCAAGCAGGAGCGGCAGCGCGCCGAACTGGTCAGGATCGGCATGCGCCTGTTCTCGGAGCAGGGCTTCGACGCCACGACGGTCGACGAGATCGCCGAGGCCGCCGAGGTGTCCCGGCGCACGCTGTTCCGCTACTTCGGGACCAAGGCCGACATCGTCATGGAGTGGGCGCGCGGCACGACCGCCGTGCTCACCGCGTCGCTGCGTGACCGGCCGCTCGACGAGCACCCGATGGACTCGCTCAACGCCGTGTTCGTGGCCATGTGCGAGAGCTTCATCGAGCGCCCGCGAACGATGCACCGGGTGTCGGTGATGATCGAGCGCACGCCGAGCCTGCGTCCCTACAGTCTGCTCAAGCACGCCCAGTGGGAGGACGCGCTCGCCGCCGTACTCCGGGAGAGAACACCGGAGATCGGCGAGCTTCGGTCCGGACTGCTCGCCCGCATAGCGGTGGCGGCCTTCCGCACCGCCCTCGACGAGTGGATGTCCACCGAGGGCGACACCGTGCCGACCGCGTACGTGGACCGGGCGTTCGGCGCAGTCCGCGACGGACTGGTCTAGTCGACCGCCCCGGGTGCTCGGCACCCCGGGGGTCCTTCCCACAAACACACGACACCCTCCCGGTCGGGACCGGGAGGGTGTCGTGTTTGCGTTTGCGGCCCAGTGCTTGGCGCTCAGTGCTTGTGGATGTGCACCGTGACGTTCATGCCCGGCACAACCGCCTTGCCGTCGGTGTTGGTGAAAGCGACCCGCACCGCCACCACCTGGGTGACCTTCTGGAAGTTGCCGTTGCTGTTGGACTCCGGGAACAGCGAGAACTGGTCGGCAGCCGCACCCTGGATCTCGGTCACCACGCCGGTGATCGGGGCGCCGGAGAAGGCGTCCACCGAGATGTCGACCGGAGCGCCGAGGTGCACGTCCTGGACGTCGGTCTCGTCGACCCGCGCGGTCACGTAGATCTTGTTGAAGTCGTAGGCGGTCGCCAGGTTGGTGCCGGCGGTGACCCACTGGCCCTCGACGGCGTTCTTCACGGCGATGGTGCCGTTGCCCGGGGACTTGATGGTCATCTGCGGCTGCGCGCCGCTGCTGCCGATCCGGATCCGGCCCATGACCTCGTTCGTGGTCACCGTCGCGCCCTGGTCGCCCTGCCAGGACACCAGCGTGCCGGTGGCCGGGGCGTTGATGTCGACCTTGTCGCCGTCGACCTGGGCGTTGTCGGTGGTGACGAACTGGCTCGAGTAGAGCAGGTACCAGCCACCGCCACCAATGGCCGCGAGCACCACGATGATCACCAGGGCGACCACCAGCGGGCGACTGAACAGCCCGCGCTTCTTCTTGGCGGGCGGCATCGGGGCCGCCTCCTGCTCCACCGCCGGCTGCGGCTCGGGTTCGGGCTTCGGCTCGGCGAGCTTCGACGCGTTCCCGTTGAGGTGCACCTTCTCCTGCGTCGGTGCGCTGAACTCGATGTTCGGGCCTTCCACCCTGACCTCCAAGATCGACCTGGCGCCGAGGGGTCTCTCTCGGTGCGGACTATCTTAGTAAACGCACCGTTCCTTACCTATCTTCCCGGCGTATCGTGCCGAGAGAGTGTTCTACGTCATTACTCAGAAGTTGAATAACGTGTTTCCTCAGTGAATACACAGCCTTCGACTGCCACACACGGGTGAACCCCCTTGCGCCAACGCCACAACCCGTGACCTGGCCGGGTGCGGATGCGCGAGGGCGCGGTACCCCTGGAAGGGGTACCGCGCCCATGCATGCCCGGTCGGGACGGTCAGCCGCCGGTGGACGACACGATCTTCTTGCCCTGGGGCGAGATGGCGAACCACACGCCGCCGACGTTCTCGCCGTTGGTGTCGCCGGGATTGACGTCCTTCGTGTACTTGTACATCGGCCAGCCGCCGAGGGTCACCTGCCGGCTGCCGTCGGCGCGGGTCACGATGCCGACCTGCGCGGTTGACACACCGTCGACGAAGATCCGCGAGCCCTGCACGACCAGGACCGGCTGCCACAGCGCCGCGCACGCGTCGTTGCAGTTGGACTTCGACGGCTTCGCGGTGTCCTTGTCGAACCGGTAGAGCGTCTGGCCGACCCCGTTGTGCACGATCGGGCTGAGGCCGCCGGCGGAACCCGCGGTGAGCTGCACCCACTTCATCGCGGCCGGGTTGTTGCTCGGGCCGCGGTAGAAGTCACCGGTGTTCGGCGGCGCGTTGTTCTGCTGCGCCGTACCCGTCTTGTACTCCAGGCCGGTGAGGGTGTCGCCGCCCTGTGTCGACTCGCTGGCCTTGCCGCCGTCCGGCGTGATGGCGGACCAGACGCCGCCAACGCCCTGGCCGTTGATGTCGCCGGGCTTGCTGTCCCCGCTGTACAGGTACATCGGCCAGCCCTTCAGGGTGACCTGCGCGGTGCCGTCGGCGCGGGTCACGGCAGACACGTCCGCGCTGGACACGCCGTCGACGAACACGCGCGAGTTGGGCTGCACCAGCAGCGGCGGCCAGGTCTTGGCGCAGTCGCCGTTGCAGTTGGACTTCGACGGGTTCGCGGTGTCCTTGTCGAAGCGGTAGACGGTGCGCCCCACCCCGTTCACCACGACCGGGTTGAGCGGGCCGGCGGACGCCGCGCTGAGCTGAACCCACTTCATTGCGATCGGGTTGCCCGGCGGCCCCTGGTAGAAGTCGCCCGTGTTCGCCGAGACATTGTTGACCTTGGCCGTGCCCTTGACCAGTGCGAGCTGCACCGCCGACTCGGGCGCGGCGGCGACCGGCTGGGCCGTCGTGCCGGGGTTGAAGCCACCGCGCAGGTAGAACACGGCGGCGCCGATGATCACGAGCACCACGACTATGGCCGCGGCACGCTTTCCGCTCATTTCACACTGCCTTCCGCCGAGCTCACTCGGGTTCGTTGGGTACTGGGTCGGGAGCGCCGCGAAGCGCTCGCGGGGAGAGGGGGGAACTCAGCCACCGAGGTTCAGCACCGTGAGGTTGGCGCTGTCCAGGTTGGTCACGTACGCCTGCCTGCCGTTCGGCAGCACGGCGATGCTGGTCGGGGTCCGCCCGGTCGGGATGGTCGCGGTGACCTGGTCGGTCGACGCGTTGATCACCGAGACGGTGTTGTCCCCGTCGTTCACGGCGTAGGCGAACCGGCCGTCCGGCGACCAGTCGACCGCCTCCGGGTTCTTGCCGACCGGGATCGTCGCGGCCACCCGGTTCGTCGTCGTGTCGATCATGGTGACCGAGTTCGCGTCGAAGTTCGCGTTGGCCAGAAGCGGGCGGGTGGGATGCACGGCGAGCGCGTGCGGGCCGGCGCCGACCGGGATCTGTCCGACCACCGACGCCGACGCCACGTCCAGCACGCCGATCGCGTTCGCGTCGTGGTCGGCGACGAACGCGCGCGAGCCGTTCGTGGCGAGCTCGACCCAGTGTGGGCCCGACGGGACCGGGATCTGCCTGGTCACCTTCAGGGAGGCCGTGTCGATCACCGACACGCTGCTCGAGTCGTTGCTCGGCACGTAGAGCATCCTGCGGTCCGGGCTCACCGCCGACCGGAACGGCCTGGCCGGCACCTTGACCTGGCCGATCACCTGGTTCGTCGTGGTGTCCAGCACAACCACGGCAGAGATCGAGGCAGGGGCGTCGAAGACGCTCACGTACACCCGCCGGCCGTCCGGGGAGAACGTGAGGAACTGCGGCGGGCCGGCGGCGATCGGAACCGTCGCGATGACCCGGTTGGCCGAGGTGTCCAGCACCGTGACCACCTTGGAGTTGCCGCCCGCCACGTAGAGCAGCCGGCCGTTCGGGGACACCTCGGCGAAACCGGGGGTCGCGCCGACCGGGATCGGGGTACCGACGCTCGGGATCGGCACGCTGACGGCCGGAGGCGACGGGTCCGGCGGGGCCACAGCGGCGGACGACTGGGCGAGCTCCTGGTCGGCCGCCGCACCTGGCCCGGACCGCAGCACGTTGTTCACCAGCAGCGTGCCGAGGATGACCAGCACGACCAGCGCCGCCAACCCGGCGAACACCAGCCCGCGCCGGGACCTGCCTGGCCCGCCGCCCGGGCCACCAGCACCCGAACCAGCAGCGGCACCCGAACCGTTCGAGCCACCCGAGCCCGGCGGCAGCACCGCGACACCGGAGCGACCCGCCCCACCGTCACCCGCGCCGCCGTCCCGCGACGAGCCACCCCGACCCGACCCGGCCCTGGACCCCGACCGCGACCCCGAACCCGACTCGGAGCCGGAGCCCGTCGAGGTCAGGGTCTGCTGCCCGGCCTGCGCCCTGGCCACCGCCGCCGCACCCAGCGCGACCGCGTACTTCGGGTGCGTGTCGACGACGGTGGGCTTGCCGAGCGCCTCGGTGACCATCTTCGCCACCAGCGGGATCCGCGAGGAGCCGCCGACCAGCAGCACCCCGCTGAGGTTGCCCGGGGCGACGTCGGCGGAGCGCAGCGTGCGGGTGAGCGCGCTGATGCTGGACTCGATCGGCGCGCGGATCATGTCCTCGAACTCCGCGCGGGTCAGCCGGACGTCGAAGTGCCGGCCCGGCAGGAACACCGGGATGATCGTCTCGGTGTCCAGGGACAGCGCCTCCTTGGCGAGCACGCAGTCCTGCCGCAGCCGGGCGAGCGCAACCAGGGTCTGCGGGTCGCGCCGGTCGAGGTTGTCGAGCGCTCCATCGGCGGAGTAGTTGACGTGTGCCAGGATCGCCTCGTCGAAGTCGACACCACCGAGGCGCTCGATGCCCTCCGGGATGCCCAGGATCTCGACGCCGTCGGGCCGGCTGCGCAGCACGGTCGCGTCGAAGGTGCCGCCACCGAGGTCGTACACGGCGACGATCTCGCCCTCCGTGAGCTGGCGGGTCGCCGCGTAGTGCGCGGCGGCCCCCTCCGGCTCGGTGATCAGACTGACGTCGGTCAGCCCGACCATGCCGGGGACCTCCTCGAACAGGCCCCGGCGGAAGCCACCCCAGTTCGCCGGGTGGGTCAGCACGACGCGGTCGGGCTTGGCCCCCTCGGTCTCGGTGACCTTGTCGAGGACGTCCCGCAGCAGCGTCGCGAGCAGCTCGGTGACCAGGTACGAGCGGTCGCCAAGGGTGACCGGGGTCGGGTCGCCGAGGCGACGCTTGAACTCGCGGGTGATCCGGCCGGGGTTGCTCAGGGCGCGCCGGCTGGCGGACTCCCCCGCCACCAGCTCTCCGTCGTCCCGCCGGTAGACCACCGCCGGGGCCACCACGGACCGGTCGCCCAGGGTGAACATCTCCACCTGGTTCGGCTGTGCCACCGCGGCCGCCACAAATGTGGTACCGAGGTCGACACCGAGATTGTATGCCACACTCACTCCCATTGACGGGGGAGGTATCGGCACGAAACCATCCCCGGAACAGACAGACTTATTGCTGGCGCGCGGTCAGTACGTTCATCAAGCTCGTATTCACAGCTCCGGTGGCCGCACAGACCCTCGGCACCTGTTCCCCATCAATTTCACTGCTCCCCCCGAGCTCCCGGCTATTTCAGCTGGGCACCCCGGTCGAACAGCGCGGCCCGGCTGGTCGCCGCCATCGGAGCATTCGCCGACGCCGTCGCGGACGCCGGCAGCAGCAGCCGGCTGGCCGCCGGTGCGGGCCCGGCCGGACCCGCTGGCACCTGAACCGCCGGGGGTGCCGCGAGCCGAACCTCGGTGGCCGGGTTGCCCCGCCACCGCGCGCCCGGCGCCATCTCCTCGCCCTTGAGCAGGAAGGCGTCGCACTCCAGCACGGACCCGGCGCCCATGGTCACGCCGTAGTGCACGAAGGCCTTGACCCCGACGGTCGCGCCGGCCTCCACCACCGTGTAGCCGGACTTGAAGTAGCCATCCTCCAGCGAGTGGCACTGGATCACGCTGCCCGCGTTGAGCACGACGTCGTCACCGATGCTGACCAGGGACTTTTCCGGCATCGAGCAACCGTCGTCGAACACCCGCCGCCCCATCCGGACCCCGGCGAGGCGCCACACGAAGCTCTGGAAAGGAGTGCCGGTGAACATCGGCGTGATGTAGACCTTCCAGAGCCGCTCATGGCCCCAGAAGTAGCGGTCGTAGATCGAGCAGAACTGGGGCGTCAGCGGGCGGAAGCCGAGCACCGCCCGCTCCAGCAGCGCCGGGTAGACCACGTTGAACACGGTGATCGCCAGCAGCGCGGCCGCCACCGCCACCGTGCCGAACCGGTTGAACAGGGCGAACGCGACCACGGCCAGCACGAGGTCGGCGGCGAACCGCAGCCACTGCAGCATCAGGACCGTGGCAATGGTGCCGGCGTTGTGCCGGTTCTTCCCCGCCAGTCTCCGGGCCACCTCGGCCGGGTCGTTCAGGTAGTCGATTTCGGCGTCGCGGCGGACCGCTCGCGGAATCTCGAACGGCGGCGATCCCAGCAGGCCGACATTCTCGCGCACAGGCCCGTCGATCGGCACCATCACCTTGGTCGCCAACAATACGTTCCGGCCCACCCTGGCACCGGCCGGGAATGCGATGTCGTTGCCCAGGAAATTGTTCTCCGCAATGGCGACCGGTGACATCCGGAACGACGTGTTCGAGTACTCCGCGTTCATCATCGAGAGGCCGTCGGACACGATGGTGCCGGTCCCGACCCGGCTCAGGAACGGTGAGTCGGCCACCATCTGGGTGCCGAAGTTGGAGCCGGTCTGCACGACGTGCGACAGGTCGTAGCCGAGGTTACGCAGGTAGCCGACGATGAACGAGCTGTCGCCCAGCAGCAGCATGAAGAACCGCGAGTTGGTCAGCCGGGTGACCAGGCCGGCCACCAGGTAGTGCACGCCGTAGAGCGGGTAGGCCCGGCGCGGCTCGACCAGCCGGTGCAGCACCTTCGGCACGGTGATCATCACGAGCAGCCCGGCGGCCAGTGCTCCGAAGTACAGCACGAACGAGACGGCCAGCGTGAACACGTAGAGCATCGGGTTGCCGAGCAGCGCACCGGCGCTCGCCTGCACTGTCGCCAGCGCGGGCACCCGGGTCAGCAGCGCGACCGCCACGGACAGCACCAGCGGCCCGGCCACCAGCACGCCGAGCAGCTGTAGCACGGCGTAACCGACCTTGCGCGCGGTGCTCGGGTACAGCGGCTCGACCGTGCGGTAGTCCGCGTCGGTCGGCTCGGCCGGCGAGCCGTGCCACACCGCGCCCGCCGGCACCGCCTGGCCCTCGTGCAGCGACGAGGAGTGCCCGAGCTGGCCACCGTCGCCGATCGACGTCCCGATGTCCAGCACGGTCTTCTCACCGACCAGTGCGTCACGCCCGACGGTGACCGGCCCGAACCGCAGCCGGCCGGCCTCGGCGCGGTAGCCGCTGAACGAGCTGTCCTTGTGGATCACCGTGCCGTCACCGATGGTGAGCAGGTCGGTGGCCACCGGGACGGTGCGGGACATGATGGCGACGTTGCGGCCGATCTTGGCGCCGAGCACGCGCAGGTAGAGCACGTAGAGCGGTGAGCCGACGAACAGCACCATCGGATTGAGCTGCACGAGCGTCTTGACGAACCAGAAGTTCAGGTAGCGCAGGCTCCACAGCGGTATCTCGGCGGCTCGCCACGAGTCCACGAGCAGGTACTTCGCCAGCACCGGCAGCGCGACGAAGCCGGCGAAGGTGAGCGCCACGAATGCGGTCGCGCGCCCGTAGAGCTGCGGCAGGTCGGGCGCGGCGGACAGCCATGCGTAGCTGACGTCCAGCACCCAGCCGGCCAGGAGCAGGCCGAGCAGGAACAGCACCAGCTGCCCGGCTCCGGTGAGCGCGTACCGGACGCTGCTACCCGGAGTCACCTCGACGGCGGGCACGGGCACGCCCCCGTCCCCCGCGCGGCCCGGGGCACCCGCGGCGTCCCCGAGCAGCGCGGCGAGCTGGCGGACCGTCGGGTTCTGGTACATCTCCTTGATCGAGATGCCGGGCAGGCCGTACTGCTTGCGCAGCGTGGCGGAGAACTGGGTCAGCACCAGCGAGTTGGCGCCCAGCTCCTCGAAGAAGTCGGTGTCCACCGAGACCGTGTCCAAACCGAGCGAGGCGGCCAGCGCGGTGGCCAGGATCTGCTCGGTCTTCGTGGCGGCGGCGACCACCTCGCGCTTCGGCGCGGTGCTGGCCCGCTGGCCAGGCGGCGGCAACGCCTTGCGGTCGGCCTTGTCCTGCGGCGTCAGCGGGATGGCGTCCAGGCACTCCAGGAACGCCGGCACCATGTACTTGGGCAGCCGCTCACGCAGCACGGCGAAGATCGACTGCTGGTCGATGCTGTCGATGTCGCTGCGCAGGCTGTAGTAGCCGACCAGCTCGACGGTGCCCGGCACCGGCTCGTAGGTGCTCACCACCGCCGCCGCGATGCCCGGCACCTGCAGCAGCACGGACTCGATCTCGGTCAGCTCGATCCGGTAGCCGCGGATCTTGACCTGCAGGTCGATCCGGCCCTGGTACTCGATCTCGCCGTCCGCGTTGACCCGTCCCAGGTCACCGGTCCGGTAGATCCGGCCCGACGGGTTGGCCGGGATGTTGAGAAAGTCGTCGATGAACGCCTTGTCGGTCAGGTCCTCGCGGTTCAGGTAGCCGAGGGCCAGCCCGATGCCGGCGATCCCGATCTCCCCGGTCTCGCCGTGGGGCAGTGCCCGGTGCGGGTTGTCGACGTCGAGGATGACGGTGACGTAGGTGGGCAGCGGGACGCCGATGGTGACCGGCTTGTCCGGCTGCAGCTCGGTCCAGGTCGCGGTGACCGTCGCCTCGGTCGGCCCGTAGACGTTCAGGAACCGGCGGTCAGGGCGGTACCAGCGGGAGATCAGGTCCTGTGGGCAGGCCTCCCCCGAGACCAGCAGGAAGCGCAGCAGCGGCAGGTCGTCCTCGAGCGTGGCCAGCAGGGTCGGCACGCAGCACAACGCCGTCACGCGGTGGCCGGTCAGGAAGTCGTGCAGGTCCTGGCCGAGCAGGCTGCCACCGGCCGGTTTCGGCACCAGCGTGGCACCCGACGCCCACGGCACCCAGATCTCCTCGACGGAGAAGTCGAACGCGATGGTCAGGCCCTGGTAGACCCGGTCCCGGGGGCGGATGCCGTAGACCTCGGCGGCGACCCGGACGAAGTTGCAGATGCTCGGGTGGTCGATCGCCACACCCTTGGGCCGGCCCGTCGAGCCGGAGGTGTAGATGATGTAGGCCAGGTCGGCGACGGTGGCGCCGCGCTCGACGTCCAGCAGCCGGCGCTCGTCCTGCTCGTCGATCAGCCGCGCGGCGAGGTCGACGAACGCGACGTCGGCGCCCAGCTCGGCCACCGGCACCTTCTCGGTGACGCCCGACAGCGACAGCACCAGGTTCACGCCGGCGTCGGAGATGATGTACGCCATCCGGTCGGCCGGGAAGCCGACGTCCAGCGGCACGTAGGCAGCGTTGATCTTCAGTACCGCGAGCATGCCGATGTAGGAGTGCACCGCCTGGTCGAACAGCAGGGCGATCCGGTCACCGGGCTTCGCGCCGCGCAGCCTCAGGTAGCGCGCCAGCTTGTTGGCCCGGCGGTCCAGCTCGTCGTAGGTCAGCCGCAGGTCCCCGGTGTCCACCGCGAGCCGGTCCGGACCGCCGTACCGGAGCATGTAGTCGCAACGCTCCTCGAACAGCAGGTCCAGCCGCTCCCCCTGGCGGTTGCGCCAGCCGTGCGGCGCGTCCTCGGCGACCAGGACCAGCTGGTCGATCGAGGGCTGCTCGCTGAACTCCGTGTTGGTCACGGTAGGTCTCCCCCAAGGTGATCAAGTGGTGGTCTGCATCCGATGGGTCCGCCCCGAGGGGACTCGCTTCCGATCACTCCCACCCATCGCCCAGGGGCGCCGGTGATTGTGGGGACCAGATGTGGACAAAATGTTGACGATCTGGCAATGCCCACCGAGTGCCCAGGTCACGGCCCGACGGGGTCACGCGACGGCGCGGTTGTCCCAGGCGTCCGGGGTGCTCGGGATGAACGTGTTGTGCAGGAGCCGGACGGTGTCCTCGAGGGCCTGGGTGTCGATGAGGACAGTGATGCGGGCGGGCGTGGTGTGCAGCAGATGGGGCGCGATGCCGGCGTGGTGCAGCGCGGCGAGTGCCTGGGCGGTGATGTGCGGCTTACGGGTGATGCCGGGGGTGATCACGGAGACGGAGGACAGCTCGTGGTCCATGCGCACGGAGGCTCCGGCGGCGTCGAGGGCGCTGGTCACGTCGGCCGTGGGGGCGCCGGGGGCGGTGAAACGCAGGCCCGGGGTGTCCGGGATGAGGGCGCCGAGGTTGATGCCCCGGGCGGCCAGCGCCATGGCGAGCTCAGGGGTGTCGAGGTCCTTGACGGTGTAGAGACTCTCGTGGCGGCGGTGGGCGATGCCGGCGACCTCGGGGGCACTCCCTCCGTCGCTGGTGGCCTCGAGGGTGCTGGGGGCGCGGCGGATCCAGGTGCCCGCGTCGGCGGTGAAGCTGGAACGCAGGTGGATGTCGATCTGGTGGGCGATGGCGAGCTCGACCGCGCGGGGCTGCAGCACGGCGGCGCCGGCCTCGGCCATCTCGAGCATCTCCTCGTGGCGGATCGTGGTGCGGGGCTGCGCGTCGGGCACGAGGCGGGGGTCGGCGGTGTAGACGGCGCGCACGTCGGTGAAGATCTCGCACTCGGTCGCGCCGAGGGCGGCGGCGAGCGCTACGGCGGAGGCGTCCGAGCCGCCCCGGCCGAGGGTGGTCACGTCGCCGAGGTCGGTAGCGCCCTGGAAGCCGGTGACCAGCACGATCGCACCTTCGGCGAGCGCACGGTGGATACGGTCGGGCTGGATGTCGCGCAGCCGGGCGTCGCCGTGCTGGTCATCGGTGCGGATTCCGGCCTGGGCGCCGCTGAGGGAGATCGCGCTCTCGCCGAGCTCGGTGATCGCCATGGCGGCCAGCGCGCAGGAGATGGTCTCGCCGACCGAGAGCAGGGCGTCGAGCTCGCGCAGCGGGGGCCGGTCCGTGATCTCGGCGGCCTTGGCGACGAGCTCATCGGTGGTGTGGCCCATCGCGGAGAGCACGGCGACAACCCCACGCCCGGAGCGGTGTGCGGCGACCATCCGCTCGGCGGCGGCGCGCAGCCGGTCGTGGTTCGCCACCGATGTACCCCCGAACTTCCACACCAGCGGTGCGGCCGCCGCCGCGATGGCCCTCGGGCCGCGCTGACCAGCGTAGCTCCCCGCGTTCCCCCTGTTGTTGCGCATGCCAAATCCTCCGGTGCATTGCGGTGGGTTTCCGGTCGGCCGTGGTGCTCCGGCTCCGGCGAGAGGGTGGTTCAAGCACTTCTGAGCCACAACACGGTGGACGGGGCCTCCGCGGTTCGGCAGTGTGCCGGCGATCACACCGAAGCCGTCTACGAGCTGACCAGGCGAAGCGCCGGCGGGCCGGCGGGCCGGCGAGGCAGCGGGGTCGACGAGGCAGCGAGGCGCCGGCCGGGCGGCGGGTGTCCGCGTTTGCGCGGGGGGCGTGTGCGCGGGGGTAGTCAGCCCGCCGGCTCGTCGGCCCGGGTGTTGGTCACGCGTCGGTGCACGGCCGCCACTGCGACGCCGAGCAGCAGCGTGCGCCCGGTACCGAGCCGCCCGCCAGTGGTGCGCCGAGCTGCGTGCCGAGGGCGATGGCGGCCGACGGCACCAGGAACGCCAGGTCGGTGCGCAGGGCGCTAAACGCGTGCACGGTCTGCAGCAGCACGGTGGGGAAGTACGGCAGTGCGCCGAAGGTGGCCATGCACACGAACGTGATGACCACCGCGGCGAGCAGGCCCCGGTTACGGAGCAGCCGGGGCGGCATCGGAGGGTCAGCGCTGCGCGCCTCGCTCACCGCGAACGCGACGAGCAGCGCGACTGCCAGCGCCGAGGCCGCGAGCACGGCCGGCGCCGCCCAGCCCAGCTCCGGGCCCTGCACCAGCACGAAGACCGCCATGGTGACCCCACCGGTGACAGCTCCACACCGCGATAGCCCGGTTGCGCCGGTGCCCTCCGCGAACAGCGTGTTGATCAGCGACAGGGTGGACGGGGGCAGCAGCGCTCCGCCCATCCCCTGCGAGTCCCGCACGAGCACGACCTGACCCGGCGCGCGCCCGGTCAGCGTCTGCCGGCGGCGCGGATGCCGTCCAGAGCCAGCGTGAACACCCGCTCGAACTGGACCTCGTCGACGCACTGGCCCAGGGTGGTGCCGACGATCAGCCGCAGCACGTCACCCAGGTCGGTGT
>DATAYB010000123.1:0-8597 GCA_036272795.1 Pseudonocardia sp.
ACCAGCACGAGTCGGACAACAGCACGCACAGCAACTACGAGGACAACTCCGACACCAGCAGCCACGACGACTACAACTCGCACAACAGCAGCGACTACAACGACAGCCACGACGTGGACGTGCACCACTGAGCTGGGCGTAGCCCCAGCGCACCGCGGCCGGTGCCGCCCCGACCAGCTCGGGGCGGCACAGGCCGTTTCACACTCGGAGCTCCGCGTTCAGATCGACGAGAGACAGTGCGTGACCGCCTCTGCCAGGCTGAGCAGGTCGCGGTCGGTATCGGCGGGCCCCAGCAGGCACAGGCCCACCGGGCGGCCGTCGGGCATGCGCAGAACAGGCAGGGACACCGCGGGGACTCCGGCCACGGTGGCGAGGTGGGTGAGCCGAACGGTGGCGGTCCGCTCGTCGTCGATCAGATCTTCACCGGCGGTCAGCGCCGGGGCCGGTCCCGCGGTGGACGGGATGAGTACGACGGTCTCCTCGAGGAGGTCCCGCAGTCGCCGCCGTGCCTGCTCGAGTAGGGAGCGCGCGGCCGCGGCGTCGTCAGGACTGACGGTACGGGCGAACGCGAACCGGCCACCCACGTCGGGTCCGAGTGCGCCCGGGTGTGACTCCACCCAGGAACCCTGCCCCTGCCACACCTCGAAGGCCTGCGCAATGCGGAAGGCGTCGGCCCAGGTCGCGATCTCCCTCGAGGACAGGTCGACCCGATCGACCGGAGGGAGCACGCCCGCAGAGCTCAACGCGTCGATCGCGGACGCCGTGATCTTGCGCAGGTCGGGCGCGACCCATCCGAGGACCGCCGGGACCACGGCCGCACGCACCGGCACCGATCGGGCCGGTCTGTCCAGCAGGAGCACGTCGGCGACGCGGCGGGCGGTGGCGGCGTCCCTGGTCAGCCAGCCGACGGTGTCGAACGACGGTGCCAGGGGGTGCACCCCCGCGACCGGGATCGCGCGGTACGTGGTGCGGATACCGACCAGGCCCTGATAGGACGCCGGCACGCGGAGGGATCCCGCCGTGTCGGTACCGAGCCCGACATCGACCTGGCCGAGCGCCACGGCTACCGAGGGGCCGTTGGTCGATCCGCCACTGAGACACCCCGGCGCCGCGGGGTTGGGCGGGCTGCCGTAGTGGTGATTCTGGCCGGCGAGGCTGTAGGCGAACTCGTCGGTCCGCGCGATGCCGGTGATCGAAGCGCCGGCATCGAGCAGTGCCAGCACCGCGGGTGCCGAGATGGGCTGCGGGCCCTGTTCGGCGAGCCATGTCGGGTTGCCGAGCCCGAGTCGGTGCCCGGCGACGGCGAACACATCCTTGACCGCGACCTTCAGCCCGCTGAGGGGGCCGTCGCCGGTGGCGGGGACCAGGGGGTCGCCCACTACCCGCCAGATGGACGTGTCCAGCTCTGGAGCCATGGTGGCCTCTTCCGGTTGGGCCGTCAGCGGTGAGCAGGGACAGGCTGTCGCTATGTCGCCAAACGTTGATCACATCAACGTATTAGCGCCTTCTCCTGGTTGACGGGGCTCAGGGAGTGACTGCCTCTCGTCGCTGGTCTTGGCGGCTGGTGTGGAACTTCCCGCAGCTCGGAAACCCCTGACAAGTCCAAAGAAACGGTGTTTACCAACACGAAACACCGGAAGTGGGCGCCTGTCACGCACCTGCCTAGCGTTGATGGCACCAACGCACATAGTGGTCGCCGGTCGGTCGGTTCGTCAGGTCACCGGCCGGTCGGGACATCCCGCACAAGGAGAACGTGATGCTGGATCTGGTGGTGCGGCGCGCTCTCCTGGCACCGTCCGGCGACCGGCCCAGGCCGGATGTCCCGGCGGGACAGGTCACCGACATCGGCGTCCGCGACGGCAGGATCGTCGCGATCGCGCCCTGTCTGCCCGCCGGTGCCGCCGAGCTCGACGCCGCCGGCCGGCTGGTTGTACCGGGTCTCGTGGACACCCACCTCCACCTCGACAAATCCCGGGTCGCGGACCGCTGTGCCCAGCACGAGGGGACCCTTGCGGAGGCCCTGCGCGAGACCTCCCGGGTGAAGGCCGCCTTCACCGAACAGGACATCTACGACCGGGGCAGACAGACGCTCGAGGGGTGCATCCTGCACGGCACGACCCACGTGCGCACACACGTTGAGGTCGATCCGGCCGTCGGGCTGCGCGGCGTTCACGCGATCCAGCGGATCGCGGCGGACCTCGCCTGGGCGGTGGACGTGCAGATGTGCGTGTTCGCGCAGGAAGGGCTGACCGATGCCGCCGAGACCGACGATCTGCTGGTGGCCGCGTTGGAGGCCGGTGCCCCGGTCATCGGTGGAGCGCCGTACGCCGACGTCGACCCGTCCGGTCAGCTGGATCGGATCTTCGAGCTGGCGCGGCGCTTCGACGTCGACGTCGACCTGCATCTCGACTTCGGGGACACCCCGGAGGGCATGCAGCTCGATGACGTGTGCAAGCGCACCACCGCGCAGGGCTGGGAGGGCCGGGTCACGGTCGGGCACGTCACCCAGCTGTCGCTCGTTGCCCCCGAACGGTACGCCGAGCTGTGTGCGCTCGCCGTGTCCTCCGGTGTTGCGCTGACCGTATTGCCGGCCACCGACCTGTTCCTGATGGGCCGGGTCGCGGACCGGGCCAAACCGCGCGGGGTGACCTCGCTGGCGGGGATCCTCGAGCGGGGCGGCAGGTGCTCGCTCGCGAGCAACAACATCCTGAACGCCTTCACACCCTTCGGGGACGGGTCGCTGGTGCGCATGGCGAACCTGTACGCGAACGTCGCGCACGTCGGGACCCGCGCCGGGTTGCGCCAGTGCCTGGAGATGGTCACGACAACAGCCGCCAAGATCCTGGGCGCCGCCGAGTACGGGATCCGGCTGGGCGCCCAGGCGGATCTGGTCTGCCTCGACGCGGGCGACAGCGCCGACGCGGTGGCCCGACTGGCCCCGGCCACGTGGGCGGTCAAGCGCGGGCACCCGACCTTTGCTCGTGCACTGCCCTCTCTCACACCTCCGAAGGAATCGACATGACCCTGCTCTCGGTCCCTGTCATCGACATCGCCCCCTTCCGCTCCGGCATCCTCGAGACAAAGGCGGAGGTCGCCAATAGGGTCGCCCAAGCCTGCACCGACATCGGCTTTCTCGTCATCTCGGGCCACGGCGTCGACGACGAGCTCATCGCGGACATGTACCGCGTCACCAAGGAGTACTTCGAAGGCGCGCCCGAGGCCAAGCTCGCCGTCGCGCGACCCGCGGCGGGCCAGATCCGCGGCTACAGCGGTGTCGAACAGGAAGGTCTCGGTCTACTCGAGGACCAACCCGCCCCACCTGACCTGAAGGAGTCGTTCGACATCGGGCCCCTCGACGTTCCCACCGATGACCCTTACTTCCGCTCCGAGGCAGCCGGCGCCCATTTCGCGCCGAACCTCTGGCCGGCAGGGGTCGACGACTTCGAGGCCGTCTACCGCCGCTACTACCACGCGATGGAGCAGTTGACGCTGGAGATGTTCGAGATCTTCGCTACCGCCCTCGACCTGCCGGCGGACTTCTTTGTCGACACCGTCGACCGGCACATCAGCATCCTGCGCTCGAACTACTACCCGCCGCAGGTCACCGCGCCCAAGGTGAACCAACTCCGGGGCGGTGCGCACAGCGACTACACCGCCATGACGATCCTGTGGCAGGAGGAGGTCGAGGGCGGCGGACTACAGGTGAGGAACAAGGCAGGCGACTGGGTCGACGTACCGGTTGTGCCGGGCACCTTCGTGATCAACCTGGGCGACTCCCTCGAGCGCTGGACAAACGACAAATGGGTCTCGACGATGCACCGCGTCATCAACCCGCCGGCCAATATCGCGTCGACCCAGTCCAGGGTCTCGATCCCCTATTTCGTCCAGCCGAACTACGACGCGGTCATCGAATGCATCAAGACCTGCTGCGACGGCAAGAACCCCGCCAAGTACGGCCCGATTCGCAACGGCGATTACCTCTACATGAAATTCACCCAGCAGAACACGCTGCCCACGGCGTAGTGACGGACCCGGTATGTTGACGTGGTGAATGGCCGGGACGATGTCGATGAACTTCTCCAGGCGATGGGCGACACCATTCGCAGCCGCCGCCGCTTTCTAGGGCTGAACATCACCGAACTAGCGGCTCTCAGCGGCCTCAGTCGACCTTTTGTCAGCCAGGTCGAACGTGGGCGCGCCCGACCGAGCATGAGATCTCTCACCTCACTGGCGAACGCGTTGGGCACCACCGCGCACGGCCTCATGGCCCTGCCCGACGAAGCTCCGGTCACCCTCATCCGGCGCGACGCACCACACAGCCTTGGCATCGAACACAGCGGCGGCCAGGCACGTGGATTGTTCCGGGAAAGGCGCTCCATGCTTCCCGTGGAGTACCGCTCGGGACCGAGGGAGTTCGAGGAGTACTACGTGCATCGCGGCGAGGAGTTCATGTACGTCGTCGCGGGCGCGTTCGAGATGGACCTGGAGGAACACGGGATCCAGAAGCTCGAGCCGGGCGACACGCTCTTCTATAGCGGCGGTGTCCGCCACCGCTGGCGGGCACTCGACGAGGGCCCGTTCTGCATGTTGCTGGTCCAGCAGGCAACCGACTAGCCCGCCGAGGGACGGGCCCGGCTCAGCGGTCCAGCGACATCTGCAGCTCGTAGCGGTCACCGCGGTACCAGGACCGCGCGTGCTCGATGACGAGGTCGCCGCTGTAGGTGACCCGGTCGAAGACCAGCACCGGTCGCGACACCGGCAGACCGAGCAGCGCGGCGATCTCCCGGCTAGCACCGATCGCGCCGACCGTCTGCTCCGCCCGGTCCAGGCTCCGGCCGAAGTGCTCGGTGAGCGTGCGGTAGATCGAGCGGGTCAGGTCGATCTGGTCCAGGCCGGGCGCCAGCGCGGCGTTGTACCAGGCGTCGTCCACGGCGATCGGGATGCCGTCGGCCACCCGCAGCCGACGGATGTGGAACCCCTGCGTGCCCCCGGCCGGCGCGAACAGCTCGGCGGTCCGGGCCGGTGGCGCGCCGCGCTCGGCGGACAGCAGCACGGTCGTCGGCTCGAGGCCCAGCCGGCGCATGTCCTCCTGGAACGAGGCGAGGTGCAGGCGCGAGCGGACCGTGCGCTCGGCGACGAACGTGCCCTTGCCCCGCACGCGCACCAGCAGACCTTCGCTGACGAGCTGACCGATCGCCTCCCGCACGGTGATCCGGCTGACGCCGTGGTCCAGGCAGAGCTGGCGCTCACTCGGCAGCATGTCCCCCGGCGAGAGCTCCCGGGTGGCCAGCTCGGTGAGAATGGTGCGCAGCTGCTCGTGCTTGGGCACCACACCGTCGACGATGCGCACGGGCTGCGCCATCCCTGACCTCCGCGCTGATCCGGTTTCCTGTCCCTCCGACAGTCTCGCATCTGGTCATGACCAGCGATACACAGAGGGTCACCGAAAGAGTGACAGACTCCCGCCCGTGCCCTCCGAGCTGGTCCGGGTGGGAGCTCAGACCATCAGGAGGTCCCGCCCGCCGACCAACCAGCGGCCGCAGCGCATCACGTCCAGCGGGGTCAGCTCGGTGTCGGTCACCACGACGTCGGCGCGCAGCCCGACCGCCAGGTCGCCGACCTCCCCGTCTATGCCCAGCAGCCGCGCCGGCGTCGCGCTGGCCGCCGTGACCGCCGAGGTCAGCGGCACCCCGGCATGACGCACCACCCGCCGCACGACGTCGATCAGCCGCGCGGTACCTCCCGCGATAGCTCCCCGCACACTCCCCGGGTGCGAGGCCAGCCGGGCGATACCGTGCACGACGTCGACCTGCTGCGGGCCCAGCGGGTAACGCCCGTCCGGCATGCCGGCGGCGGCCATCGCGTCGGTGATCAGCGCGACCTGCCCGGGACCGACCAGGTCGAACACCATGGCCACCGTCTCGTCGGCCAGGTGCACGCCGTCGGCGACGAGCTCCAGCACCATCTCGCCCCGGGCCGCGGCGCCGAGGCATGCCGACACCGGGCCGGGCGAGCGGTGCAGCATCGCCGGCATGGCGTTGAACAGGTGCGTGGCACTGAGCCTGCCGCCGCCGACCTGGTTGATACCGGCGCTGGTCACCGAGGCGGTGGCGTCGGTGTGTCCCAAGCTGGGCAGCACGCCGTGGCGCGCCATCACCCTCAGCAGGTCCGGGTAGTTCGCGGTCTCCGGTGCCAGCGTCATCGAGCTGATCCGGCCACCCGCCACGTCGATCAGCCGCTCCAGCAGCGCGGGGTCGCCCGGCACGATCGCGGTCGGGTCCTGCGCGCCGCACTGGGCGGTCGCCAGGAACGGACCCTCCAGGTGGATGCCGGCCAGCTCGCCGGACTCGACCAGCGGCGTCAGCACCCGCACCCGCTGCGCCAGCACGCCGGCCGACGCGGAGACCAGGCTGGCCAGCAGGGTGGTGGTGCCGTGGCGGTTGTGGTGCTCGATGGTGACCCGCAGCCCGGCCGGGTCCGCCTCCGGGAAACCGTGGCCCGCGCCGCCGTGGCAGTGCACGTCGACGAGGCCGGGCAGCAGGAAGCGGCCGGGCTGGGCCGGCGGCAGCGGCGCGCCGGACCACTCGGCGGCCGGGCCGACCCAGCTGATCCGGTCGCCGGCCACCGCGAGGACGCCGTCGTCGAGCAGCCGGCCGCCGTGCACCAGCACACCGCGCAGCACCTGCGACTCGGTCACGCCGGCACGCTCCACCGCTGGTCCCGCACCTCGCGGGCGCGCGCCCTGGCCTGCCGGGCACCCACCGATCCCCGGGCCGCCTCGGCGATGTCCACGCAGTCGTCGGCGCTCAGCCCGGCCAGCTCGGAGTGCACCGCCGGCCGGCTGACCGGGGCCATCGACAGGCTGGTCACGCCGAGCCCGACGAGCACGGCGGCCAGCAGCGGGTCACTGGCCGCCTCGCCGCACACGCCGACCGGTTTGCCCCGTGCCCTGCCGGCCGCTCCGACCAGCGCCACCAGGTCGAGCAGCGCCGGCTGCCACGGGTCGAGCAGGTGGCCGAGCGCGCCGGCGGCCCGGTCGGCGGCCATCGTGTACTGGCCGAGGTCGTTGGTGCCGATGCTGACGAAGTCGACCACGTCGAGCAGTTCGCCGGCGCGCAGGGCGGCGGCCGGTACCTCGATCATCACGCCGACGTCGTCGATGCCGTGCTCCCTGGCCGTGTCGGCGAACCAGCTGGCCTCCTCGGCGGTGGCCACCATCGGCGCCATCACCCGCACCGACCGGCCGACCGCGCGCGCGGCCTTGGCCACCGCGGTGAGCTGGCCGCTGAGCGCCTCGGGGAACACCGTCGAGGTACGCAGGCCACGTACCCCGAGCGCCGGGTTCTCCTCCTCGCCGAGCGGCAGGAACGGCAGTGGCTTGTCCGACCCGGCATCCAGCGTGCGTAGTACCACCGGCCGATCGCCGAACGCCCGGAACACCTCCGCGTAGGCGTCGGCCTGCTCGTCCACCCCGGGCTCGGTGCGCCGCCCGAGGAAGAGGAACTCGGTGCGGAACAGGCCGACGCCCTCCGAATCCGTGGCGGCCGCGGCGCGCGCGTCAGCCAGCGTGCCGACGTTGTTCAGCAGCGCCACTCCGACGCCGTCCCGCGTCCGACCCGGGCCGGACGCGTCGATCGGGCGCGCCGCCGGCAACCCCGCCGCGAGAGCGCGCTCAGCGTCCGGGCCGATCCGCACCTCGCCCGTCGAGCCGTCGACGAGCACCGGCACCCCGACCTCCACGTCGGCGGCCGCCCGGCAGCCCACCACGGCCGGCAGCCCGAGCGACTTCGCCAGGATCGCGGTGTGGCTCGTCGGCCCGCCCTCCTCGGTGAGCAGCGCGACCACGTCACTGCCGGGCAGGGTGGCCGTGTCGGCCGGTGAGAGGTCCCGCGCGGTGAGCACGATGGGGTAGCCGGGCGCCGGGATGCCGGGCATGGGTACCCCGGCCAGCAGCGCGACGGCCCTGGCCGCGATGTCCCGCAGGTCGGTGACCCGCTCAGCCAGGTAGCCGCCGTGCGACTCCAGCTGCGCGCAGAAGCTCTCCACGGCCAGGGTCACCGCGTGGCCGGTCGGGCTGCCGGCGCGCAGGCGCTCCCCCGCCACGGTCAGCAGGGTCGGGTCGCCGGCCATCGCCGAGGTGGTGAGCAGGATGTCCACCGCCACCCCTTCGGCACGGTCGGCCCGCTCGGCCATCTCCGCCGCGACCGCACCGAGCGCCCACTCGATGCGCGCCAGCGCGGCCTGCGGCTGCTCGGTGACGGGGTCGTCGGCCGAGGTCCGCACCGGTGGGGCGAGCCTGGCCAGCGGCGCCCTGGCGGTCCCGGGGCTGACCCCGAGGCCGTGGATCGTGCCGGCCTTCACTGTCCGACCTCCTCGCTCGCGAGCAGCTCGGCGAGGCGGTCCAGCGCCTGTTCGGCGCCGGCGCCCTGGGCGGCGAGCGTGACCTCCTGGCCGTAGCCGACCCCGAGGCCCATCACCGCCAGGATGCTCGCCGCGTTCACCGGCTCCTTGTCCCCCACGCTCAGCGTGACCGGCAGCCCGGTCGCGGCGGCGGCGCGGCTGAAGGTGGCGGCCGGCCGGGCGTGCAGGCCGACCTT
>DATAYB010000124.1:0-2991 GCA_036272795.1 Pseudonocardia sp.
CACCGGCGGCACCCTGGCCCGCATCATCTCCTCGTGCAGGATGAACTCCTCCATCGCGGAGAGCCCCGCACCGCCGTACTCGACCGGCCAGTGCGGCGCGACCCAGCCCCGCCCGGCCAGCGCGGCCGCCCAGGCCCGGGCACCTTCCCGCCGCTCCGGATCCGTTGAGAGCCGGTCCACCGGCCAGTTGTAGCCGCGCACGTCCTCCGGTTCGAGGCTCTGCTCGGCGTCCGGGTCGGGCAGGTAGGACGCCGGGAAGTGCTCGCCGATGAACCGACGCACCTCGGCCCGGAACTCGGCCTGCTCCGGCGTGTCCGCCCAGTTCATGCTGTGCCGCCCACTGTCTGGTTACCGGTCCGGATACCCGTCCTCGCCGGGGCCACACCATTCGTCGTGTGCTCCGGCACGACACCGTCGAGCCGGACGAACTCCTGGTGCTCGCGGTCCCAGGTGGTCCCGGTCAGCCCACGCCGGCCGACCGCCCGCAGCTCGTGCTTGGCGATCTTGTCGGTGGGGGTGCGCGGCAGCGCTTCGACGAACTCCAGGTACCGGGGCACCATGAAGCTGGGCAGCTTGACCCGGCAGTGCGCGGCCAGCTCGTTCTCCGACAGCGTCGCGCCGGGGCGGAGCACCACCGCGAGCTTGACCTCTTCCTCCTCCAGCTCCGACGGCACGCCGACGGCCGCGCACTCCAGCACGGCCGGGTGCAGGTTCACCTCGGACTCGATGTCGAAGGCGGAGATGTTCTCGCCACGCCTGCGGATCGCGTCCGCCATCCGGTCGACGAAGTAGAAGTAGCCGTCGTCGTCCTGCCACACCCGGTCCCCGGTGTGGAACCACAGGTTGCGGAACGCGTGCGCGGTGGCCTCGAACCGCCCGTAGTACCCGGCGGTGATCACCGAGGGCTGCCGGGGCCGCAGCACGAGCTCACCGGGCTGGCCGGGCGGCAGGATCCGGTCCCAGTCGTCCACCACGGCCACCTCGAACCGCTCCGAGTTGGCCCGCCCGCAGGACCCCAGCCGCCCCTCGCCGAACGGGCTGGCCAGCGGGATCCCCGCCTCCGTGCTGGTGTACGTCTCCACCGACCGCACCCCGAACCGCTCGTACAGCGGCGCGTCCAGCGTGGACTTGCCCATGTAGAAGATCTCGAGCGGGTGGTCCTTGTCGCGGGGCGTCGGCGGCTGGTTGAGCAGGATCGGGATCATCGAGAAGACGCTCATCGCGACCTGCGCGTCGAACCACCGCACGTCGTCCCAGAACCGCGACGCGCTGAACCGCTCGACCACCGCCACGGCAACCCCGGACAGCAGCGCGGCCATCATGCCGTCCCACAGCCCGGCCGCGTGGAACAGCGGCAGCGGGCAGTAGATCTTCTTGCCCCACCGGTCCAGGAAGTCCAGCGAGTCCAGCGCGCAGGTCAGTGCGAGCGCGTGCGGCACCATGGCGCCCTTGGACGGCCCGGTCGTGCCGGACGTGTACATGATCGCCAGCAGGTCGGAGAAGCTCGCCCGGTGCTCTGGCGGCTCGGCACCGTGCACGAGCAGGCCGGCCAACGTCGTGGTCGGCTTGCCCAGCCCGTCAGGCTTGCCGAGCCCGTCCAGGGAGCCGCCGTCCTGGGCGTGCACGATCACCCGCAGCAGGTCGGGCAGCAGCGGCGCGGCCGGCGCCACCCGGTCCGCGTACTGGCCGTCGACGATGAACGTGGAGACGTTCGCGGTGGCCAGCACGTGCCGCAGCAGCTCGCCCCGGTAGGCGGTGTTGACCGGCACTGCGACCGCGCCGAGCCGGGCCAGCGCGAAGATCACGAACACCAGCTCGGGGCAGTTCGGCAGCATCACCGCGACGTGGTGCCCCGGCCGCACCCCGGCGGCGTGCAGCCCCTGGGCCGTGCGGTTGGACAGCTCGTTCACCTCACCGAAGGTGAACTCCGTGTGTCTGAACTGCAGGAACGTCTCCGACCGGTGTGTCTGGGCCCGGCTGGCCAGTATGTCGCCGAGTACCAGGTCCTCCAGCCGGCGTGGCAGGCGAACGTCCGAGTCCGGGCCGTTGCGCATCACACCTCCGCGGCGGCTCGCGTCCGACATGTGTCCGACATGGTGGATCCGGTGACCGGCGGGAGCCGCCGGTCACCGGATCCGTTGCAGCCCTGGGAAGGGCTCGTCCTGGGAACGGCTACTCGCGGATCAGCGGGTAGACGCCGTTCTCGTCGTGCACCTCGCGGCCGGTCACCGGCGGGTTGAACACGCACACCGTGCGCATCTCCGTGGTGGGCCGCAGCTGGTGCCGCTCGTTGCCGCTGAGCACGTAGATCGAGCCGGGGCCGAGCTTGTACGTCTGGTCGTTGTCCTTGTCGTACAGCTCGCCCTCGCCCTCGGTGATGAAGACGGCCTCGATGTGGTTGGCGTACCAGAAGTCGTTCACCGAGCCCGCGTCCAGCACGGTCTCGTGCACCGAGAAGCCGACGCCGTCGCCGGCCAGCACGATCCGCTTGCTGCGCCAGTGCGGCGTGACCACGTCCCGCTCGGTGTCGGTGATCTCGTCCAACGTGCGCACGATCATGAAGAACCTCCCAGCACTACGCCGCGCACCGCGTCGGCGAAGATCTCCAACCCCTCGTCCAGCTCCGCGTCGGTGATCGTCAGCGCGGGCATCAGCTTGGCGACCTCGCTCGACGGGCCGGCGGTCTCCAGCAGCAGCCCGTGCTCGAAGCAGGCCGCGGCCACCTGGTCGGCGACCTCGGTCTGCGCGAAGCCGAGACCCCTGGCCAGCCCTCGGCCCTTGACCTCCAGGTCCCCTGGCAGGGTGCCGGCCAGCTCGCGCAGCGCGGCGTCCACGTGCTCGCCCTTGGCAAGGGTGGACCGCTCGAGCTGGTCGTCGGCCCAGTACTTGCGCAGCGCGGCCGAGGCGGTGACGAAGGCCGGGTTGTGGCCCCGGAACGTGCCGTTGTGCTCGCCGGGGCCCCACACGTCCAGCTCGGGCTTGATCAGGGTG
>DATAYB010000125.1:0-9605 GCA_036272795.1 Pseudonocardia sp.
GTCGGACCAGTAGGTGTTCCAGCCGACGTGGTCGCCGTGCACGTGGGTGATCACCACGAGGTCGACGTCCGCCGGCCGCACCCCGGCCGCCGCGAGGTTCTCCAGGTAGTCCGAGTTGAGCTGGTGGAACACGGGCATGCCAGGTCGGTCCTTGCCGTTGCCGATGCCGGTGTCGACCAGGATCGTGGCGCCCTCGCTGCGCAGCAGCCAGGTCTGCACGCTGGTGAACATGGTGTCCTCGGCCGGGTCCCAGTAGTCCGGGGCCAGCCAGTGGGAGTGCGCGTGCCACAGCTTCGGGTCGCGGTCCGGGAAGACCATCTCCCGGGGCAGCGCGACCCGGCGGCTCTCGAAGACCCTGGTCAGCTCGACATCGCCCAACGTGATCGTTTCCATGCCTACCAGTCTGGTCGGTCCCCGACTGCCCGCGCATCGGTCGAGCGACTGCACCCGCGGCGGTCCCGGTCGGCGCTGGCTACAGTCGGTCGGGTGACCGTGCTGGGGCGAGACGCCGAGGTCAGGCGGGTGCTCGCGCTGCGCGCCGGGGTGCTGGTCGTCACCGGGGAGCCGGGCGCCGGCAAGAGCACGCTGCTCGACCTCGCGGCGGACGCGGCCGGTTCGGCGGCAACGCGCGTGCTGCGGGTGGCCGGGGCGCGCGGTGAGGCGGACCTGCCGTTCGCCGGCCTGCACCAGCTGCTGCTCCCGGTGTTGGACGAGGTCGGCGCCCTGCCGGAGCGGCAACGCGACGCGCTCCTGCGGGCGGTGGGCCTCGACGACGGCCCGCCGGCCCAGGAACCGGCCAGGCGGCTGCTCGTCGGGGTCGCGCTGCTGACGTTGCTGTCCGACCTCGCCCCGTTGCTGCTGGTGGTCGACGACGTGCAGTGGCTGGACCAGGGCACCCGCGACACGCTCGCATTCGCCGCCAGGCGGATCGGGGACGAGCCCGTCGCCGTGCTGGTCGCGGCTCGTGACGCGGCGACCTTCCCCGACCTCCCGACCCTGCCGCTGCCACCGCTGGACCAACCCACCGCCGCCCGCCTGCTGGACGAGCTGCCCGAACCGCCCACCGGCCGGCACCGGGCGCGGATCCTGGCGCAGGCCGCCGGCAACCCGCTCGGCCTGCTCGAGCTGGCCAGGGCGGGCCGCACACCAGGCGCCACCGAGGACGAGCTGCCGCTGACCGACCGGCTGGAGCGCCTCTTCGCCGCCGACGTCGAGGGGCTGCCCACCGCGACCCGGCACGCGCTGCTGCTGGCGGCGGCGGACACCGAGGACCTCACCGCCGCACACTACGCCGAGGCACTCGAGCCTGCCGAGCGCGCCGGGCTGATCCGGACCGTGGCCGGCCAACCGCGCTTCCGGCACCCCCTGGTCCGGTCGGCGATCTACGGTGGCGCCCCGCTGGCCGGCCGCCGCGCCGCCCACCGGGAGCTCGCCGAGCTGCTCACCGACCAGCCCGACCGGCGCGCCTGGCACCTGGCGGCCGCCTCGGCCGGCCCCGACGAGCGGGTCGCGGCGGCGCTCGAGGCGACGGCGTCCCGGGCGGCCCGGCGCGCCGGTTACGCGGCCGCGACGGCCGCGCTGGAGCGGGCCGCCGAGCTGAGCCCCGAGAGCGGGGAACGCGCGCGGCGGCTGCTGCTGGCCGCCGGGACGGCCGTGTACACCGCCCGCCCGCTGCTGGTGGAGCGGCTGGCCGGCGCGGCGGCGGCGCTCTCCGACGACCCGGCGGTACTGGCCGAGGCGGCGCTGCGCAGCGGCCAGGTACTCACGCTGACCGCCGAGCACGACGCCGCGCTCACGCTGCTGACCCGGGCGGCCGGGCACCCCGCGCTCGCCGTCGAAGCGGTGGCCTCGATGGCGGTGGCCGGCTACTACGCGGGGTCCCCGGACATCCAGGCCTGGCTCCGCGAGCGGGACGGCGACGACCCCTGGACCTCGGCGGTGCTGGATCCCTACCGGGACCGGGCCGCGCTGGTGGCGGCGCTGCCCACGCTGGTCGGCGGCGCGGGGCAGAGTCCGGAGCGGCTGACCGCGCTGGGCGCGATGGCCTGGCTGCTGGACGAGACCGCGCTGGCCGTGCGGCTGTTCGAGGACGCCCTGCACGGTTGGCGGGCGCTCGGGCGGCTGCCGACCGGGCTGGGCTGCTCCGCCGGCTGGGCGTACCTGGACCACGGGCGCTGGGCGGAGGCCAGGCTGACGGCGACGACGGCCCTGCCGAGCTCCGACGACGTGCCGCCGAACCTGCTCGCGGCGACCCTGTCGCTGGAGGCCGCGGCGCTGGCGCTCCCTGGCGAGACCGGTGCGGCGCGCGAGCGGGCCGAGCGGGCGCTGGCGTTGATCGACCCGCTGCACAGCCGCGCGGTCGGGGTGCGGGCCCGGTGGGCGCTGGGCATGGCGGCGGTGGCCGACGGTGACCACGAGACGGCGTACCGGCAGTTCCGGCTGATGTTCGACACCGAGGGCGACCCGGTGCACTACCACGGCTCGCACGCCGCGCTGGCCGAGCTGGCCGCCGCCTCGGTGCGCACCGGCCACGAGCCGGAGGCCGCCGAGATCGTGCAGCGCGCGGAGAAACGGCTGGCCGGGGCCACCTCGCCGCGGCTGCACGTGCTGCTGCACCGGGCGCGGGCGCTGCTCAACCCCGAGGACCCGGAGGACGCCGAGGCGCACTTCCAGGAGGCGTTGGGCGACCCGGCCGGCGAGCAGTGGCCGTTCGAGCGGGCCCAGGTGCTGCTGGACTACGCCGAGTGGCTGCGCCGGCAGCGGAGGGTCGCCGAGGCCCGGCCGAAGCTGGCCGCCGCACTGGAGACGTTCCGTCGCCTCGGCGCACGGCCGTGGATCGAGCGCGCCCATGGCGAGCTGCGGGCCGCGGGCGTGCACTCCGCGCCGGCCCCGCCGACGGCGCTCACCGAGCTGACCCCGCAGCAGCAACAGATCGTCCGGCTGGCCGCCAGGGGACTGTCCAACCGGGAGATCGGCGAGCGCCTGTTCCTCTCGCCCCGCACGGTCGGCTCGCACCTGTACCGGAGCTACCCGAAGCTGGGCGTCAGTGCCCGCGCCCAGCTGCGCGACCTGGTCTGAACCGCCACCGCTGTCAGCTGGTCGCCACAGCTGTCGGGTCGCTCACCCGAAGGCACCCCACCGGGAGATCGCGTACCCACCGGCCGCCGCCTTGACCTCGAAGGCTCCGGCGCCGGGGAGGTGCGCGGGCACCGCCAGTGCCCCCTCACCGGCCACCTGCGCCAGCACCCGCCCTCGGGTCGACCTGGCCGTCGCCTCGTCCTCGTCGAAACACGTCGACTCGCCCGGCTCGACGACCTGCAGCGGGCTGTGCAGCACGTCGCCGACGAACGCCACCCGGTCGGTGCCGGAGCGCAGCCACAGCACGGCCGAACCCGGGGTGTGCCCGGGCGCCGGCTCCAGCCGCAGGTTCGCGTCGATGTCGTACCCCTCGTCCCACGGCTCGGTCTGCCCGGCCTGCCGCACCGGGGCCAAGCTGTCCTCGAACACGTTCGCCATCCGGGGCCCGGACCGGCTCGGGTGCCCGTTGGCCGGGTCCCAGAAGTCGAAGTCGGCGCGGGCGATCAGGTACCGGGCGTTGCCGAAGGTGGGTACCCAAGCACCGTCCACCAGCCGGGTGTTCCACCCCACGTGGTCGCCGTGCACGTGCGTGCAGACCACCACGTCGACGTCCTCGGGTGCCACGCCGGCCGCCGCCAGCTCGGCCAGGTAGGGCGTGTCTAGCTCGTTGAGGGCCGGGTCGGCGGGGCGCGGCTTCGCGTTGCCGATCCCGGTGTCCACCAGGATGGTGCGCCCCTCGCTGCGCAGCACCCAGGTCTGCATGCTGAACGGCACCGCGTCCGCGCCTGCGTCGAAGTACTCCGGCTCCAGCCAGTCCGCGTTGCGGCGCCACAGCTCCGGGTCGGTGTCCGGGAAGACGAACGCCCTCGGCAACGGGATCTGGGGCAGCTCGAACACGCGCGTGATCTCGACGTTGCCCAGTGTGATGCTGCTCATGCGAGCAGCCTGCCGGCCGGTGCGCAGGTGCGGCGACCGGATTAGCGCGCCGGTCCGAAGCGGCTGACCGGGCGACGGGACATGCCCGTGTCACACGGATGAAACATCCGGCTATCAAGCTGAGGGGATGTGCGGCATCGCGGGTGAGGTCAGGTTCGACGGCGCCCCGGCCGATGCCGCCTCGGTGGCGCGGATGTGCGACACGATGGTGCCGCGCGGCCCCGACGGCAACGGGCTGTTCGCCTCCGGCCGGGTCGCGCTCGGGCACCGCCGCCTGAAGATCATCGACCTCTCCGAGCGCGGTGCCCAGCCGATGACGGACCCGGAGCTCGGGCTGACCGTCGTGTTCAACGGCTGCATCTACAACTACCGCGAGCTACGCGCCGAGCTGACCGCCGCCGGCTACCGGTTCTTCTCCGAGTCCGACACCGAGGTGATCGGCAAGGCCTACCACCGCTGGGGCACGGCCTGCGTCGAGCACTTCTACGGCATGTTCGCGTTCGCGGTCGCCGAGCGGGACAGCGGCACCGTCGTGCTGGCCCGCGACCGCCTCGGCATCAAGCCGCTCTACCTGGCCGAGACACCCGGGCGGCTGCGGTTCGCCTCCACGCTGCCGGCGCTGCTGGCCGCCGGCGGCGATGCCCCCGTGGACACGTCGATCGACCCGGTGGCGCTGCACCACTACCTGAGCTTCCACTCCGTGGTGCCGGCGCCGCGCACCATCCTCACCGGCGTGCGCAAGCTGCCGCCCGCCACCGTGCGGGTGATCGACGCCGACGGCACCAGCCGCGAGCACCGGTACTGGGCACCGAGCCACGAGCGCCGTGCGGCCGACGCCGGCCGGACCGCCCGGGACTGGGCCGACGAGGTACTGGAGACGCTGCGGAGGGCGGTGCAGCGTCGGATGGTGGCGGACGTGCCGGTCGGCGTGCTGCTCTCCGGCGGCATCGACTCCAGCGTGATCGTCGCGCTGCTCGCCGAGCAGGGCCAGCACGGGCTGCGCACGTTCAGCGTCGGCTTCGAGGCGGCCGGCGGCGAGTCGGGCGACGAGTTCCAGTACTCCGACATCGTGGCCAGGCACTTCGGCACCGACCACCAGAAGATCATGGTGCCCTCGGAGAGGCTGCTGCCCGGGGTGGACCGGGCGATCGCCGCGATGAGCGAGCCGATGGTCAGCCACGACTGCGTGGCGTTCTACCTGCTCTCCGGCGAGGTGTCGAAGTCGGTCACCGTGGTGCAGTCCGGGCAGGGCGCCGACGAGGTGTTCGCCGGCTACGACTGGTACCCGCCGCTGGCCGGGGTGCCGCGCGAGCGGGCGGTGGACGCCTACACCCGGGTGTTCGTGGACCGCCCGCACGCCGACCTCGCCGCGATCGTCGAGCCGGAGCGGCTGCTCGACCACGACGCCAGCCGCGAGTACGTCGCGGCGCACTTCACCGCCCCCGGCGCGACCGCCACGCTCGACGCGGCGCTGCGCCTGGACAGCTCGGTGATGCTGGTCGACGACCCGGTCAAGCGGGTGGACAACATGACCATGGCATGGGGGCTCGAGGCCAGGGTGCCGTTCCTCGACCACGAGCTGGTCGAGCTGGCCGCTGCCTGCCCGCCCGAGCTCAAGCTGGCGCACGGTGGCAAGGGCGTGCTCAAGCAGGCCTGCCGGGGTGTGGTGCCCGACTCGATTATCGACCGCCCGAAGGGGTACTTCCCGGTACCGGCCATTCGACACCTGTCCGGCGGGTTCCTGGAGCGCGTCCGCGACGCCGTCACCGACCCCGCCGCGAAGGCCAGGGGTCTGGTGAGGCCGGACTACCTGGAGCGTCTGCTGGCGGCTCCGAATGAGAACCGCACCACCTTGGGCTCGAATGCGTTGTGGCAGGTAGCACTGTTGGAGATGTGGCTGCGTGAGAGGGGGATCGGGTGACCGAGAACAGCACAGGGGACGAGACCGTCACGAGCTTCACCGACCGGCGCCGGGCACAGCTGCGGGCCGTGCCGGATACCACCGGCCCACTCCAGCGGCCGCATCCGATCCACCCGGTGCCGGCCTGGCTCGCCGCGCCGAGCGTGACCGGTGGGGCGCTGTCCCCGGACGGTCAATCGTTGGCCTTCGTGTCCGACCGGGACGGCCTGCCGGCGCTCTGGGTAGCGCCGTTGGACGGTGTGGACTCGCCCGTCCGGCTGGACACCGGCCCGGACCACGTGCGACAGGTGAGCTGGTCACCCGACGGGCGCTGGCTGACCTGCCTGCTGGCGCCGTTCGGCGGGGAGCAGACCCGGGTGGTCGCGCTGCGCCCGGACGGCTCGGAGCTGCGCACCCTGGCCGGCGGACCTGCGGGTACCGGAGCCGGACCCCGTGAGCCCTCGGGCGACGGGACCGGCGGTGGAGGGGCCGGGACGTTGGGGGCGTGGCGGCCGGACGGCGCGCTGGTCGGCGTCTCCGAGGCCTGCCGGCACGGGCGCGGCGACAGCACCGCGTACGCGATCGACCCCGCCACCGGCCGGCGCACCGAGCTCGCCACCGGGCCGGCCGCCGTGGTCTGCGCGTTCAGCCCGAACGGCCGGCACGCCGTCGTCCGGGTGGGCCGCCGGGGCACCCGCCAGCTGCTCTGGGTGGACATCTGGTCGGGCCGGCGCACCTCGCTGCTGGTCGATGCGGACGCCACGGTCGCCGACGCCCGGTTCGTCGCCGGCGGCACCCGGCTGTACGTGCACACCGACTCGGGGCGCGACCGCGCCGCGCTGCTCGAGCTGACCGTGGGCCAGGGCGGGCCACGCCGGCGCGCCCGGCCGAGGGTGCTGGCCGCCCGCCCGGACGCCGACCTGGACCTGTTCGCCACGCACGGCGACCGGCTACTGGCGGTCTGGAACGAGCACGGCCACAGCGCGCTGGAGCTGCTCGAACCCGGCGGCGGCGCGCACCGGCTGCCCGCACCGGCCGAGGTCGTGACGAGCTGCGCGTTCAGCCCGGACGGCGGCTGGCTGCTGATCGGTGCCGAGGGCCCCACCACTCCCCCGCACCTGGTGCGATGTCGCCCCGGCAGCCCGCTCGCCCCCGCGCCTGACACCGCCGAGCTGGACCGGCTCGCGCCCGCCGAGCCGCCCGGCTGGGCACCGGACGAGCTGGTCAGCCCGGTGCTGCTGCGGTTCACCGGCGCGGACGGGCTGGAGCTGTCGGGCTGGTGGTACGCGCCGCACGGTGGTTCCGGCGCCGGCCCGACGGCGGTCCCGGACACCGCGCGGACGGTTGCCCAGGCCGAAGCCGCGCAACAGGCCGGCCAGCAGACCGGCCGACCGACGGTGCTCTGGCTGCACGGCGGCCCGGAGTCGCAGGAACGGCCGGCGTTCGCGCCGTTGCTGCAGTCGCTGGCCGCCGCCGGCGTGGCGGTGTTCGCGCCCAACGTCCGGGGTTCCTCGGGCTACGGGCGGGACTTCGTGAACGCCGACAACGGCGCGCTGCGGTTCGCGGCGATCACCGACGTGGCCGAGGCGACGCGGTTCCTCGTCGAGACCGGGCTGGCCGAGGAGCACCGGATCGGGATCGCCGGGCGCTCCTACGGCGGCTACCTGACGCTCGCGGCGCTGGTGCACTTCCCCGAGCTGTTCCGGGTGGGCGTGGACGTGTGCGGGATGGCCGACCTCGAGACGTTCTTCGCCTACACCGAGCCGTGGATCGCCACCGCCGCCACCAGCAAGTACGGCGACCCGAGCGAGGACGGCGCGCTGCTGCGCGAGCTGTCTCCGCTGCACCGGATCGAGCGGCTGGTGGCGCCGCTGCTGGTGGTGCACGGCGAGCACGACACCAACGTGCCGCTGGTCGAGGCCGAGCAGGTGGTGCACGCGCTGCGGGAACGGGGCGCGGCGCCCGGGCTGCTGCTGTTCCCCGACGAGGGCCACGAGATCCACGGCACCGCGAACCGGGTCACGTTCGTCCGCGAGGTCGTGCAGTGGCTGACCAGCCACCTGCTCGAGGCCGACGAGCAGACGGCGTAGGAAGCGCTGGATCGCGGCGCTAGCTGGCGCTGGCTGGCTGGTTGGCGCCGGCTGGCGGCGCTTCTTCGGGCCCTCCCCCTCCCCCTGGATGGCCCGTGGTCGAGCTGGTGTGCGGCGCCGGCGGCGCCGTGCGGCCCCGGGGCGTGCACCGATCACCCCAACGGCGTCGTAGCCGCCGGTGAGGTTGGACTCGCCAGCCGTGCCGTTGGAGGCGGCATCTGGCCGGCTACTAATGAAGACGCGCGCTGGGGCAGGTCGGTTCCGGTTGCGGCCTGATCTCTTCGGCTGAGCCCGGGATGGTTCGCCGAGATCGACCTCAGTGGCGTTTTCGTCGCAAAAAGGGCGACTGATGTCGAACTCGGCGAATGCCAGGTCTCCCAGCGCAAACGCCAGCCCGGCAACGAACGCCAGCCCCGCGCAAACGCCGGCCCCGCCGCGCACGCCGGCCCGGCCAGTGAAACGCCGCGCCGAACTCAGCCCTTCGAGAACGAGCTCATCACGAGCTTGCCGTCCGGACCGGGTACGACCGTGAACTGGTAGCGCTCCACGCTCTCCGCGCCGGCCTTGGTGGCGAACCGCAGTGTCGCGCGCACCGTCTGGCCGTCCACCGCGGTCGGCGCCTCGGCGAAGCCGACGGAGTCCAGGCCGTTGTAGAAGTTCAGGTAGCTCTGGTAGCCGTCGGACGCGGTGCGTGCCTGGTCACCGAGCATCTGCCAGGCGACGGCCGGCTGCGCGGGCAGCAGCGCGTAGTAGCCGCGCACGAAGCTCTCCAGGTCGGCGGCCGTCGGTGGTCCGTCCGGGCGGATCTCCACCGGGGAGGCCGGCGCACCCGCTGGCGTGCTCGGTGCGGCCGCCGAGGTACCCCCGGACGCGCCAGGCGCGGCATCGCGGCGCAGCTCGGCCAGCGTGGCCGCCGCCGCGACCACCAGCACGACGAGCGCGACCAGTGCCCACATCGAAGGACCCCGGCGACGCAGGTCGAACCAGCGGCGGGGCCGGTCGGGCTGGCGCCATGCCGGTAGCGCCGAGGTTGGCGGCTGACCGCCCGCTGCCATCGCGGCACTCACCCCGCGCCCCTGCGCGCCGGCCGCCGCCCCCACACTCCCGGCACTCCCGAACCCGGCACTCCCGAACCCGGCAGCCGCACTCCCGGCCCCCGCACCGCCGGCCCCCGCACCGCCAGCACCGGCACCGCCAGCACCGGCACCCGCGCCGCCAGCCCCCGCACCGCCAGCACCGGCACCCGCGCCGGCGTCGGCGCCCGGCACGGGATCAGCAGGCCAGCCGGCCCGGTTCTCCGCCCAGCGGTCGGCGTCGGTGACACTCCACGAGGCGGTGTCCGGCCCCTCGGTAGGACTCCACGCTGCGCTGTCCGGCCCCTCGGTAGGACTCCACGCCGCGGTGTCGGGCCCCTCGCCGGGACTCCACGCCGTGGTACCCGCCTCGGCGGCGGGGCTCCGCTCGGCGGTGTCCGGCCCCTCGGCACTCCAGGCCGCCGTATCCACCCCGGCCGAGTCCGCCCCGGCGGGTTTCGGGGCCGCGTCCGACGCCTCGGTGTCCGGAACCCCGTTCAGGGAACCCGAGGACGCCCCGGCATCCGG
>DATAYB010000126.1:0-8678 GCA_036272795.1 Pseudonocardia sp.
CGGGCGGCGGGGGCGTTCGTGATGATCGTCCGCGCGTCGAGGGTGACCAGCGGGTGACGGGTGTCGTGGTTGTGCGTCAGGTAGGCGTCGAACAGCAGCCGCTCGCGCCGGGACGCCGCGCCCCGCAGCGACTCCTCGACCTGGCCGGCCAGCTCCATCACCCAGGCCAGCAGCATGGGACTGGTGTCGGAGTAGCGGCAGGTCAGGTTGACGCTGCCGACGGTGCGCCGGGTGACGGGGTGCACCACGGGGGCGCTCGCACAGGTCAGCGCACGGAAGCCCTCCGCGAAGTGCTCCGGGCCGTTGACCAGCAGCGGTGTACCGGACAGCAGGCTGACCGCGCTGGTGGTGCCGACCACGGGCTCGGCGACGGAGAACCCCGGCACGACGTGCTGGCGGTCCATCAGCCCGCGCATGGTCCGGTCGGGTACCCAGCGGCGCAGCAGCCGGCCCTCCTGGTCGATCAGCGAGAGCGCGCACATCGTCTGCTCCAGCGCGGCGGAGCGGGCCCTGACCACGGGCTCGGCCGTGCGGACCAGGTACGTGTCGGTCTCGAGGTCGCGCTGCTCCCGGGGCGCCACGCGATGGGGGTCGAGGCCATAGAGCTTGGAGCGGCGCCACGACTCGTAGACGACCGGGCGGATCGGGGTGCGGTCGTCCAGGGCGTGATCGGCCATCAGCACGGCCTCGCGGGCGCGCTCCATGGCGCGGCTCCAGTCATCCATCTCGGCTACCGGCCACGGGGTCCACGTCGACCACACCTCCTCGCGGGGTGACCCCAGATCTTGCCAGCTACTGACAAGCTGTCAAGAAGGCGCTCGGACCCTCGGAAACTCAGCCGGCGACCTGGCCGCCGATCGCCAGCAGCGTGCACGTGAGGAGGCGGTGCACGTCCGACTTGGTCAGCGTGCCCCGGCGCAGCCACTCGTCGGTGGCGGAGGTGACCAGTCCCTGGAACGCCCGGATGTGCGCACGGTTGGCGGCCGACGGGGGCAGCTCCAGCACCGCGAGCAGCCGGTCCTCCCACGCGCGCATGCCCTCCCGGAGCACCTGCTCGACGTCAGGGTCGGCGCGCGGGCCGGCGGCGCCGACCATGGTGACGAACGTTTCCCGGTTCTCCTCGATCACGTCCAGCCAGCGGGCGAACAGGCGCTCCACCTCGACCGCCCCGGTGGCCCGCCCGGTCGCCGGCAACTCGGGCAACCGGCCGAACCGGCGCAGCACGTCCAGGTAGAGGCCGCGCTTGGTGCCGAAGTAGTAATGCAGGTTGGTGCGGGTGGTGCCGGCGGCGGCCGCCAGGTCGGTGGTGGACACCGCCTCGTAGGCCCGCTCGGCGAACAGCCGCTGTGCCGCGACCAGAATCTGGTCCTTGCGGTCCTGGGCGTCCAGCCGGATACGCCGGGTCCCTGGGCTGGCCACGGCGCCACTGTAACCAGCGCGGCAGCCGGCGGGACCGCGCTGTCGCGTTGTGCGACAACCGCGCGGCACCGGGCCGACCTACCGTCGCGCCATGCTGCTTGAGCTCGACGAGGAGCGCCGGGCCTTCCGCGACTCGGTGCGCTCGTGGGTCGACAAGAACTGCCCACCGGAGCGCGCGCTCGAGTTGGAACGCCGCGAGTACGAGTACCCGCTCGAGCTCTGGGACGCCATGACCGACGCCGGCTTCCACGCCGTGGGCATCCCCGAGGAGTACGGCGGCCAGGGCGGCGACCCGGTGGACACCGCCGTGCTGGCCAGGGAGCTGGCGCGCAGCCTCGGCGGGCTGTCCTGGGTGTGGGGCATCTCGTCGTTCGCGGGCGCCCGGGCCGTCTCCGGCGGCGGTAGCGAGGAGCAGCGCCGCGAGTACCTGCCCCGGCTGGCGCGCGGCGAGTGCCGGTTCGCGATCGCGGTGACCGAACCCGGCGGCGGTACCGACCTGCTCGGCGCGCTGCGCACCCGGGCGGTCCAGGTCGCGGGCGGCTGGCGGCTCACCGGCCAGAAGATGTGGTCCACCGGCGCAAAGGAGGCCGACTACCTGCTTCTGCTGGCGCGCAGTGGCGAGCCGGCCAGCCCGGGCGGACGGCCGCCGACCACCCTGCTGCTGGTGCCCACCGGCTCGCCAGGCATCCAGATGCGCTACATCCCGAAGATCGGCATGCGGGCGGTCGGTTCCTGCGAGGTGTTTCTCGACGACGTCTTCGTGCCGGACGGGCAGGTGCTCGGCGAGCCGCACCGGGGCTTCCGGGTGCTGGTGGGGTCGCTCAACAACGAGCGGGTCATGAGCGGCGCGCTCGCGCTGGGCATGCTGGACGGCGTGCTCGACGAGGCACTCTCCTACGCCAAGCACCGCACGACGTTCGGCAAGGTCATCGGCCAGCACCAGGTCATCCAGCACTACCTGGCCGACATGGCGCTGTGGCAGAAGCAGTCCGAGCTGATGGTGTTCGACGCCGCGCACCGGGAGGCCTCCGGCGCCGACTGCCACCGCGAGGCGAACATGGTCAAGGTCGTCACCTCCGAGTACGCGGTGGCCGCCGCCGACCTCGGCATCCAGATCCTCGGCGGCATGGGCATCTCCAGTGAGACGAACGCGCAGCGGTTCTGGCGGGACCTCCGCCAGTTCCGGATCGCGCCGATCTCCAACGAGATGGCCCGCAACACCCTCGCCGAGTCGCTCGGGCTACCGAGGTCGTTCTGAGCCGGGTCGTTCTGAGCCGGGTCGCTCTGAGCCGGGTCGCTCTGAGCCGGGTCAGGTTCCGCCGTCGGAGGTGCTCCCATGAACGTGCTGACCTCGCTGGAACGGGCCGCGCTGCACCGGCCGGACGAGCTCGCGGTCCGCAAGGACGGCGTCGCGCTGACCTACCGGGAGCTGTTCGACACCGCCGCGCGGTTCGCCGGCCACCTGGTCCGGGAGGGGCTGCGGCCCGGCGAACGGGTCGGCATCTACCTGCACAACGAGCTGGCGTGGCTACCCGCGCTGCTCGGTATCTGGCGGGCCGGCGGGGTGGCTGTGCCGTTCAACTACCTGTTCGCGCCGGCCGCACTGCGGCACGCGGCGGCGGACTCCGGAGCGCGCTGGGTACTCGCGCTGGCGACTGACGTGCCCCGGCTGCGGGACACGCTGCAGGGCACCGAAGCCGGCGATCGGATCGTGTCGATCGGCGCCGCTGGCGGCTCGGGTGTGACCGGCGGCGTGGCAGGCGCCGCTGGCGATGCGGCAGGCGCCGGGGGCGGTGCCGTGCCGGGGGCGGTGTGCTCGTTCAAGGAGGCGGTGGCCGGCGCACCGCTGGAGCGCACGGTGCCTCGGATGGACGGCGACGACGCGCTGCTGATGTACACCAGTGGCTCCACCGGCCGCCCCAAGGGCGTGCGGCAGACGCACCGCAACACGACCGCCGCGTGCGAGGCAGTGATCGACACGTGGCGGTTCGGGCCGGCGGACCACGCGCTGATCTGCACGCCGCTGTTCCACGTCGGCGGGTTGCAGCTGATGGCGCTGCCGTTGCTGCTGGCCGGCGGGTCGGCCACGCTGCGGCGCTGGCAGCCGCGCGAATGGCTCGACGACGTGCTGGCGCTGCGACCCAGCTACGTGGCGCTGGTACCGGCCATGCTGATCGACATCGTCAACCTGCTGGGCGAGCGAGAGACGGTGCTCGACTCGGTGCGGGTGTGCGCGGTCGGCGGCTCGGCGATGCCGGCGGCGCGGCTCGGCCAGTTCACGGCGCTGACCGGGATCGTGCCGGTGAACATCTACGGCCAGACGGAGCAGAGCGGGCTCTCGGTCACGGAGCCGATCAACGCCGACCGCCGCCCCGGCTCACTGGGCCGGCCACTGGACCAGGTGGTGCAGTGGCAGCTGGTGCCCGCCGGGGCGACCGAGCCCCTGCCGCCGAGGTGTGGTGACGTCGGCGAGCTGTGGGTGCGGGGAGATGCGGTGACGCCCGGCTACTGGCGGCTGCCGGAGGTGAACGCCGCCAAGTTCACCGCCGAGGGCTGGCTGCGCACCGGCGACCTGGTGCGCGAGCAGGCGGACGGCTACCTCTACTACCTGGAGCGCACCGACGACATGATCATCAGTGGCGGCGAGAACGTCTACCCGCAGACCGTGGAGGGACACCTGCAGGAGTGCCCGCTGATCGCCGAGGTCACGGTGATCGGCACGGCGCACGAGCGACTGGTCGAACAGGTGACCGCGATCGTGGTGCCCTCGGCGCCCGACGTCACCGCCGAGCACATCGCCGCGTTCTGTCAGTCCCGCCCCGACCTGCGCGGACTGCAACGCCCGCGCCGCATCGAGCTCGTCGACGAGATCCCCCGCACCGCCACGAACAAGGTCGACCGCCCCGCCCTTCGCCGCCGTTTCCCCTGACCCCTTTCGACTTGTCATACGGGGCCGGGCGAGCACCTCCCGTTCGACTTGTCGTGGGAAATGGGCACGACAAGTGGCACTTGTCGTGCCGAATGGCCACGACAAGTCGGAACTGGGTGAGCGTCAGGCGCTCAGTGCTGGCTGCGCTCGTCCGGAGCACCGTCAGCGCCGCTCCCGGCTCATGCCACGCACTTCGCACCCCGCACTGTCACTTCGCACCCCGCACTGTCACTTCGCATACTCCGCAGACTGTGCGAAGTGAAGGCGCGGTATGCGAAGTGGGCGGCACGGCACCCGACGCCGCCGCCCTGGTCACCCGCATACCGCACTGTCACCTCGCACCCCGCACTCGGCCAGCCCGTCGAGAGCCGGCCGCGCCCCAGATCGCGTGATCATCAGGACGCCACGGCTGAACTCCGGCCCGACGAACAACCCTCCCGTCCTGATGATCACGGACGGTGGGGGCACCCCGCGGCCAGCGATCGAACCGGTCAGCTAGGGAACCCGCGAGCTCAGAGGGCGAGGGAGACCGTGGCTCGGCCGGTGAGCGCGCGGACGCCGTCGCCTCGGTCGGCCCAGACCTCGCAGTCGACAAGTCCGTCGGGGTGCACGGCCAACACTGTGCCGCCGACCACCACCTCGTCCCCGGCGAACACGTTCGCCAGGAACCGGCAGTCCAGCTCCCGCACGGCCGCCCGCGACCCCGTCCAGCCGACCAGCATGTTGATCACGTACGCCATCGTGACCCCACCCTGGTTGACCTCCCGGTCGCCGAGCCCGGCGGCGGTGACGGCTGCCAGGTCGAAGTGGATCGGGTTCGGGTCGCGCAGGATCAGCGCCATGATCTTGATGTGGTCGGCGCCGACCACGGCCACCCGCACACCGGGCAGCGCGTCGCCCACCACCACGCTCACGTCGCACCCCGCTTGAAGATGAACTCGTTGACCACCGTGCCCGCCGGCTCTCCGGTGTCCGCCGACCGGATCGTCACCCAGACCGCGACGATGTCCAGCACACCGCCGCTCCGGGACGTCTTGCGGTTCACCGGGCCGACCGTCGCGCTCACCCGGTACGTCCCACCCACCTCGACCGGTCGGACCTGCGACAACGAGCAGTTGCCGAACAGCAGCGTGTCCTCCGCGCACTTGCCGGCCAACGCGCACAGCTCGTCCACCGTCACCCCCATCCCGCGCATCGCCAGGATCAGCAGCCACAGCGGGTGGGCGGCACCGTCGGGGTCCTCCGCGGCCGGCCCGGCGAGCAGCGCGTGGTCGGCGAGCGCGGACTCGTACGCGGGCACGGCCAGTTCGCCACCCGGCAGCTCGCGGCCGTCCAACCCGGCCCGCAGCTCGGCCAACTCGATCAACGCGGTACCTCGACGCGCCCGCCGGACGTCAGCCCGACCGGTTCCCCGGACGTCACCCCGCGTGGTTCCCCGGACGTCGCCCCGGTCGATTCCCCGGACGTCACCCCGGTCGATTCCCCGACCGGCACCCCACTCGGCTCCCCGACCGGCACCCCGCTCAGCTTCCCGACCGGCACCCCGCTCGGCCTCCCGACCGGCACCCCGCTCGGCTCCCCGACCGGCTCCCCGCTCGGCTCCCCGACCGGCACACCGACCGGTTCGGCCACCGGTGCCCCGGGCAGTTGCAGCCCTACTGCCAGCTCGAACGCGCGTAGGTCGAAGTAGTCCCGCCAGTCCGTGACCTTGCCGGCGCGCACCCGGAGCACACCGGACACCGGGAGCGCCACGCTGCGCCCGGTCGGGGTCGCGGTGAGGTGGTCCACCCGCTCGGTGAACACGTAACCGTCCCGCGAGGCGAGGTGGAACGTGTCGATGCGGTCCACCGTGAGCACGCCGAACAGCCCGCCCAGCGTGGCCAGCACCGCGTCGATCCCGTACGCCGGCGGCAGCGGCATGTTCTGGTACATCGCCTCCGGCGCCAGGTAGCCGCGCAGCACGTCCAGGTCCGGGTCCGTGAGCGCGGCCAGGAACTTCAGGACCAGCCGCTCGTCGTCGGTGATCGGCCCCGCGGCGGCCGTGTCCGACCGCACCCACGGTGGCGGCGCGGCCGGGTCTTCGATGTCGGTCACCAGTTCCTCCCGGTCAACACAGCGGAGATGTCACGACGAGGGCACGCGGTACGGCTGCAGGCCGCCGGCGTCCACGGGCAGTGCGACGCCGGTGACGTAGCGGGACTCGTCCGAGGCCAGCCAGAGCACGGCGTTGCTCACGTCACCGGACTCCACCCACGGCACCGGGAGCGCATTGAGCCCCCGGAAGGCGGTCGCGGCCTCGTCCCGGTCCCGGGCGCCGACCTGGTCGTAGAACGCCTGGTTCTGCACCATCGGGGTGTCCACCGTGGTCGGGTGGACGGAGTTGGCGCGGATCCGGTGCGGTGCGAGCTCGACGGCCAGCGCCCTGGTCAGACCGGTGACGCCGTGCTTGGCCGCCGTGTAGTGGGCCAGGTTCGGGAACGCCGCGAGCCCGGCCGCCGAGCTGATCAGCACCAGTGAGCCGCCCCTGCCCGCCTCGATCATCGAAGGCAGCGCGGCGCGCACGGTCAGGAACACCCCGGTCAGGTTGACGTCCACCACCTCGCGCCACTGCTCGGGCGTGAGCTCCCAGACTCGGCCGAAGGTGCCGATCCCGGCGTTCGCCACGACGACGTCGATGCGCCCGAACTCGGCGAGGCCCGCCGCGACGACCTCGTCCAGCCGGTCGGCGTCGCGCACGTCGGCGTGGTGCGCGCTGATCCGGCGGTCCAGCTCCTCGACCAGCTTGACCGTCTCGGCCAGCTCCTCGGCGGTGCCCATGCGGTACGGCACGCTCGGCAGCTGCGCGCAGACGTCGACCGCGATGATGTCGGCGCCCTCCTCGGCGAGCCGCAGCGCGTGCGACCTGCCCTGGCCCCTGGCTGCGCCGGTGACCAGCGCGACCTTGCCGTCCAGCTTGCCCATGGCATCTCCCGGTAGTCGGTCAGTACACCGTGTAGCCGCCGTCGACCACGACCTCGGTGCCGGTGTGGAAGGTCAGCTTCGGGTCGGCGAGGAACGCCGCCATGTCCTCGAACTCGGCCGGCGCCGCCCACCGCCGGACCGGGGTGCGGCCGGTGGTGGCGGCGACGAACCGCTCGTTGCGCCGCAACTCCTCGTTCATCGCGGTGGCCGTCCAGCCGGGGATCAGCACGTTGACCCGCACCCGGTGCCTGGCCAGCTCGACCGCCAGCGTGCGCCCGAGCCCGAGCAGCCCGGTCTTGCTCGTCGCGTACGCGGCCTGCCCTGCCGCGCCGTACCGGGACACCATCGACGACACGACCAGCATCGACCCGCCGCCGCCCTGGGCGACGAACCGGCGGGCGGCCTCCCGGGTGCACAGGAACGTGCCGTCGAGGTTGGTGCGCAGCACGTGGTGCCAGTCCGCGAGCGTGGTCTCGGTGAACGGCGTGGCGGCCGCGATGCCGGCGTTGGCCACGAAGCAGCCGAGTGGCCCGAGCCGGCGCACGGTCTCGTCCATCGCGGCGACCACGGAGTCCTCATCGGCCACGTCGCAGCGCACCCCGATGGCCCGCACCCCGTGCCCGGTGAGTTGTTCGACAGCCACCGACGTGCGCTCGGTATTGCGCGCCCACACCGCGATGTCGGCGCCGGCGCGCGCCATGCCCACCGCGAGGGCGAGCCCGATGCCCTGGTTACCGCCGGTGACGACGGCAACCAGGCCGGTCAGGTCGGTCATGCCGGCCGGGCACCCTCCGCGCCCACGAACCGCTTGTCCAGGAACTCGCCGATCCGCTCGGTGGACGCGTGCGCCTCCGGCAGGAAGTTGAAGATCGGCCAGATGTGCACCATCTGCTCACCGACCTCGAGCGTCGCCTCACCGCCCGCCGCCCGCACCTTCTCGACCAGTCGCACACCGTCGTCGTAGAGGCCCTCATGTGTACCGACCAGCACGAACAACGGCGGCATTCCATGGAGCTCGGCGTAGAGCGGCGACGCCAGCGGGGTCTGCTTCGGCTCGCGCCCGCCCAGGTAGGCCCCGCCCATCGCCGTGACCAGTGCGGCCGCCGGCAGCGGGTCGACGTCCGCCCGCTCGGTCAGCGAAGCACCCTCACCGGCCAGGTCGACCAGTGGCGACATGGCGACAGCGGCGGACGGTGGCACCTCACCGGCATCACGCAGCGCGACCAGTGCCGACACCACGAGGCCGCCGCCCGCCGAGTCGCCGACCAGCGCGACCTGCCGCACGCCGTCCTGCGCGCGCGCCCAGCGGTAGGCGGCCACCGTGTCGTCCAGCGCGGCCGGGAACGGGTGCTCCGGGGCGAGGCGGTAG
>DATAYB010000127.1:0-7929 GCA_036272795.1 Pseudonocardia sp.
CGCGGTTGACGACGTCCAGGTCGAGGTCGAAGGGCGGGGTGCTCTCGCCGCTGATCCGGAACCGGCCCCACAGGTCGGGGTCGGCCAGCTCGGCGGGCCGCTCGCTGTGCGGGGTCCGCAGCACCACCTCGGCCCGGTTGCCCTTGACCAGCGCGTCCAGCTCGGGGTTGGCCGCGATCCGGCCGTACCAGTGGAAGAAGCCGTCGATCGGCTGGAAGTTGCCGCGCAGGTCGACCTGCACCTCGACCTCGGCGTCGTCGATCAGCACGGTCGCCGGACCGACGTAGCCGACGTCGTCGAGCTCCTCGCCGACCGGGTGGCCGGTCTCGTCCGCCTCGGCACCTGCTCCGGTGCCGGCGTGCGCGTCAGCGGCCATCAGATACCGCCGAGCGAGACGCCGAAGCGCCTCGCGGTCCGTATCCCCAGCGTGAGGAGGCGCTGGTAGCTGGCGCCGAGCACCCGGGGCACGGCGTCGAAAACGTACGCGTCCGGGCCGATCAGGATCCGCGCCCGCTTGCGCTGCACGCCCCGCAGAATGGTCTTGGCCGCGTCCTCCGGGGTCGTCCTGGCGATCCGGGAGAAGTCGGTGGCGCGCCCCTGCGCGGTGCTGCCCTCCGGGGCGCGCGCGTCCCTGGCGATGTTCGTCCGGATCCCGCCCGGGTGCACGCAGCTCACGCCCACCCGGTGCTTCGACAGCAGCATCTCCTGCCGCAGCGCCTCGGTGAAGCCCCGCACCGCGAACTTGGTCGCGTTGTAGGCACTCTGCGTGGGGATCCCGACGAAGCCGAACACGCTGGAGATGTTCACGAGATGCCCGTCGCCGGAGGCGATCAGGTGTGGCAGGAACGCCTTGGTGCCGTGCACGACGCCCCAGAAGTTGATCCCGACGATCCACTCCATGTCCTCGTAGGACATGTCCTCGACGGTGCCCATCAGCGCGACGCCCGCGTTGTTCACCACGAGGTTGACCCGACCGAACTCGGCGACGACCTCCTCGGCGTGCGCCGTCACGGCGGCGCGGTCGGAGACGTCGAGCTGGTAGCCCTTGGCCTGCGCGCCGGCCTTCTCGCAGTGCGCGGCGGTGTCGGCGACAGCCACGGCGTCGACGTCCGAGATCGCGAGGCGGGCGCCCCGGCCGGCCAGGTCGATGGCCAGCGCCCTGCCGATCCCGGAGCCGGCCCCGGTGATCACCACGACGCGGTCGGTGAAGTCCTTCATGCCTGTGCTCCCTTGCTCGCCAGCGGTGCCGGGGCGGTCTGCCCGCCGGCCGGCCCGGTGGCGCTCACCAGTTCGAAGTCGCTCGGTTCCACGTTGCGGGTGGCCAGCCAGTAGCGCCAGGTCTGGCCGGGCCAGAGTGTCCGGTTCACACCCTTGGCGTCCAGGTACCAGTTCGTGCAGCCGCCCGTGCTCCACACGCCCTTGGCCAGCCGCCGCTGGATGTCGTCATTGAACGCCGCCTGCGCCGACTCGCGCACCTCGATCGCCTCGGCGCGGTGCCGCCGGGACAGCTTCATCGCGGCCAGCGCGTACCGGACCTGGGACTCGATCATGAATACCACCGAGTTGTGGCCGAGCCCGGTGTTCGGGCCCAGCAGGAAGAACAGGTTCGGGAAGCCGTGCACGGTGATGCCGAGGTGGGTCTGGATGCCCTCGGTGCGCCACTGAGCGGCCAGGTCACGGCCGTCGCGGCCCTTGATGTCCAGGTAGTCGAACGAGTCGGTGACGTGGAAGCCAGTGCCGTAGATGATCGCGTCGACCTCGTGCTCGACGCCGTCGGCGTCCACCACGCTGTGCTCGCGCACCTCGGAGATGCCGGCGGTGACGACGTCGGCGTTCGGCCCGTCCAGCGCCTGGTAGTACGTGTTGGACATCAGCACGCGCTTGCAGCCCAGCGTGTAGTTCGGTGTCACCTTGCGGCGCAGCACCGGGTCGGTGACCACGCGCTTGAGGTACCGGTGGCCGAGCCGCTCGATGCCCTTGAGCAGCGCGGGGTGGCCGTTGAAGCCGAGCGCCAGCGACTCGTTGATCCAGTACACGCCCGCCCGGTAGAGCCGCCGCGCGGGCGGGAACAGCCGGAACAGCGTCCTGACCCGCTCCGGTACCGGCCCGTCGGCCTTCGGCAGGACCCACGGCGCGCTGCGCTGGAACAGGGTCAGCCGCTCGACCTGCTCGGCGATCTCCGGCACGAACTGGATCGCGCTCGCGCCGGTGCCGACGACCGCGACCCGCTGGCCGGTGAGGTCGTAGTCGTGGTCCCACTTGGCGGAGTGGAAGGTCTTGCCGGCGAAGCGCTCGATGCCGGGCAGCTCGGGGATGTTCGGGATGTGCAGCGCGCCGACGCCGGCCACCACGAACCTCGCCCGGTACTCCACCGCCTCACCGGAAGCCGACCGCGCACGCAGCACCCAGCGGCCCGCCTCCGGGTCCCAGCGGGCGCCGGTCACCTCGACGCCGAACCGGATGTGACGGCGCAGCTGGTACTTGTCGGTGACCCGGCGCAGGTAGTCCCAGATCTCCGGCTGCGGCGAGAACAGCCTCGACCAGCCCGGGTTCTGCTCGAACGAGTACGAGTACATGTGGGACTGCACGTCGCAGGCGCAGCCCGGGTAGCTGTTGTCGCGCCAGGTACCGCCGACGTCGTCCGCCTTCTCCAGGATGACGAAGTCGTGCCGGCCGTCCTTGATCAACGCGATGCCCATGCCGAGACCGGAGAACCCGGTTCCGATGATGGCCACCTCGGTGTCCACCGGCGGGGTCGCGGCGGCTTCCTCGGCCGAACCGGCGGCTTCGGCGGTCGGTGCGTTCATCGTGGTCCTTCCCCTTGGGGGCGACGTGTGACGGTGTCTGGGGCGCCGGGCGCTCGGGTGCCGGGCTCAGTCGGCGGCGCCGAGCAGGAACGAGCGACGCCAGAGTGCCTTCGTCACGACACCCTTGATCATGCCCGCTTCGGTGAGGAAGCCGACGATCCGTTCCCCCATCCAGCGAACGCTCTCCCGGTACTGGGGGTTCGCATTCGCCACCTTGCGCGCCTGCTTCGGGTCCAGCCCCACGGAACGGTAGACGTCCGGGTGCAGCATCAGCCGGACCAACGACGGCGCGGCGAGTGCCAGCGCGACCCGGTTCAGGGCCAGCTCGATCCGACCCATCTTCGGCACCATCCGGTTCACCTCGGCGCGGGCGAACGAGATGTGGCGCGCCTCCTCGAGCACGTGGATCTTGTTGATCATCCGGATGGTCGGCTGCACACCCTCGTCGGCCATCGACTCGCGCTGCAGCCGGTCGGTCACCTCTTCGACCAGCAGCGTGCCGCCGTAGGTGGCCGGGCCGATGGGCAGCAGCAGGCTCAGGTTGAGCAGGTGCCGGAACCACCACGGCGCCAGATACGGGCGCACCCCGGCCTTCTCGATGCCCCGCCCGAACATGGTGGAGTGCCGGCACTCGTCGGCCACCTCGGTCAGCGCGTACTGCGCATGCCGGGTCGTCGGGTCGCCCTGCGTGACGACCTTGAGCAGCAGGTGCATCAGCGCGACCTCGGCGTAGATGCCGAAGCTGGTGATGCTGATGATCTCGTGCTTGCCGAGCTCGTAGCGCTGCTCCGGCGTCAGCCGTTCCCACAGCGCGGTGCCGTAGAGCGACACCCGGTGCTCCGGCAGGAAGACCTTGTCCGGGTCGATCGGCGCCGACCAGTCGACGTCGACATCCGGGTCGTAGGACCGCGCCACCGAGGACTTCAGCAGTCGTTCCGCGGTCTTCTCGCGCTTCGTCGACCGTTGGGCCGGCACCTGCTGTGACGTCTCTGTCATCAGAACTTGCCTCCTGACCTCGCGTGGTCCGCTCGATCGGCGTACGGCCCGTCGGGCCACAGTGCAACAATACTGCTCTATAGTTGCATCGAGGCGCAAGCGCCGAGCCGGCCGCTACTCGATAGGGTTGTCATGACACCAACCGCGACGACCGACCGGGAGGGAACACAGGTGGACCACCCCTCTGTGCTGCCCCTGCCCGAGTCGATCCAGGGTTTCCCGCCGCTGCCCCCGGCCTCGCTCGACCCGTTCCTCGACGCCACCTCGCGCTGCTTCGCCCGCTATGGCATCCGGCGCACCTCGGTGCAGGACGTGGCGCAGGAGCTCGGGGTCAACCGCACGACGGTCTACCGCCAGGTCGGCAACATCGAGCAGCAGGCCATGCTGCTGGCCGCAAGGGACTCGCACCGGCTGCTCAGCTCGCTGCCCAGCCGGATCAGCTTCCCGATCGGCCCGCAGTCGGTGGTCGACCTGCTGGCCACCCTCGTCCGCGAGGCAAGGGCGCACCCCGTGCTGGCCAAGATGCTGGCCGACGAGCGGGACCTGATCGGCTCGTTCGTGGCCAGGGACGTACCGGACCTGCTGGAGCGGGCCACCACCGCGTTCGTGCCGCTGGTCACCCTGGCCATCGGCACCGGCAACCTGGCCAAGCGGGACCCGATGGCGCTCGCCCAGTGGCTGGTCAGGATCACCGCCTCGCTGATCCTGATCGAGCCGCCCGGCGAGCTGACCGACTTCCTCGGTGAGCTCCTCATCCCGGCGCTGACCCCGGCCGCCCCCGCGCAGCCGCCGTCCCGCCGCCGCCGGCTGCGCTGAGCGCCGGCGTTGTCGGGCGTGGCCGGCGGTTCGCACTCGGACGCTCCTGACGGCGGCGGGCCCTACGTCGGCGGGCCCTACTCGGGCGGGCCTTACGTCGATGGGCCGCCGGCCGAGGCGTTGCGGGTGCCCCGACCGCCGCTGGCCAGGTTCGGGCCGCGCGAGCTGGCCAGGATCGTGGTCGTCTGCGCCGTGCTGGCGGGGTACCTGCTGCTCGCCGCCGCGCACTGGACGCTGGCCGAGGGGGTGCGGCGGGTACGCCGCGGGGGCGGGCCCGGATCTGGAGCTCCCGGCGGGCCACTTGTCGAGCCGGGGACGTTGGCGGAGGCGCTCGCGGACGGGGCGGTGACCGCGTTCGGCCGCCTAGGACCGACGTTCGTCAAGCTCGGCCAGCTGATGGCGTCCTCGCCGGGCATGTTCCCGGAGGCGCTGAGCACGTCGGCGCTGCGCTGCCTGGACGACATGCCCCCGTTCCCCGCCGAGCGGGCCCGCCGGCTGGTGGCGGAGTCGCTGGGCCGGCCGGTGGCAGAGCTGTTCGCCGAGTTCGACGACGTGCCGCTGTCGGCGGCGTCGATCGCCCAGGTACACGCCTGCGTGCTGCCGGACGGCCGGGCCGCGGTGGTCAAGGTGCGCCGCCCCGGCATCGAGCGGCGGATGGTCACCGACCTGCGGATCATGTACCGGTTGGCGCTGCTACTGGACGGCCGGGTCGAGCTCGTCCGCCTCGCCAGCGTGGTCGGCATCGTGGAGCAGCTGCACGAGGTCACCTGCAAGGAGCTGAACTTCGCCCTCGAGGCCACCAACCAGCAGCGGTTCGCCGCGTCGGTCGGCGCCTTCGACGACAACACCGGCGTACTGGTGCCCGAGGTCTACTGGCCGTGGTGCGGCCCCGGGGTGATCTGCATGCAGCGGATCTACGGCTGCCCGCTGGACGACCCCGAGGCGCTCGCCGCGCGCGGCATGGAGGGTGAGCTGCCGCTGCGCCGGGGCGTCAAGGCGTGGCTGGAGGCGGCGATCCTGCACGGCCCCTTCCACGGCGACGCGCACGCCGGCAACCTGTGGATCACCGACGACGGCCGGCTGGCCTACCTGGACTTCGGCATCATGGGCGAGCTGGCGCCCAGCTGGCGTGAGCTGCTGCGCGACATGCTCTACACGGCGATGTTCGACCGTGACTTCGAGCGCGTCGCGCGCGGGCTGCGCCGGTGCGGGGTGCTGGACACGTCGGCCGGCAGCGACGCGCAGCTGGGCTGGGCGCTCGGCGCGGTGTTCGGGCCGTTGCTGGACGCCCCGATCGCCCGCCTGAACTCGCGCAGGATCACCGACATGCTGGTGGCGACCGCGCGCCAGCACTCCGGCGCCGCTCCCCCGGAGCTCACGCTGTTCACCAAGCAGCTGCTCTACTTCGAGCGGTACTCGGCGGCGCTCGCCCCGGACTGGGTACTCGGGGCCGACCCGTTCGTACTGCGCAACATCTTCCCCGCCGAGGCGACCGCCCGCGCCGCCGCGCTCGGCATGAAGCTGCCGGACTAGGGCGTGACGTCGGCCTCCGCGCGGAAGAAGCGCGCGCCGGTGGCCTGGCGGACGAGCATGAGGACGACGCCGAGCAGGATGGCGCCGACGCCGATCACGAAGATGCCGCCGATGTGCCAGTGCGGCGGGAACGGCAGGGTCCACGAGGTGGCGCTGTTGGCCGGGTCCCAGTCGTTGCGCAGGCTCCAGATGCCCGCCGCGACGAGCACGAGGCCGCCGAGGGCCGGCAGGACGATGCGCAGCCAGAGGTCGCGCGCGCTGCGCCGCCATTCGCGCCGGTAGGCCCAGGCGGAGGTGAGGCCGGTGAGTCCGTAGTAGAACGCGATGAGCAGGCCGCACGAGGACACGGCGTCGCCGATGACCTGCCCGTGGCTGAGGAAGTTCATGAGGACGTAGCAGGCGGCACCCGCGACGCCGACCGCGATCGTGGACACGTGCGGGATGGCGAAGCGCGGGTGGATCCTGGCGAAGATCGTCGGTATGGCACCGCGGCCGCCCATGGCCAGCACGGTGCGGCCGAGGGTGAGCACGGTGGTCTCGGTGGAGGCGGCAGCCGAGGACAGGATCATGAGCACGAGCAGGTGCCAGAGCACGGAACCGACCCCGCCGTTGCCGAACACCTCCCGGCCGACAGCGGAGAACACGTCGCTCGAGTTGTCCGGGTTGCCGAGGCCGATGCCGGAGGTGCCGATGCCCGCGAAGGACAGCGTGGCCACGGTGGCGAGCAGGTAGAGCGCGAGCAGCAGGATGGTCGACAACGTGGCGGCGCGGCCGGGGGTGCGGCGGCTGTCCCTGGTCTCCTCGTTCACGGTCAGCGCGGTCTCCCAGCCCCAGTAGATGAAGAGCACGAGCACGAGGCCGCTGACGAAGGCGCTCGGTGAGGCGATGGCCAGCGGGTTGAACCAGGACAGTTGCGGGCCGTGGGCGCCGGCACCCGCATGTCCGGTGTAGACGCGGACGAGCGCGACGACCGAGAAGAGCACGAGCACGAGGAACTCCAGGAACAGCAGGGCGCGCTGCACCGCTGCGGCGACCTCGATGCCCCGGTAGCAGATGATCGTCATCAGCGCGATCCAGCCGAGGCCGACGAGCAGCACCCACGGGCTAGTCGGGTCGGCGGCGATGCGGTCCGCACCGAACAGCACCAGCACGTACTGCCCGGCGACCTGGGCGAGGCTGCCCATCACGAGCACGAACGACGCGATGATCGCCCAGCCGCCCATGAACCCGATGCGCGGACCGAGCGACCTGCTCGCCCACGTGAAGATCGTGCCGCAGTCGGGGTCGCGGCGGTTGAGCGCGGCGTAGCCGAAGGAGACGAACAGGATCGGCACGAACGCGAGCACCACGACCGACGGCGCCTGGAACCCGACGAAGGCGACGACGAACGCGATCGTCGCGGCGAGGCTGTAGGCGGGCGCAGCGGACGCGACCGCGAGGATGAGGCTGGTGGCCATGCCGAGCGCGCCCCTGTGCAGGCCCTTGCCGGTGCCGACTTCTCCGCCTTCGACGATCGTGGCTTCCGTCGTTGTGGCCATGCTGGCCTCCTGACCTCGATCGCAACGTTTGATTATTCAGTCAGTGTTGCTTTGGACACATCGGGTGTCAACACTCTGGCAGCAACGATTGACTGATTCGTCAGTGTTGCGTCAAGCTGCGTGCCATGTGGGAGCAGAGCGAGCACGACCTCGTCGAGACCGATGTGGTCGTCGTCGGCGCGGGATACGCGGGGCTCGCCGCCGCGCTGCGGCTGCACGACGCGGGTGAGGACTTCGCC
>DATAYB010000128.1:0-3555 GCA_036272795.1 Pseudonocardia sp.
GCTAGTCAGCGACCCCCGATGTTGCCGCAGTGTATGGGGGTGCCTTCGGGCATCTGAGGACGGGTGTAGGCATGGCTGGCAAAACGTGGCCAGCGTCATTCTCGTGCACCCCACAATTCACCCGAGCTGGTGTCAATCCTGTGGGTTTGGCGGAGTGTTTGGTGGCCCGTTCGGCGGTGCGTTTCGCGGTGTGGTTGGTGGCGCGGTGGGCGGTTCGTGCCGAGTTGCCGGGAGCCGAGGAGCCGAGGTTGACCGAGGGCCGAGGTTGACCGGGAGCCGAGGTTGGGAGCTGAGCCGCATGAGGTTGTCGGTGGCGCGGAGTAACAATGGCGGCGATGTCCGCGCTCCCCGGTCCCTGCCTCCCCGCGCCGCCTTCGCCGGCCGGCCAGCCGTCGGCGTGCCCGGAGCCGGGCAGCCTGCTCGCGCGGGTGCTGGCCGGGGTGGCGCCCGGTGAGTCGCCGCTGACGCACGTCGCCGAGCTGCCGGCGCGGGCGGCGGAGGAGGCCGAATGGCCGGCCTGGGCGCATCCCCGGGCGGTCGAGGCGCTGACCGGGCTGGGCGTGCGGCGGCTGTGGGCACACCAGGCGGCGGCCGCGTCGCTGGCGCGCGCCGGGCGGCACGTGGTGCTGGCCACCGGCACGGCGTCGGGCAAGTCGCTGGCCTACCAGCTGCCGGTGCTGACGGCACTGCTCGAGGACCCGAAGGCGACCGCGCTGTACCTGTCACCGACCAAGGCGCTCGGGGCCGACCAGCTCGGTTCGGTGTTGGCCTGCGGGTTCGACGACGTGCGGGCGGCCGCGTTCGACGGTGACACCGTGTACGAGCAGCGCGACTGGGTGCGCGCGCACTCCCGGTGGGTGTTCAGCAACCCGGACATGCTGCACCGCACGGTCCTGCCCCGGCACGCCAGGTGGGCGAGCTTCCTGCGCAGGCTGCGCTACGTGGTGGTCGACGAGTGCCATGCGTACCGGGGGGTGTTCGGCTCGCACGTGGCGCTGCTGCTGCGCCGGCTGCGGCGGTTGTGCGCGCGGTACGGGGCGAGCCCGACGTTCGTGCTGGCCTCGGCGACGGTGGCACGGCCGGAGGAGTCCGCCGGGCGGCTGACCGGGCTGGAGGTGACGGCGGTCACCGAGGACGGCTCGCCGCGTGGGCCGCGCACCGTGGCGCTCTGGGAGCCGCCGCTGCTGGAGGAGCTGACCGGGGAGAACGGCGCCCCGGTGCGGCGTTCGGCCGGTGCCGAGGCGGGCCGGATGCTCGCGGACCTGGTGGTGGAGGGGGCGCGCACGCTGGCGTTCGTGCGGTCGCGGCGGGGCGCTGAGGTGACGGCACTGCGGGCCGCGCGGGCTCTGGCCGAGGTGGACCCGGCGCTGGTCTCTCGGGTGTCGGCGTACCGGGCGGGCTTCCTGCCGGAGGAGCGGCGTGCGCTGGAGGCGGCGCTGGGCTCCGGTGAGCTGCTCGGGGTGGCGTCGACGAACGCGCTCGAGCTGGGCATCGACATCGTCGGGCTGGACGCGGTGCTGGTCGCCGGCTTCCCGGGCACGCGGGCCTCGTTCTGGCAGCAGGCGGGGCGCGCGGGCCGGGCGGGGCGGGAGGCGCTCGTTGTGCTGGTCGCGCGGGACGACCCGCTGGACACGTACCTGGTGCACCATCCGGACGCGCTGCTCGGGCGGCCGGTGGAGAGCTGTGTGCTGGATCCGACGAACCCGTACGTGCTCGCGCCGCAGCTGGCCTGCGCGGCGGCCGAGTCGCCGGTCACCGAGGCGGAGGTGGCGACGGTGTTCGGCGGTGCGCGGGCGCGCGCGGTGCTCGACGCGTTGACCGAGGACGGCGTGCTGCGGCGGCGCCCGGCCGGCTGGTTCTGGCCGCTGCCGTCCGAGCGGCCGGCCGCCGGCGTGGACATCCGGGGCTCCGGCGCGGGCCAGGTCACCGTGGTCGAGGCCGACACCGGTCGAATGCTCGGCACCGTCGACGCGGCGACCGCGCCGGCCACCGTGCACCCGGGCGCGGTGTACCTGCACCGCGGCGCCAGCTTCGTGGTCGACGAGCTGCACCTGGACGACGGGCTCGCCCTGGTGCACGCCGAGGAGCCGGACTGGCACACCTTGGCGCGCTCCGTGGTCGACGTCGCGGTGGTCGACGTCGACCCGGTCGACCTGCCGCCGGGAGTGGGGGCGGGCGGCGCCGGCGTGGCCGGCGGCACGGGCGACCCGGACGGCACGGGCGATGAGGCGGTAGGCGACGCGCACGCGGTGCGGTACCCGGCCGGCGGGGTCACGGTGCAGCTCGGCGACGTCACGGTGACCTCGCAGGTGGTGTCCTACCTGCGGCGGCGGCCCAGCGGCGAGGTGATCGAGACGGTGCCGCTGGACATGCCGGCGCAGACGCTGCACACCCGGGCGGTCTGGTACACGATCGAGGAGTCGCTGCTGCTCGACGCCGGTTTGGACGCCGACCGGATCCCCGGCGCACTGCACGCCGCGGAACATGCCGCGATCGGGCTGCTGCCCCTGTTCGCGGTGTGCGACCGGTGGGACATCGGCGGCATGTCCACCGCGCTGCATCCGGACACGGGGGTACCCACGGTGTTCGTGCACGACGGCCACCCGGGCGGCGCGGGCTTCGCCGAACGCGGCTACCAGGAGCTGGTTCCGTGGCTCACCGCGACCCGGCACGCGATCGCCGACTGCGAGTGCCGGTTCGGCTGCCCGTCGTGCGTGCAGTCACCGAAGTGCGGCAACGGCAACAACCCGCTGGACAAGCCGGGTGCGGTTGTCGTGCTCGACATCGTGCTCGACGCGCTGGGCCACACCATCGAGCCAGCTGACTAGGCGCAGGCCGGGCCGCGGTCCGGCCCCTCAGGAACGGACGCCGGTACCCACCGAGCCGAGACCGGTGTCGACCGGCGCGAGCATCGAGCGCTGCCCGAGCACATCCAGCAACGTGACCTGCAGGTCACACGGGTTAGGCAGCTGCCAGCCGCACGCGGTCGGCGGGACACGCCAGTGCACGACACCCTGCGGCCCCTCCGAGGGCGGCGCGGCCACCCAGTCGCCCCGGCCGTGCAGCACGACGTCCGTGCGCGAAGCGAGCTCCGGGCGCAGCGCCTCACCGGCCCGGACCGCAAACCACCAACGGCCGGTCGGCGTGGCCGCGACGGGCACCACCAGGTCGCTCTCCCGCAGCATCGCGCACACCCGCCGGCCGACCAGCGCCGAGACCTCGATGGCGTCGACCGCCGAGCCGGTGGCCAGCAACACCGAGTACGGCCGCTCGGACCACCAGGCGTCGACCTCATCCGGCTCCCGGGTGGCCCTGGCCAGTCCGTCACCCTCGATCGGCGCCAGGCCGGGCGCCTCCGCCCCGTCGGCTCCCAGCCAACGCTCCGCCTGCCAGTAGCTACCGGGCAGAACCGGCCAACCGTGATCCGCCAGCTCGAATGCACTGGCCTTCAGCTCGGCGCGGTACACCGCCCGGTAGCTGTCCCACCACGACATTGCCGCGTCCTCCGTCGTTCCTGTGTGCGTCGGCCACCAAGCAAACCGCGCGGGCAATAGT
>DATAYB010000129.1:0-10319 GCA_036272795.1 Pseudonocardia sp.
GTCCAACGCCGCCGAGGACTCCCACCCCCCGTCGCCATCCCCTACCCCCGCGTCATCCGCATCGCACTCGCCCCCTGGCAAACCTTCCGCACCTGGCGCACCCTCGTCCTCGAACTCACCGCCCTCGACCACACCACCACCCAGGTCGTCCCCACCGCTCAGGCGCCGAACCAGGCCCCGCCGAGGCCGGCGGTCGCGGTCCCGCAGGCGGGACCGGCGCGGCTGCCCGGGCCGCCCGCTCCGGCCGCCGCCCCACCGCCCTCGGCCGTCGCTGACGAGCACTCGTCGGTGGCTGACGACTGGCACCCAGACCAGGGCGAACAGGGCGACCAGAGTGAACAGGGCGGCGAGCAGCGTCAGGACCGCCGGTCGATCGACCCGAGGGTGCTCCGGCTGGCCCGGTACCTGATGGGCGCGCCGGATGCCGACGAGGTCACCGGCGAGATGGTCGGCCCGCTGCTCGGCATCGAGGTGGCCCCGCGCACGGGACGCCGGCTGCTCGGCCAGGCACGCGAGCTCGTGCAGGCCGAGGCCGGCGACCAGCGCGTCCTGGAGCTCAGCGCCCCGGGCGGCCGCTGACCACCACCGAGTTCAACCCACAGTCGCGCCCGGGCGCGCCCGCAATGCGAGTGAGGTTGAGCTGATCCCCAAACACCGGCATTGCGGAGCGACGCCCCTGACCAGCGCCGCCGTCAGTGGTTGTCGCGCGGGATGCCCTTCGTCTGGGCGACGCGCTGGTACTCGACGGCGGGCGTGAGCACCATGCCGGCGGAGAGCTGCTCGACCATGGAGCGCTGGATCTCCTGCCACGGGGTCTGCGACGCCGGCATCGGGTAGCCGCCCGCGGCGTCCAGCTCGGCGCGGCGCGTCGCCAGGTCCTCGTCGGACACCAGCATGTTCGCTGTGCCGTTGACCAGGTCGATCCGGACGTGGTCACCGGTGCGCAGCACGGCGAGGCCACCCCCGGCGGCGGCCTCCGGCGAGGCGTTCAGGATGGACGGCGAGCCCGAGGTGCCGGACTGCCGGCCGTCGCCGATACACGGCAGCGTGTGCACGCCCTTCTTGATCAGTTCGGCTGGCGGCTGCATGTTGACCACCTCGGCGGCGCCGGGGTAGCCGAGCGGGCCGGCACCCCGGACGAAAAGGATGCAGCCCTCGTCGATCTCGAGCTCCGGGTCGTCGATCCGGTGGTGGTAGTCCTCCGGCCCGTCGAACACGATCGCCCGCCCCTCGAAGACGTCCGGGTGCTCGGGGTCGGACAGGTAGCGGTGCCGGAACTCCGCCGAGATCACACTGGTCTTCATGATCGCGGCGTCGAACAGGTTGCCGCCGAGCACCACGAACCCGGCGTCGTCGACAAGCGCCTTGTCGAAGGTCCGGATCACCGCGCGGTCGGTGGCCGCCGTATCGCGGCAGTTCGCGCCCATGGTCGCGCCGGTGACCGTGAGCGCCTCCTCCCTGATCAGCCCGTGCGCCATCAGCTCGTGCAGCACCGCCGGCACGCCGCCTGCCCGGTGGAACTCCTCACCGAGGTACTGGCCGGCCGGCTGCAGGTCGACGAGCAGCGGCACCGGCAGGCCGATCCGCTGCCACTCGGTGAGCGGGACGTCGACGCCGATGTGGCGGGCGATCGCGGTGAGGTGGATCGGGGCGTTCGTGGAGCCACCGATCGCCGAGTTGACCACGATCGCGTTCTCGAAGGCCGCGCGCGTCAAGATGTCGGACGGCTTGACGTCCTCGTGCACCAGCTCGACGGCCCGCCGGCCGGTCAGATAGGCCATCCGGGCCCGGTCGCGGTGCGGGGCGGGGATCGCCGCGCAGCCGGTCAGGCTCATGCCGAGGGCCTCGGCCAGCGAGTTCATCGTCAGCGCCGTGCCCATCGTGTTGCAGTGCCCCGGGGAGGGCGCTGACGAGGCGACGAGCTCGACGAAGCCGGCCTGGTCGATCTCACCGGCAGCCAGCATCTCCCTGGCCTTCCAGACGATCGTGCCGGAGCCGGTGCGCTCGCCACGGTGCCAGCCGTTGAGCATCGGGCCGCCGGACAGCACGATCGCCGGGATGTTCACCGTGGCCGCCGCCATCAGGCAGGCCGGCGTGGTCTTGTCGCAGCCGGTCGTGAGCACCACGCCGTCCAGCGGGTAGCCGTAGAGCACCTCGACGAGCCCCAGGTAGGCGAGGTTGCGGTCGAGTGCCGCGGTGGGCCGTTTGCCCGTCTCCTGGATCGGGTGCACCGGGAACTCGAACGCGATGCCGCCGGCCTCCCGGATGCCCTCGCGGACGCGGTCGGCGAGCTGCAGGTGGTGCCGGTTGCAGGGGGACAGGTCCGAGCCGGTCTGGGCGATACCGATGATCGGCTTGCCGGACTGCAGCTCGTCCCTGGTCAGGCCCCAGTTCATGTAGCGCTCGATGTAGAGGGCGGTCATACCGGGGTTGTCCGGGTTGTCGAACCACTCCTGACTGCGCAACATTGCATCTCCCCTCGCCGCGACCATTCACAGCCGGAGCGCGCCCCACTGGGCCCGGCTAGGTGGAACTCTATGGGCGCAAGTGCGTCCGCGGCACGAGGAGGACATCAGATGGTGGGGCTGATCGAGCCGGGTGCCACCCTGGAGAAGCTGGGCTCCGGCGCGGTGTGGGCGGAGGGGCCGGTGTGGGTCGCCGGGTCCCGGACCTGCCGGTTCAGCGACATCCCCGGTAACCGGATCCTGCAGTTCTCCGAGGACACCGGCGAGCTGACGACCTATCAGGACGGTGTCGAGTTCACCAACGGACGGACCCTGGACCTGGACGGTTCGGTCGTGCAGTGCTCGCACGGCCGGCGCCGGATCGAGCGGGACCGGGACGGCGCCGTCGAGGAGGTCGTGGCCGGCTGGTTGGACGTCCGGTTCAACTCACCCAACGACGTCGTGGTGAAGAGCGACGGCACCATCTGGTTCACCGATCCGTCCTACGGCATCCAGAAGGCCGGCGAGGGCCACGCCGGTGACGTCGAGTACGGCGACCACCACGTGTTCCGCTTCGACCCGGCGGACGGCTCGGTGCGCCCGGTCGTGATCGACGTCGAGATGCCGAACGGGCTGGCGTTCTCGCCGGACGAGTCACTGCTCTACGTCGCCGACTCCGGCATCTCGCCACCCGGCGGCGTGCGCGACCCCGGCCGCCCCGGCGGGCACTCGATCCACTGCTACGACGTGTTCGACGGGCGCAGGTGCAAGAACGGCCGGGAGTTCGCCGAGATCAACCCCGGGCTGCCGGACGGGATCCGGGTCGACGAGCACGGCAACGTGTGGAGCTCGAGCGCCGACTCCGTGCAGGTGTTCGGACCGGAGGGGCAGCGGGCGGAGCGGGTGGCGGTGCCCGAGACGATCGCCAACCTGTGCTTCGGCGGGGATGACGGGCGCACGCTGTACATCACGGCCACGACCAGCCTGTACCGGATCCGCACGACCGTGCGGGACGCGGCGGCGGTCCGGCGGGGCTGAGCTCCGGCGGGCCGAGCGCGTGCCCCGACCGGCCGGGCAGCGGCGCTCAGCCGGCCGGGCGGGGCACGAACAGCGCGTCGCGGGCGGCGTGCCAGGAGGCCTCGTCCGGCGTGCACAGCAGGCCGCCCGACATCCGGCCGACCTGGAACGGCGTGCCGTCGAAGTGGGCGCTGTAGCCGCCCGCCTCGCGGTGGATCAGCCAGCCCGGCGCGTGGTCCCATGGCATCAGCCGGTGGTACATGAGCAGGTGGCAGTGCCCGGCGGCGGCCATCCGGTACTCGTGGCCGGCGCAGCGCATCCAGGTGTGGCTGCCCAGCCGGTCGAGGTTGCCGGCCAGCACACTGCGCAGTGGCTCGGTCACGAACTGGGTGCCGGCGACGGCCTCCATCTCATCGACCGGGGCCGGCGCCGCGACCCGCAGCCTGCGCTCGTGCACCCCGTCCCGGCGCAGCCACGCACCCTCGCCCTCGACGGCCATCGCCGAGGTGCCGGTGAGCGGGTCGTGGATCACGCCGGCGACGACGCGCCCGGCGCGGAGCACCGCGGCCATGACGGCGAACAGCGGCAGCCCTGACACGAAGTTCTTGGTGCCGTCCAGTGGGTCGACGACCAGTGCGAGCTCGGCCGTCTCGAGCTGGTCGAGGATCGTCGGGTCGGCGTCGGCCGCCTCCTCGCCGATCACGACGGCCTCGGGGTAGCGGCCGAGCACGGCGCGCGTGATGGCCTGCTCGGCGGCGCGGTCCGCGACGGACACGACGTCGAAGGCCGACGACTTGGTGAACACCTCCGTCGCGGCAAGGCGCCCGAACCTCGGCATCAGCTCCGACTGGGCGACCTCGGCGAGCAGGTCATCGACAAACTCGATATCCATTGCCTTCAGACTGCCCGATCGCCGGGCTCGCCGCCGGGCGCGCGACCCGTCGAGTCCCGAATGCGCAGGTAGCAGGGCAGTGTGACGCCGTGCGGCTCGCGCCGGCCCAGGTGCGTGGTGAGCTGGCCGAGCAGCAGGTCGACGGCGGCGCGCCCGACGTCCTGGATCGGCGACGCCACCGTGGTCAGCGGCGGGGAGCAGAAGTCGGCGCCGAAGATGTCGTCGTAGCCGGCGATGCTGATGTCCTCCGGCACCCGCTTGCCCCGTTCCGCGCAGCGCCGCAGCACCCCGATGGCGAGCAGCGAGTTGAACGCGATGACCGCGGTCGCCCCGGAGCCGATGGCGGCGTCAGCGGCGGCGGCCCCACCGGCCAGGAACGGCGGGTAGGGACCGAGGCGAACGGAGGTCAGTTCTTTCTCCTGCGCGGCCGTTTGCAGGGCCTCCCAGCGCTGGGCGTTCGACCAGGAGGGCCGGGGGCCGCCGAGGTAGGCCAGCCGGCGGTGCCCGAGCGACGCGAGGTGCTCGACGAGCTGGCGGGTGCTGTCGGTGTTGTCGGCGACAGCGGAGGGCACGCCCGCGACCCGGCGGTTGATCAGCACGAGGATGTTGTCGGCGGCGAGCTCGCGGATGCGGCCTGCCGAGAGCCGCGAGGAGGCCAGCACGAAGCCGTCCACCGCGCGCTGCAGCTGCTCGACGGTGCGGGCCTCCTTGGACGGCGACTCCTCGGTGTCGGAGAGCACCAGGGTGTAGCCGGCCGCGCTGGCCTGCCGTTCCGCGCCGCGGATGAGGTCGAAGAAGAAGGGGTTGGTGATGTCCGGGACGAGCAGGCCCAGGGTCTCGGTGCGCCCGGACGGCAGGGCCCTTGCGGCCGGGTTGGGCCGGTAGTTCAGCTGCTCGGCGACCGCCCGGACGTGCTCACGGGTCCGGACGTTCACGCGCTCGGGCCTGCTGAAGGACCGCGACACGGTCGAGGCGGCAACGCCGGCGGCCCTGGCCACGTCGTGGATGGTGACGGCCGGCGGCCGGCGACGGCGGCCCGCCGAGCCTGGGGAGGTACCCGTGTTGACCTCGGTCACCCGGTGCTCCCTCTGTCGAGCTCGGGCACGGTTCTACCCCGGCCGGCAACGATTGGCAACCGATTGCCAGATCGGCGGGCGGATGCCTACAGTCCGAGGGGATGGGGGAGTGACCGGCGCCACGCCGGTGCCCTGGATGAGCCTGACAAGGACGTGGGCATGCATCGAGGCAGAGGGTTGTTCATCGGCAGGATCGGACCGGTCGCCGTGCTGGCGCTGCTGCTGGCCGGGGTCGCCGCGTGCGGCGGTGGTGGCACGGGCACCGGCGGCGCCCAGCTCCGGGTGCTGGTGGCGACCGACCCGCAGTACCCCCAGGAGCAGCGGGCCTGGCTGGACCGGGTCAAGCAGCAGTTCAAGGCGAAGACGGGCGCGGACCTGTCCTTCGAGACCTTCGCCAGTGCCGGAGAGGAACAGACGAAGATCCAGACGTCGATCGTCAGCGGCGACGGCCCGGACGTCTACCACCTGGGCACCACGTTCACGCCGGTCGCGTACGCGACCAAGGGGTTCCAGACCCTGAGCGAGGCGGACTGGCAGAAGATCGGCGGGCGGGACCGCTTCGTGCCCGAGTCGCTCGGCATGTCCGGCCCGGACCCGGCACACCAGATCGGCGTCCCGGTGTCGACGCGCCCGTACGGGATGGTCTACAACACCGCGATGTTCCGCGCCGCCGGGATCGCGGCACCCCCGGTGGCCTGGGACGAGTTCATCGCCGACGCCACGCGCCTCACCCAGCCGGCCGCCGGGGTGTACGGCACGGCGCTGGACTACGCCGACCCGTACGACCCGTGGAAGTTCGTCTGGATGTTCACGCTGCAGGGCGGCGGGCGGCTGGTCAGTGACGACCTGAGGCAGGCGCGGCTGGACAGCCCCGAGGTGGCGGCGGCCGTCGGTGACTACTTCGACCTGCTCACCCGCCACCACGTGGCCGACCCCAAGTCGGTCGGCTGGCGCAGCGCCCAGGCGCTGGCGGCCTTCACGGCCGGCAAGGCGGCCATGCTGCCGATGGTCACGCCGAACGCGGTGCCCGCGCTGGAGGGCTCGGCGGTCAAGGGGCAGTACGCGTTCGCGCCGATGCCGCTGGTGCCACCGGGCGCCGCGAGCCGGCCGCCCGGGGGGCTCGCCGCCGGGACCATCGTGTCCGGCGACAACATCGCGATCGCCAGCTACACCCGGCAGAAGGACCTCGCGCTGAGCTACCTCGACCTGATCACCAGCGTCGACGTGCAGCTGGACTACTCGCAGACCCTGGGCGTGCTGCCGGCCAACGCCGAGGCGGCCCGGCGGCAGGCCGAGGCGCACCCGCAGCTGGCGCCCCTGATCGCGGCCGAGCGCACCGCGGTACCGACGACCTTCACCGGCGCGTGGTCGGATGCGCAGATCGGGCTGACCAACGTGGTCACCCAGTCGCTGCCCGCGCTCACCAACGGCGCCTACGACCCGGCCGCGGTGCAGCGGTTGCTGGCCGACGCGAACCAGAAGGTCCAGTCGTCCCTGAGCCGGCAGGGCCGCTGAGGTGCCGCCGGCGACCGTGCTGCCGGACCGCGCCCGGAGAGCGGGCCCGCCGGCACCGGTCGTCCGGCCAGGCCGGCGTGAGCGGCGGCCACTCTGGCTGATGCTGCCAGGGCTCGCGCTGCTCGGGCTCGTCGTGGCGTTGCCGTTCCTGCTCGCGGTGTGGATGGGTTTCATCGACCTGGACCAGTACACGCTGCGGGACTGGCTGGGTGCCCCGTTCATCGGGCTGGCGAACTTCGTCGAGGCGCTGACCACGTCCTCGATGCCGCACTCGCTGTGGCTGAGCGTGTCGTTCGCGCTGCTGACCACGGCCATCGCCACCCCGATCGGCCTGCTCGCGGCGCTCACGGTGAACGGCCGGGTGCCCGCCCGTGGGCTCGTGCGGTCGCTCTACCTGGTGCCGTACGTGATCCCGCAGTTCGCCACCGGCTCGCTGTGGCAGGTGCTGCTGCAGCCGGACGGGGCCGTCAACAAGGTGCTCCGGGCACTCGGGCTCGGCGGCAGCAACGAGTGGCTGATCGGGCCGCCCGCCTTCTGGGCGCTCGTCGCCGTCGACGTGTGGGCGTCCTGGGCGTTCATCTACCTCATGGCGCTGTCGGGCCTGCAGACCATCTCCACCGAGCTGTACGAAGCGGCCGACCTGGACGGCGTGAGCTGGTGGCAGAAGGTGCGCTACGTCGTGCTGCCGCAGTTGCGGGGCCCGCTGAGCCTCGGGTTGATCCTGTCGACACTGCAGCACTTCAACAACTTCACGCTGCCGTTCGTGCTGTTCGGCAGCCCCGCTCCGGAGGCGGTCAACGTGCTCCCGGTGAACATCTACCAGACCTCGTTCCAGGTGTTCCGGTTCGGCCTGGGCGCCGCGATGTCCGTGCTCGCGCTGATCATTCTGGCCATTCCGGCGTGGCTCTACCTGCGTGGCGTGCGGCTGGATGCGAAGCCCGAGGAGGCGGGCGCGTGAGCGGGCGCAGCGAGGCGGGCGCGTGAGCGGGCGCGATGCGCAGGCGGTGCTGCCGGCGCGGCTGAACGGGGTACTGATCGCGCTCCTGCTGGCCTTTGTGCTGGTGCCCGTGCTGTTCATGGTGCTGATGTCGGTGACGCCGGACGCGGACATCGCAGGCGGCACGCTGTGGCCGAGCCATCTCGCCTTCGACAACTACGCGCGGATGTGGGACACCGTGGCGCTGGGCAGCGGGCTGGTGAACAGCCTGGTCGTGGCGCTGGTGTCGGCCGTGGTGGCGGTGGTGTTCGCGGTCGGGGCGGCCTACTGCCTGACCAGGTTCACCTTCGTCGGGCGCCGCCCGTACCTGGCGGTGCTGGTGTTCCTGCAGTCGGTGCCGCAGGTGCTGCTGCTCCTGCCGCTGTTCATGGTGTTCTCGTCGGCCACGACCTATCTGGGGCTGCCGCTGGTGGGGACGCGCCTCGCGCTGATCCTGGCGTACCTGACCTTTGCGCTGCCTTTGGCGACCTGGGTGATGGTCACCTATTTCCGCAAGATTCCCGAGTCGCTCGAGGAGGCCGGGCTGCTCGACGGCCTCACGCGGTTCGGCACGCTCTGGCGCATCGTCGTCCCGCTGTCGTGGCCCGGCATGGTGGTCGCGCTGGTCTTCGCGTTCCTGGTGGGCTGGAACGACGTGGTGATCGCCAGCGTCATGACCCACCCGGACACGCGGACCGCCGCGGTGGACCTGCAGGTGTTCGGCCAGAGCATCGAGGGCGGCGCCATTCCGCAGTACGGACAGTTGATGGGGGCGTCGGTGCTCTGCTCGGTTCCGGTCGTCCTGCTGTACCTGCTGTTCCAGCGCTATCTGGTCAGCGGGCTCGCCGCTGGAGCCGAGAAGGGCTAGTCAGAACCGTCACGGATTTCGGAGGAGATTGTTCCTGTGTGGACGTTGTCCGGTTTTGCTGACGAGATATCCCCCGACCTCGACGAACAGTGCCGGGTGCTCGACGAGCTCGGCGTGCGGTACGTGGAGTTCCGCAGCGCCTGGCAGACCAACGTGCTCGACCTCGATGACTCCCAGCTCGACCGGGTCGCGAAGACGCTCGCAGAGCACGGCCTGCGGGTGTCCTCGATCGGCTCGCCCATCGGCAAGATCGGGGTGGCCGACGGCTTCGGGGAGCACCTGCGGCGGTTCGAGCACGCGCTGCACGTCGCGGCGCTGCTGGAGGCGCCGTACGTGCGGCTGTTCTCGTTCTTCATGCCCGCCGGGGACGACCCCGCGACCCACCGCGACGAGGTGCTGCGCCGGATGGCCGCCCTGGCAGAGGGTGCCGCCGGGCGGGACGTGATCCTGCTGCACGAGAACGAGAAGGGCATCTACGGCGACAGCCCGGCGCGCTGCCTCGACATCGTGGACTCGGTCGGCTCGCCCCAGCTGCGGCTGGCGTGGGACGCGGCGAACTTCGTGCAGTGCGGGTTCCGGCCGCACAGCGACGGCTACGCGATGCTGCGCCCGCACCTGGAGTACGTGCAGATCAAGGACGCCCTGCTGGCCACCGGCGAGGTCGTGCCGGCAGGGCAGGGCGACGGCGAGGTTCGCGACACGCTGCGGGCCCTGCGCGCGGACGGGTTCACCGGCTTCTTCTCGCTCGAGCCGCACCTGGCCGCCGCCGGTCCCTTCGGCGGGTTCAGCGGGCCGGAGCTGTTCGGGGTGGCGCACGCGGCGTTCACCGGGCTGCTGGTCGACGAGGGGATCGAGTACCGGTGACCGCCTTGCCGCTGCGGTTCGCGCTGGTCGGCTGCGGGGTGATCGGCAAGGTGCACGCGCGCTCGATCGCCGCGCTCGGTGACCGGGCGCGGCTGGTGCTCACCGTGGACGAGGTGGCGGAGCGGGCGGAGAAGCTCGCGGCGGAGTACGGCGCGGCGCACTCGACCTCGGTGGCCGAGGCGCTCGCCCGTGACGACGTGGACGCCGTCGCCGTGTGCACGCCGAGCGGGCTGCACGCCGGGACCACGATCGCCGCCCTGGACGCCGGCAAGCACGTCGTCGTGGAGAAGCCGCTCGACGTCACGGTCGAGGCGGTGCGGCGGGTCGAGGCGGCGCGGCTGGGCGCGGGCCGGACCGTCACGGTGATCAGCCAGCACCGCTTCGACCCCGCCAGCCAGCTGGTGCACCAGGCGGTCCGCGCAGGTCAGCTCGGCCGGCTCACCTCGGGCGTCGCCAGCATCGCGTGGTGGCGCAGCCAGGACTACTACGACTCCGGCGACTGGCGCGGCACCTGGCGCCTCGACGGCGGCGGCGCGCTGATGAACCAGGGCATCCACACGATCGACCTGCTGGTGTGGCTGCTCGGCGAGCCGGTCGAGGTGTTCGGGGCGACCGGCTGCCTCGCCCACCGCGGTATCGAGGTGGAGGACACGGCGGCGGCCACGAT
>DATAYB010000130.1:0-7461 GCA_036272795.1 Pseudonocardia sp.
GCTGGACGGCACCGCGCTCTTCGTACCGTGGGCGGCGGCCGTCGACGGCTTCCTCGTGGTGGCCGACACCGGCGCCGGCCTCACCGCGTTCCTGCTGGACACGGCCCTGCTGGACGCCGCGTCGGCCTCGGCGGGGCTCGCCGTGGAGCCGCTGGACGTGGTCGGCCCGGACCGGATGTACCGGGTGCGGCTCGACGGCGTCGAGGTGCCGGGCGGCGCGGTGCTCGGTGAGGTGGGCGGCGGTGAGCGGGTCGTGGAGCTGGCCGATGCGCACGGTGCCGCGGCGAGCTGCGCGGAGATGGTCGGCGGAGCCCAGCGCGTGCTCGACCTGACCGTCGAGTACGCCGGCCAGCGCCAACAGTTCGGCCGGCCGATCGGTGCCTTCCAGGCCGTCCAGCACCACTGCGCCGACATGGCGAGCGACGTGCTGGGCTCCCGGTTGATCGCGTACGAGGCGATCTGGCGGCTGTCCGCCGGTGTCGACAGCGCGCACGAGGTAGCGCTGGCCGGTGCCGCGGCGAAGGCCTGGGTGTCCGACGCCTACCAGCGGGTCTGCGCGCTCGGCCAGCAGGTGCACGGCGCGGTCGGCTTCACCGCCGAGCACGACCTGCACCTGTACACCACACACGCCACGAGCACCGCGCTGCGCTTCGGCGACGGTGACTTCCACACCGACCGGGTGGCCAGCGCGATCGGCCTGCCGGACAGCTGACCCAGGTCAGCCGGTGCGGGAGCTCGCCCCGGGCATGGCCTCGAGGTAGGGCAGCAGCTCGGTGTGCTTGGCGGCGTAGCCCTCGCCGGTCTGCCGGCCCCTTGCCCAGTCCTTCAGGAAGGGCACCAGGTAGTCGCGAGCCCAGGACAGGTCCTCCTGGCGGCGGTACTGCCACGGCCGGGGTGCCTCTGGCGACAGCGGCTCCCGCCAGTCCTCGGTGACCGGAACGCCGAGCACCTCGAGCGTGCGCAGCGCGACCCGGCGATGCCCGTCGGTCGTCAGGTGCAGCCGGTCCCGGCCCCAGGAGCGCGGGTCGGACAGCGGCTCCATGGCCCACAGGTCGACCAGCCGGCAGCCGTGCTTGTCCGCGATCATGCGCAGCAGTTCGTTGAAGGTGGCGATCCGGCCCCGGATGCGGCTGAGCACCGGCACCCGGCGCGTGTCGAACCCGGCGAAGACCACGACGTCCGCCCCGATGGCCATGACCAGTCCCAGCGCCGCGTCGAACCGCTCGGCTACCGAGTCCGGCGAGCAGCGGGGGCGGATGATGTCGTTGCCGCCGGCACTGAACGTGATCAGATCGGGACGCAGCTGCTCGGCCACGGGGAGCTGGTCGGCAACGATCTGGTCCAGCCACTTGCCGCGCACGGCGAGGTTGGCGTATCGGAAGTCCGGCACGTCCATCGCGAGCCGTTCGGCCACACGATCGGCCCAGCCCCGTGGCGTGCCGTCGTCGCGCCGATCGTCGAGTCCTTCAGTGAAGCTGTCGCCCAGTGCGACGAAGCTCGTCCAGGCGGGTCGCACCTCGCCTCCCCCTCGTTCAGGACCGATTCACCAACCGGTCGTCCGTTGGCTATCCAGGATTCCTCTTTCCGCCGGCCCGCGCCAGGTGTTCTTGAGAAGGCCAGGGTCCTATAGGGCACAGTGAGGGCATGACTCGCGAACCGGATGTTTCGGGTTCGTCACTGACCGAAGTACTGGGTGGTCGGACGGGTGCCGTGGACGCCGGGATCCCGGCTGTGGCATTTGTCACAGCCTGGGCGGTGGTCGGTGCGGTGGTGCCGCCGGCCGATGGATCGGCGACCGCGGGGGTGCTGTGGGGCGCCGCCGCGGCCTTCGCGGCCGGCGTGGTGCTGGCCGGGATCCGGCTGGCCAGGGGGCGGCGGCCGGCCGGGGTGGCGTTGGGCCTGCTCGGAGTGGTGCTCGCCGCACTGATCGTGCTGCGCACCGGGCGAGCCGCCGACTTCTTCCTGCTGCAGATCGCTTCCAACGCCGCGAGCGCGCTCGCCTGGGTGGCTTCCATCACCGTCCGGTGGCCGTTACTCGGTGTGATCGTCGGCCTCGCGCTCGGTCAGAAGACCCGGTGGCGCCAGGACCCCGACCTGCTGCGCGGCTACTCGAGGGCCAGCTGGGTGTGGGTGGCGCAGTACCTGGTCAGGCTGGCTGTGTTCATCCCGCTGTACCGCGCCGACGAGGTGGTTGGGCTCGGTATCGCCCGCGCGCTCACCTGGGTTCCGGTGGTGGCCTGCGTCGCACTGTCCTGGCCCGTGATGCGCACGGCCCTGCCCGAGGGGCACCCCGGTATCCGATACCCTCGGACGCGGTCGGGTGAAGCCACTCACGATCAGTGATCATCCGGATGGTCGCGGGGGGCTGGCCCGTTGATCACTGATACGCGCACCACCCACTGCACCCGGAGCTATGACCGCGAAACCCGACCCAGCCGCCCAGCCCGCCAACGAGGCCGAGGAGCCGCCCCAGAGCTCCCCGGCCGAGCCCGTCGCCCCAACTGCAGCGTCGGAGCGGGCCGAGTCGGCGAACCCGGAACCGGCCGAGTCCGGGACGGCCCCGTCCACGCCGCCCGGGGCGGAGCCCACGTCGGCGGACGTGTCATCGGTGGAGTCGTCAGGACCTGACACCGAGCCGGAACCGGAACCGGCCGCGTCACCAGCGCAAGCAGTCTCCTCCGAGCCGGCTGCCCCGGTCGAGCCCTCGACCGAGCAGTCCGGACCGGAGACCGAGGCGGCGACTGAAACCGAGCCGACACCGGAACCAGTGGTCACGCTGGCTCCGGACGCGACGGTCGCGATCTCCGCCGAGGCGGTCCGGGCCGCGATGGCGGCCGAACCGGAGCGCTCGACCGGGCCCGACGCGCAGTCCGGCGACGAACCAACTCCCGACCAGTCGAAAGAGGATCGAGACGACCAGTCACCCGACCAGCAGGACGAGCAAGCCGACGAGCCGGCGTCCGGCGCCACCGCGCCCGAACCGCTGGCTGAGGAAGTAACCAACGTGATCCCCCGACTGCGCGGCGTGTCCCGACGCCCGATCGCACCGCTGCGCTACCCCGCGCCCAACCAGAGCCAGACGCCCAACCAGAGCCAGACTCCCCGTCCGACGCCCGCTCCCGCGCCGAGGCGGCCGAGCCCTGGCCAGGTGCCCGGCCAGCCGTTGCCGCCGCGCCGACCGGTGCCGAACCAGGGCGGCAACCCGAACCAGCCCCTCGGCTCGAACCCGCCGCTGGGCCCGAACCCCCTGGTCAACCCCAACCCGCTGGTCAACCCCAACCTGGTGGCGCGGCCGCCGATCGGCCCGCCGAGGCGCTGGTCGGCGGCGACGCCCCGACCGGGACGGCCGCCGGTGCGGTTGCCGATGCAGCCGCCGGGTGTGCCACCGGTGGTGCTGCCACCGCCGCCGATGGTGAACCGGGTGATCGGGCCGCTGCAGCCGGTCGCCGAGGAGACGGCCGAGCCGAGCACGATGAGGAAGGCGGCCGACGCGCTCTCCATGAGCAAGGTGCTCGCCGGTGGCATGGCGGCGGCGACGTCCGCGGTGTTCGGCTCGTACTTCGGCACCTTCGGCACGGTCGGTGGCGCGGCCGCGGGCTCGGTCGCCACGACACTGGTGACCCGCTTCTACCAGCGCTCGCTCGAGCACACCCGGGACCTGGCGAAGGCGCGGGTGCAGGCGGTCACCGGCCGGGCCGAGGACGCGCCGATCGAGGAGCTGCGGACCGTCCAGCTCGACCCCGAGCGCGCCGAGGCGGAGTCCGGCGGCAACGGACACCGCTCGGTCAAGCTGCTGGTCAGCGGCACGCTGGTGATCTTCCTGATCGGGTTGGCGCTGGTCACCGGCATCGAGTGGGCGAAGGGCTCACCGCTGTCCGGCGGCACCGGCGGCACGAGCGTCGGCCGGATCGTCGACCCGCACCCCTTGCCCAAGCCGAAGCCGACCCCGGTGCCGAGCGAGCACGAGCGGTCCAGCAGCTCCGACTCGAGCAGCGACTCCAACGACGACTCCGACTCCGACAAGTCGTCGAAGGAGTCCAGCAAGCACGACAAGAAGCACCTGGAGGACATCCTCCCGTCCGACTCCGCCAGCCCGGACTCGTCCGACTCGACGTCGCCGAGCGCGCCGCCGTCGAGCCAGCCGGGCCTGCTGCCGGGTCTGGGCAAGCGGGAGGACTCGGGCGGCGGCCTGTTCCAGCAACCGACCTCCACCAGCGACCCGCACGCCCAGTAACCGCCCGAACTTTTCGCGGGGGTGCGGGCCTGCGCGTGGGGTGCCGGGGGCTCGGCGCGCGTCAGGGCGTGGCGCGGAGGCGGTCGGCGAGTGCCCGGGCGGCGGCGGTGGGGTCGGCGGCCTCGGTGATCGCGCGGACGACCACGATCCGGCGGGCGCCGGCGGCCAGTACGTCCTCCAGCCGGGACTCCCGGTCGATGCCGCCGATCGCGAACCACGGCCGCTCGGTGCCGGTGCCGGCGACCGTGCGGATCAGGTCCAGGCCGGGGGCGGGGCGGCCGGGCTTGGTCGGCGTCGGCCAGGTGGGCCCCGTGCAGAAGTAGTCCACGCCGGGCTCGACCGCGGCCTCGGCCGCCTCACTCACCGCGTGCGTGGACCGGCCGACCACGGGCTCGTCGCCGATGATCCGCCGTGCCACGGGGACCGGCAGGTCGTCCTGGCCGAGGTGCAGCACGTCCGCGCCGACCGCCGCCGCGATGTCCGCCCGGTCGTTCACCGCGAGCAGGGCGCCGTGTCTGGCGCAGGCCTCGGCGAGCACCTCGAGGGCGGCGATCTCCTCGCGGGCCTCCAGCGGCTCGCCGGCCGAGGACTTGTCGCGCAGCTGCAGGATGTCCACGCCGCCGGCCAGCGCGGCGTCGGCGAACTCGGCCAGGTCGCGGGTGTCCCGGCGGGCGCCGGTGCACAGGTACAACCTGGCGTCGGCGAGTCGGGCGCGCAGTTTTCCACCGTCGAGAGCGGGCACGCCCGCGACGGTACGTCCTGTTGTTACCGAGCTGCACACCAGGCAGGTTCGATCACAAAGTGACCAGCCCCGTGTGCAGCTCGGTAACGCGGGGCCGCTTCGGCGCGTAGGGTGTGGGGTGGTTGCGCACGGGAGCCCGGGCATGCGAATGCCAGCGCATCGGGCTGAGAGGGGACTGTTGCGGTCCCGACCGTCGAACCTGATCCGGGTCATGCCGGCGCAGGGAGCGGGAGTGATGAGGGAACAGACAGTGAGACCGGGCGGCCGCCTCGCGATCGTCGGCGCCGGGGTCATCGGGCTGAGCTGCGCGTGGCGGGCCGCCGAGGCCGGCTGGGCCGTCGAGCTGGTCGACCCGGCGCCGGGCAGCGGATCGTCCTGGGTCGCGGGCGGCATGCTCGCGCCGGTCACCGAGGCCTGGCCGGGCGAGGAGGACCTGCTCGAGCTCGGCGCGGAGTCGCTGCGCCGCTGGCCGGCGTTCGCCGCCGAGCTCACCGAGGCCGCCGGCCGGCCCGCCGGGCTACGTACCGAGGGCACCGTCGTCGTCGCGGCCGCCGCCGGGGACCGCGCCGAGCTGGACGACCTCGCCGGCTACCTGGCGAAGCTGGACCGCGAGGTCGACCGGCTGACCGCCCGCGAGCTGCGCCGGCTGGAGCCGTCCATCGGCCCTGACGTGCGCGGCGGGCTCTCCGTGCCGGGCGACCTCGCCGTCGACAACCGCGTGCTGCTCGCCGCGCTGCGCGCCGCCGCCGAGCGGGCCGGCGTGCGGTTCGTCGAGGCGCGCGCCGCCCGGGTGACGGCCGACGGCGTGGAGCTCGCCGACGGGGCCGACGGGGAACGGATCGGCGCTCAACGGGCCGGCGCCGGGCGTGACCGGCGGTGTGTCGAGGCTGACGCGGTACTGATCGCCGCCGGGGCGCACAGCGCGGGGTTGCACGCGGGGCTGGACGGGCTGGTGCGCCCGGTCAAGGGGGAGATCCTGCGGCTGCGGCACCGGGCCGGCGCGCTGGCGCCGCCGAGCCGGACGGTGCGCGCGGTGGTGGACGGCCGGCCGGTGTACGCGGTGCCCCGGGACGGCGGTGGCCTGGTGATCGGCGCGACCCAGTACGAGACCGGGTTCGACACCGAGCCGACCGTCGGCGGGGTCCGTGACCTGCTGCGCGACGCCGAGCGGGTGCTGCCGGGCGTCGCCGAGTACGCGCTGGTCGAGGCCGCCGCGGGGCTGCGTCCCGGCACTCCGGACAACCTGCCGTTGATCGGCTCGCTGGCTGGCGGGCCGCTCGTGGCGACCGGGCACGGCCGCAACGGCATGCTGCTCGCGCCGATCACCACCGTCGCCGTGCTGGCCCTGTTGAGCGGCGAACCGGTGCCGCCTGCCGCCGCCGTCGCCGATCCGGCCCGGCTGGCTTCTGGGGCTCCGGCCGCACTGACCGGTCCGGCGGCGCCGGACGACGAGGCCGCGCCGGCCGACAGGGCCGCGCTCACCGGCCCGACCGCGAGGAGGTAGCCGATGCAGATCCTGATCAACGGAAAGCCGCACGAGGTCACCGAGCAGGCGACGGTGACCGATGCGCTGACCGCATTGGGCGCGCCTGCGACCGGGGTGGCCGTCGCGGTGGACGACGAGCTGGTGCCGAGGGCGGACTGGGCGCGGTACCGGCTGGCCGCCGATGCCCGCGTCGAGGTACTGACCGCAGTGCAGGGAGGCTGACGATGACAGAGTCCACTATGGACGACGCGCTGGTGGTGGGCGGCCGCAAGATCGCCTCCCGGCTGATCATGGGCACCGGTGGCGCGACGAACCTGGCCGTGCTGGAGCGCGCGCTCGTCGCCTCCGGTACCGCGCTGACGACCGTGGCGATGCGCCGGGTCGACGCCGCCGCGGGCACCGGCGTACTCGACCTGCTGCGCCGCCTCGGCATCGAGACGCTGCCCAACACGGCCGGTTGTCGGACCGCCGCCGAGGCCGTGCTCACCGCCCGACTGGCGCGCGAGGCACTGGGGACGGACCTGGTCAAGCTCGAGGTCGTGGCCGACGAACGCACCCTGTTGCCTGACCCGATCGAGCTGCTGGACGCCGCCGAGCAGCTGGTAGCGGACGGTTTCACCGTGCTGCCGTACACGAACGACGACCCGGTGCTGGCGCGCAAGCTGGAGCAGGCGGGCTGCGCGGCGGTCATGCCGCTGGGCTCGCCCATCGGGACCGGGCTGGGCATCCGCAACCCGCACAACATCGAGATGATCGTGGAGGCGGCCGGCGTGCCGGTGGTGCTGGACGCCGGGATCGGCACGGCGTCGGAGGCCGCGCAGGCGATGGAGCTGGGCTGCGACGCCGTCCTGCTCGCCACCGCCGTGACCCGCGCCGGGGACCCGGAACGGATGGCGCACGCGATGCGCCTGGCCGTCGAGGCCGGTCGCGCCGCCCGGGGCGCCGGCCGCATCCCCCGCCGTTACTGGGCCCACGCCTCGAGCCCCGCGATCGACTAGC
>DATAYB010000131.1:0-23026 GCA_036272795.1 Pseudonocardia sp.
GATGATGTGGCTGTTCTACCTGACCTCGGCGCTCGACCCGGTGGATGCCTACGACGGCCACCGCGAGCTGCTCGAAGCCATCGAGTCGGGCAACGAACGGGTCGCCGAGTCGGTCGCGTACACCCACATCGAGCGGGATCGGCTGGAGTCGCTGCGGGCCCTGCTGACCGTCCGGGACGCCGGCGGCTGACGCTCCCCTCCCTGACAGAATCCGCGACCCACCCTGACAGAATCCCCGACTCGCGGTCAGGGGGTGGTGGCGGCTTGGGTGGCCAGGGCGTGGTCGTCGGTGCTCGAGGCACCGGACACCGCGACGGCGCCGGCCAGTACGCCGGCGCGCAGGATCGGCACGCCGCCGGGGATCGGGATGACGCCACCGTGCACCACCATGCCGAGCAGCAGCGCCGGCTCCCCGGCGGTCTCGGCGACCAGGTCGTCGGTGACAGCCTGGGTGCTGCGACCGGTGCGCAGCACGGTGGTGAGCTTGTGCTGCGCGGTGACCACGGACAGCCCGGCGGCGCCGTCCATCCGGACCAGGGTGACCAGCGCGCCCTGTGCATCGGCGACGGCCACGGTGACCGCGAGGCCACGCCGGGCCGCCTCGCCGGTCACGTACGCCGCCATCGCCGCCGCGGTGGCCAGGTCCAACCCGGCGCTCACCCGGACACCAGCTGGTAGCCGCGCACGCCCTTGCGCCGGCTCAGCGTCACCAGCGCGCCGCGCAGCACGCCCTCGGAGTACTCGCTGCCGGGGTTCAGCGCCACCGTGCGGCCGAGCTTGGTGCCGCCCCTGGACTCGTGGATGTGGCCGTGCAGCGAGAGCATCGGCTGGTAGCGCTCCAGCACGGCGCGCACGGCCGTCGAGCCGACGCCGTCGATCACCGGCCGGCCGCCGCGCAGCACCGGGCGCCACCGCTCGTCCAGCAGCATCGCCTGGTCCAGCGGGGTCTGCTTGGGGGGCACGTGCAGGTTGAACACGGCGCGGGACGGATCGGGCACCTTCTCCGCCTCGGCGACGATCCGCGCCTCGAGGTCCGGCTCGGGCAGCTCGCGTGGCGAGTCCCACGGCGTCGGGTTGGCATAGCCCACGCTGACCAGGGAGAACCCGCCGGGCAGCTCGACCAGGCCGCCCTCAGGGTTGATCACCCGGGAGGAGCTGCGCAGCACGTCGTCCACGAACGGCGGGTCGTCGTTGCCGGGCGCGAGCAGGCAGAGGACGCCGGTACCTGCGAGGCGCTCCTCGGCAAGCGCCAGCCAGCGCAGCACGGTCTCCCGCATCACCATGGTGAACAGCTCGTCGACGCGCGCGGGCTCGGCGGCCAGCTCGGCCATCTCGTCCGGCTCGGCGTCGTACGGGTAGTAGCCCGCGTCGGTGATCCGCCTGCGCAGCGTCGCCAGACCGTCGGCGTCCACCACCTCGTCGGTGCCGAACAGCCTGGCCCGGAAGGTCCCCGCACCAGCCGCCACGATCGGCACGATCATCTTGCCGGTGATGTCGCCGCCCATCACCACCACGTCGCAGCCGTAGAACTTGGCCGCGTTCAGGAACTTCCGCATGCAGGTGTCCGAGCCGTGGATGTCGGTGGCGAAGAACAGCCTGGTGTCAGCCACGGGCGGCGCCTCCCACGTCGGTAGCCACTTCCTCTGGCAGCTCGTACCAGGCCACCCGGCGGCCGACCCGGGCCCGGGCGCGCCAGCGCAGCGACTTCGGGCAGTCGGCCAGCCGGGCGGTGATCCGTTCGACCTGGTCAGCGACCGCGTCGGCCGGCGCGTCGGCGAGCAGCTCGGCCGCGGCATCGGTGACCCTCGGCAGGTTGTCCGTCACCGTGGCGTGCCACCCCCAGCTCTGCCCGCACACCTCGGCGAGGCGGCCGAGGTCGAGCACGTCGGCGTCGAGGTCGGCCCGCTCGGCCAGCTCGTGGTGGTGCAGCAGGCTGACCGCGTCCAGCAGGTCCTTGCCGTTGATCTCGACCACCTGCAGCTTGGTGAGCAGCAGGTCGGCAGGGGTGAGCGCGACGCCCCCGGTGCCCAGCCGGTCCGACAGCTCCAGGGTGTGGCACATCGCGAACACCCCGACCAGCACGTCCAGCTGCCGGCCGAGCCGCCGGTCATGGAACATCATCCGGCGGTCGCCGTGCAGCGCGTTGAACCGCCGGTTGCCCTGGTAGCCCAGCTCGTCCAGTGCCGAGGCGAGCCGCTTCGACGAGCCGGCCGGCACCACCACGTCCAGGTCGCCGTACCCTCGGTCCAGCGCGGCCGGCGAGTCACCGTGCCGGTGCGCCGCCACGCCGACCCCACCGACGAGCCGGGCGACCAGACCGCGTTCGGCGAGGCGCAGGACCAGCCGGGGCCCTTCGGCGGTGATGTCGTCCAGTGGGAGCCCGGTGACAGGTATGTCGCTCATTCCGGCGGGATCTCCTTGAACGCGAGGGACAGGTCGATACCCCGGCGGCGGTTCACCAGCCGCGCGCCGGCGTACCAGAGCGCGCCGGCGACCAGCACCCCGCCGGTGGCGTACAGCGACAGCGCGCGGGTCGGCCCGTAGACGCTGTTCAGGGTGGGGTTGGCGACGAGCAGCACGAGCAGGCCGACCATCAGCACCGCCCCGGCCGCGCCGGCCACCGCGACCGCCGGCACCCCGAACAACCGCCGCGCGCCGGCCGAGCGCCACACGTCCGGCAGCCGGAAGGGGAACACCACGCCGGCCAGGCAGACCACCGCCAGCCCGAGGATCTGCGCCAGCAGCGCACCGAGCAGGCTCGCGCTCTGCCAGGTGACCAGCAGCACCAGCCCCAGCTCACCGGTCACCGTGGTGAGCACGATCGCCCGCACCGGCGTGTGGTGTCGCTCGCTGACCTCGGAGAGCGCCTCCGGCATGGTCCGGTCCAGCGACCAGGCCAGCAGGTACCGGGTGGCCTGCAGCTGCGACAGCGGCGTGCCCATCAGCGCCCAGAGCACGAACCCGACGCCGATCACCAGCAGCAGCGGCACGTTCGAGGTGAGCACGCCGCCGATCAGATTGAAGCCAGGCGAGGTCGGCAGGTGCAGCGCGCCCGGGTCGTTGTTGGACAGGTACGCCAGCGCGCTGGCCCACGTCGTGTGCGTGGCGCCGAGCAGGCACGCGGTGAGCAGCAGCATGGCCAGGCCGTTGAGCAGCACGCCGCCGACGATGGAGCGGTACTGGTTGCGCGAGGCCCGCTTGATCTCGCCGCCCAGCTGCGCGGTGCCGGCGCCGAAGCCGACCACGAAGAACACCCAGGGGAACAGCAGGATCGTGTCGGTCAGCGAGAACCCGCCCGGGCTGAACCCGGCCGCCCGCGCCGCCGGCAGCACCTCGTCGTAGCGCAGCGTGTGGTTGCGCGCGGCAAACGCGTTCCAGCTGGACTCGAAGCCGACGGCGCCCCGCGCCAGCATGAGCACCGCGCAGATCACCAGTGCCAGCCCTGCGACCAGGAACAGCACCCCCTGCAGCCGCCAGAAGCTGCGCGCGCCAGTGATCAACACCACCGCGAACAGGACGTTGAGCACCGTGCCGACCGCCAGCACCCACCACTGCGTGGTGATCCCGAGCAGCTGGTGCTCGGCGGTGAGGCCGTCGGCGAGGTGCTGCCAGACCTCCTGCCCGGTGGCGGCGGACAGCGTGGCCAGCGCCGTCGGCACGGCGCCGGTCAGCGCGAACCAGGCGTTGAAGCCGATCCAGTAGACCGACAGCCACACCGCGTTGTTCCAGGACAGCAGCCAGCCGAGGAACGGGTGCAGGGTGCGGCTGACGAACACGTAGTCCCCGCCGGAGCGCGGGATCGCGGCCGCGAACTCGGCGTACACGTAGGTCGCGGTGAACGCCGTGGCCAGCGTGCCGAGCAGCACCGCGAGCACCGCGCTGCCGTTCGGGAAGAACCCGATCCCCTGTACCAGCAGGAACACCAGGCCGACCCCGACGTTCATGCCGAGGCTGTTGAACGCGAGCGCATCCCGCAGCGACACCTCGCGGACCAGTCCGGTGCTGTTGCGCACGAAGACCTGCGGGCCCTGTTCGGTCCGGCTCGCACTGGCCCGCGTCGTCCGCGTCATGGGCGGTCCTTACTCAAGGGGTCCGGAGGTGGCTGTCAGCTAGGTGCGGTGCGAGGGCCGCGAGGGTGGCGTGCCCGAGCTCCTTGCGGGACACGTGCGCGCCGGCCAGCACCGGGCGGTAGCGCGACCCACCGCCCGGTCCGGCCAGCGCGGGCGCCGGCGCGATGACGGCGTCCGGATTGGGCTGCTGGAAGTAGACGATCGACTGCCGGCCGGCCCGGGCGGCCGCGCCGACCGGGGCCACCACCCGGTGCGGGGTGGCACGCAGCGCGCCGTCCGTCCAGCGCTCCAGGATGTCGCCGACGTTGAGCACCAGCGAGCCGGGCAGGAACGGCACCCGCCACCACTGCCCACCTGCGTACACCTCCAGGCCGCCGGGCTCGGCCGGCCGGTAGAGCAGGGTGAGCGCGCCGTGGTCGGTGTGCGGGCGGTTGCGTGGCCGGGCCCGCCCCGGGTCGTCCACCGAGCCGGGCTGCGGCGGGTAGTGGTTCACCGCGAGGTTGGAGAAGTGCCGGTCGAAGTAGCCGGCGAACCAGCCGGCCGGCAGCCCGAGGCCGATGGCGACGAGCTCGAGCAGCTGGTCACCGAGCTGCTCCATCTCCCGGTAGTACCGCTCCCAGACCTGGCGCAGCCGGGCCGGGCGCTCCGGCCAGACGTTCGGCCAGCGCCAGAGCCGGTGCTCGATACCGCCGATCGGGAAGTCGTCCGGCGGGCTCAGCCGGTTGATCAGCAGGGACTCGACCGCGCTGGTGATCCGGTCCGCTCCGGTGGCGGCCGGCACCGGCTCATAGCCACGGATGATCTCCGGCGCGGGGAACGCCACAGCGAGCTTCTCGGCCAGCGGCAATGCGAAGAACTCCGTCGAGACCTCGGACATGGTGTGGCACAGCGCCGCCGGCACACGGTGGCCGGTGACCACCGCGAAGCCGGTCTGGCGGAACGAGTCGACGAGTGCCGAGGCCACCGCGAGGGAGCCGGTGGATCGGATCGCGGCCGACCCGGGGCCCGAACCGGTTGCCGGTCCGCGCCCCGGTTCGAGCGCTGGGGCGATGTCGATGACCTGCACGGCGGCGGTGACCTCGCTCGGCGCGGCCGGTACGTCCAGCGCCGCCGCCCGCTCGGCGGCGGGAGCCGGAATCCGATCCGCCATGGCGCTTCCTCCCGGTCCCGACCGATCCACCGTTGTCAGCCAAACGGTATACAGTTCGTGTTTCGATGACGTGACTCAGCCGAAAGTCGACGTAAATCAGCAGGTCGGCATACATTGCCCCAAGATTTAGTATTCAGAAGCACGACCGGGTCTCAGTCCCGCGCGCCGGCCTGCTCGACGCCGGAGGGCGGCGGCACCACAGCCGCGAACGCCCGGTAGATCTCCCCGGGCTGGGTGAACCACACGTCGTCGGCGTGCGCCCGCAGGTGGGCCAGCGCCCGGCTGAGCTGGCGCAGCCGGAACGGCACCCCGGAGATGTAGGAGTGCAGCACCACACTCATCACCAGCGGCCGCTCCTCGGCGGCTGCCAACAGCTCTTCGAACTCGTCGACGATCATGTCGGCGAACTCCGCGGCGCCGGCGCCCCGGCCGATCACCGTGCTGCTGTCGTTGAGCTCCAGGGCGTACGGGACCGCCAGCAGCGGCGTCGACGTGGTGGCCAACCAGACCGGCTGGTCGTCGGGGCGCAGGTCGAGCAGGTAGCGGTACCCGGCGGCGGCGAGCAGGTCCGGCGTGCTCTCGGTGTGCGCCAGCCACGGGCTGGACCAGCCGCCCGGCGGGGCGCCCTCCTCGGCGGCGATCCGGCCGGCGACCGCGGCGAGGTAGGCCAGCTCCTCGGGCTGTCCCAGGCCGGCCAGCGAGTCGGAGTTGGTCACCCCGTGCCCGACGATCTCCGCACCGAGCCGGCGCGCGGCCAGCGGCACCGCCGGTGCCGAGTCGTAGACCATCGTGTTGAGCAGCACGGTCGGCGGGATGCCGTACTCGTGCAGCCGCTGCAGCAGGCGGAACACGCCGACCCGGTTGCCGTAGTCGCGCCACGCCGTGTTCACCATGTCCGGGAAGGCCACCCCGGGCAACAGGTTCTCTGTGTGGCCGTCGCCGAAGCGGTAGTCCTCCACCCCGACCGCCACGTACACCGCGAGACGCCGCCCGTTCGGCCAGCGGCCACCGGGGCGCGCCCCGATCGGCACGTAGCGGTAGCGGTCGCGCGGCGCGGGCCACGGCATGTCCAGCGTCACCGGGGGTCCACCCATCTGTTCATGCCGACGTCGGTGGCCGAGGCGGCCCGGACCACCCGCTGGTAGAGCGGGAACCACCGGCCGGCGTCGGCGTGCGCGGCCTCCAGTGCCCTGCGCTTGCCGGCGAACACCTCACGGACCTCACCGAGCAGCGCGGCCTGGTCGGCGGTGGTCACCCGGCCGCCCTCGAACACCACCCGGCCGGCCACCATGGTCAGCACGACGCTGGACCCGGACTCGCAGTACACGAGCTGGCCGGGCACGTCGTTGAGCGGCGTGAAGGCGAGGCTGTGCAGGTCCAGCAGCGCCAGGTCGGCCAGCTGCCCCTCGGCGACGGCACCCAGCTCCCCGCCGCGCAGCATGGCCGCCGCGCCGCCGCGCCACAGGCAGTCCAGCACCTCGCCAGCGGTCGGCCACAGGTCGCTGTCCAGCCCGCCGATGTTGTGGATCAGGCCGGCGGTGCGCACCACGCTCCACATGTCGACGGCGTCGTTGCAGATCGCCTCATCCACGCCGAGCGCCACCGGGATACCCCGGTCCAGGGCGGCCCGCAGCGGCATCACCCCGCTGCCGAGGCGGAGGTTGCTCACCGGGTTGTGTACGACCACCGCGCCGGCGGCGGCGATCAGGTCCAGGTCGGGCTCGTCGACCCAGACCGCGTGGATCACGTTCAACCGGTCGCTGAGCAGGCCGAGGTCGGCGGTGTAGCGGACCAGCGAGCGGCCGGCGAACCGGGGCTGTTCGGTGGCGAGCACCCGCTGCGTCTTCGTCTCGAGCAGGTGCGCGAACAGCGGCAGCCGGTACCGGCGGCTCAGGTCGTCCAGCGCGGCGAAGTACTCCGGGCTGACCCGCTGCGGCGCCGAGACCGACACCGCCGCGCGCAGCCGCCCGCCCGCCGCCCCGTGCCAGGTGGAGATCAGGTGCGCGTACATCTCCAGCAGCTGCCCCGGCGCCATCGCCGCCGGCTCGCGCAGGGCGCCGACCAGCTCGTCCGGCGCGAACCTCGCCAGGAACGGCAGCTTGTCGAGCTCGGGCAGCTCGGGCTGGTCCAGCGCCACCGTGGCCCGGATCCCCAGGTCGGCGTAGGCGCCGAGGACCGCGTCGATCACCGCAGGCTCGGGGTCGGGCATCAGGAAGGCGTCGTCCTGCACAGCGGTGGTGCCCCCGCGCAGCATCTCCAGCACGCCCAGCGCAGTGCGCAGGTACGCCTCCCTCGGCGTCGGCCGCAGCGCCTCCGCCACCGGCGACTCGTAGAGCATGAACAGCTCCAGCGGCAGGCTGGGCAGCGCGCCCTTGAGGTGGTTCGCCGGCGAGTGGAAGTGCGCGTTGACCAGCCCCGGGACGAGCAGGTGGTGCCCGTGTCCGGCGACCACAGCGACGTCGGCGAGGTTCGCGTTCGGGCCGAGGCGGTGGCCGGCCGACCTCGGGCGCGCCGCCGGGCCGACCGAGGCGATCCGGTCGCCCTCCACCAGCACGTCGGTCGGGCCGAACACGCCGCCGGGGGCGTCCGGCCGGTACACCAGCACGTCGGTGAACAGCGTCGAGCCCGCCGGGCTGCCCGGGTGCCCCGCCCCGGCCCCGCTCATCCGGCCACCGGGCCGAGCCGCTCGGGTGCCGCGTAGCTGGCCGCGCGCGAGGTACTCAGCCCCTGCGCGAGCAGTCCCTCGACCAGCCGCACCCCGGCCGCAACCCCCTCCACGACGGGGACCCCGAGCGCCTCGCGCAGCGGTTCGACCAGGTCCGTCAGCCCCGCGCAGCCGAGCACGAGTGCCTCGGCCGCGTCGTGCTCCAGCGCGGCGCGGCCCTGCGCGGTGAACAGCTCCAGCAGGTGGCCCGAGCCGCCGACAACCGCCGCGACCGGCACGTCGAGCGCCCGCACGGTGACGCGGTGCTCCAGGCCGAGCGCACGTAGCACGCGGACCGACTGCTCGCGGGTCCGGCGGGGCATGGTGACGATGCTGAACCGGGCGGCCACCAGTGCGGCGGTGAGCAGCGCGGCCTCGGTCATGCCGACCACCGGGCCCCGGGCCAGCTCGCGCGCGGCCTGCACTCCGGTGTCGCCGAAGCACGCGACCACATAGCCGTGCACGCCGAGCCGCTCGCCTCGGCGGACCTGGTCGAGCACGCCGACGGCGCCCCAGACCTCGTCCACGTGGCTCTCCACCGCGCTGACCCCGTGCGCCGGTGTGCCGCCGAGCACCACCGTGCCCGGTGCCGCGACCCGCTGGGCGGCGGCCACGACGGCGTCGGTCATCGCGGCCGTCGTGTTCGGGTTGACAACCATGATCGTGGGCCCGGTCACGGCTCGCCCCCGGAGCTCGGCGCCGAGCCGGCCGAGCCGGTTCGTGAGGTCACCATAGCTTCGGAACGGTATACAGTCCGACTCAGTCAGCCAATCTCAACCGGTAAACACCGAGTTAATCGGCCGTTCAGTATTCAATTTGACCGAGCCGGGCCAGGCCCGAGGTCAGGCAGCCGAGGCCTCGTCGACGCTCAGCAGGCTCTGGCCCATGCCGACGCCGCGCAGGTTCATGGCGCGCAGGGCAGACCACATGGTGACCTGGTTGGCGGTGAGCACCGGTTTGCCGAGCGCCTGCTCCAGCGGCTCGATCACGTCGTAGGTGGGCAGGTTCGTGCAGCTGATGAACATGGCGTCCGCGTCCGGCGAGTCGACGGAACGGACGATGTCCACCACCGTGTGGTACGGCACCCGCCAGATGTGCCCGAGCAGGCCCAGCCCGTCCCTGGCCACGGTCTGCACCCCGTTCTCCGCCAGATAGTTGACCAGCCGGTCGGTCACCGCGTCCACGTACGGGGTGGCGATGGCCAGCTTGCGGATGCCGAGCACGCTGAGCGCGTCGACCAGCGCCCCGGACGTGGTGCAGGCGGCCGGCGCGCCGGCGTCGACCATCGTGCGGACCAGCAGCCGCTCGCCGAGGATCCCGTTGACGAAGCTGCCCGAGGCGCACGCGTAGGTCACCACGTCCGGCTCCGGAGTCAGCACGTCCCGGGTGGCGCGGCGGACGACGCCCCGCTCACTCACCGCGGTGGCCATCTCGACGGTCACCGGGGTGGTGAAGAACGGCATCCGGGTCAGGTACAGGGAGACGTTGTCAGGCACCCAGCGCCAGAGTTCCCGGTCGAGGGCGAAGTCGAAGGGGGCGACCACGCCGATACCCCGCTGGTTGGTGGTGGCTTCGACGAACGCCACGGAGAGCTCGGTGGGCATCGGCGGGGTCCTTAGGCCTCGGAGTGCCGTTCGTAGACCAGGCGTTCACCGACGCTGCCGGAGCGCCACACGTCATGGCACGCCTGCGCCATCACGTCCAACCCTTCGGTGATCGTCGCGTATACGTTGCCCGGCACCCAGCCGACATCTCCGTTGAGCAGCAGGTTGTTCCGGCCGTAGAAGATCGCCAGGTCGATCACGCCGGGGAGGCCGGCGACGCCCTTGTCCTGCTTGAACTCCTCGTCCAGCATGCCGCCGGGGAACGAGAAGTAGACGACGTCACCGGGGATCGGGGTCACCGTCGGGTTCTCGAGACCGACCTCGTGCTCGGCGAACCGGGGCACCATCGTGTACACCTCGTTGCGGGCGTACTTGGCGTGCTGCGCATCGCCGGCCTGGGGCAGCGCCGCCCAGACCGCATCACAGGTGCGCGGCGCCTCTTTCTCCAACAACTCGGCGAGGCAGGACACCCCGCGCTTGGCCAACGTGATGCGCAGCATTCGAGGCATGCACTACTCCCCCGCGACGAACTGGACTTCCCTACCCCTTACCTGGATAACCCACGAACCAAACCGAATCGCGGATTGTTGACAATCATACGAGGGGTTCCTAGCGTGTCAATGGCTCGGACCGCCCGTTAACACCACCGTCATGAGGTAGCCCTGAGTGACCGTTTCCGCAGCTCATCCCCTAGTTCCAGTGCTCGTCGTGCTCCATTCGGAGGATCTTCCTCCTGATCTTGAAGGCCGCCTCGCCACCGCCGATCTTGACGCCAAGATTCGCTACGCGACGGCCCCCGAGCTGGCCGGCGCGCTGCCCGGCGCGGACGCCCTGCTGGTCTGGGACTTCACCATCGGCGACGCCGTGCGGACCAGCTGGCGGGCGGCCGACGCGCTGCGCTGGGTGCACACCGCCAGCGCCGGGGTGGACCGGCTGATGTTCGAGGAGCTGCTGGCCTCCGACGTCGTGGTCACCAACTCGCGGGGCGTGTTCGACACCCCGATGGCCGAGTACGTGCTCGGCCTGGTGCTCGCCTTCGCCAAGGACCTGCCGCGCACGGTGCGCCTGCAGGACGCCGGCGAGTGGCGGCACCGGGAGACCGAGACGGTGGCCGGCTCGACCGCCGTGGTCGTCGGCGGCGGCCCGATCGGCGAGGCCATCGCGGCGCTGCTCGGCGCGGTCGGCATGCGCGTACGGCTGGTCGGGCGCACGGCGCGGCCCGGGGTGCACGCCGCCGGGGAGCTGCCCGGCCTGCTCGGTGACGCCGACCACCTGGTGCTCGCCGCGCCGCTCACCGACCGGACCAGGGGCATGGTGAACGCCGAGCTGCTGGCACTGCTGCCGCCGCGCGCCCGGCTGATCAACGTCGGGCGGGGCGCCCTGGTGGTGCAGGACGACGTCGTCGCCGCGCTGCGGGCCGGCACGCTGGCCGGCGCCGCGCTGGACGTGTTCGAGGCGGAGCCACTACCCGCCGACTCACCGCTGTGGACGCTGCCCGGTGTGCTCGTCTCGCCGCACATGTCCGGCGACGCGATCGGCTGGCGGCAGTCGCTGGTCGAGCTGTTCGCCGACAACCTGGCCCGCTACCGCGCCGGCCGGCCACTGCGCAACATGGTCGACAAGACCCACGGATACGTGACCTCAGGGAGCCTCTGATGACGGTGTCGGTCAGCTCGTCCGCCGACCTCAGCATGACCGACCTGCTGGCCGGCTATCGGTCCGGCGCGCTGTCCCCGGTGCAGGCCACCCAGGACGCACTGGACCGCGCCGAGCGGCTGAACCAGCAGGTCAACGCCTACTGCCTGCTCGACCCGGCCGGCGCGCTCGCCTCGGCACGCGAGTCGGAACAGCGTTGGAGGCGCGGCGAGCCGATCGGCGCGCTGGACGGCGTGCCGTTCTCGATCAAGGACCTGCTGTACACCGCCGGCTGGCCGACCCTGCGCGGCTCGCACACCATCGACAAGGCCGGGCCGTGGCAGGAGGACGCACCCTCGGTGGCCAGGGTGCGCGAGCAGGGCGCGGTACTGCTCGGCAAGACGACGACCCCCGAGCTGGGCTGGAAGGGCGTCACCGACTCGCCGCTCACCGGGGTCACCGGCAACCCGTGGAACCCCGGCCTGACGTCCGGCGGGTCCAGCGGCGGCAGCGCGGTCGCCGTGGCGCTCGGCATGGGCGCCGGCAGCCTCGGCACCGACGGCGGCGGCTCGGTGCGCATCCCGGCGGCGTTCTGCGGCATCGTCGGGCACAAGCCGACGTACGCCAGGGTGCCGCTGTACCCGGCCAGCCCGTTCGGCACGCTGTCCCACGTCGGCCCGATGACCCGCACGGCCGCCGACGCCGCGCTGCTGCTCGACGTGATCTCCGCGCCCGACCACCGTGACCCCTGGGCGCTCGCGCCGCCAGTTGGCTCCTGCGTGGACGCGCTGTCGGACGGGGTCGCCGGGCTGCCGATCGCCGTCAGCCCGAACCTCGGCTACGTCCCGGTGCACCCGGAGGTGGCCGCCGCATTCTCGGCGGCCGTGGCCGTCTTCGGGCAGCTCGGCGCGGCACTCGAGACCGTCGACCCCGGCTTCACCGACCCCATCGAGGCGTTCCACGTGCTGTGGTTCGCCGGCGCCGCCAAGTCGGTCGCGCAGCTGGACGCCGCCGGCCAGGCACGGCTCGACGCGGGGCTGGCCGAGGCGGTGGCCGCCGGTCGCCAGTTCAGCGCCGCGCAGTACCTCGACGCCATGGGGGTGCGCAACGAGCTGGGCATCCGGATGGGCGCGTTCCACCGGCGCTACCCGCTGCTGCTCACGCCCACGCTGCCGATCCCGGCGTTCCCCGGTGGCCTCGAGGTGCCCGCGGACGGGTGGGCGCCGTTGCCGGGCGCGGACGGGCGGCGGTGGACCAGCTGGACGCCGTTCACCTACCCGTTCAACATGACGCAGCAGCCGGCGGCCAGCGTGCCCTGTGGCTTCACGTCGGACGGCCTGCCGATCGGGCTGCAGATCATCGGCCCCCGGCACGCCGACGCCGCCGTCCTCGCGGCCGCACACGCCTTCCAACAGGCCACCGACTGGCACCTGCGCCGCCCGCCGCTCCTGGGCTGACGGCTCCGGGCACTGACCGCGTTTCGCGGCGGCTGGGCGGGCGGCGGCTGGGCGGCGGAGTACGGCGGCGAGCGCCAGAGCGGTGTCCGCCTGCTGCTACGTGGCGTCGGGGTCGATCGGGGGGCGCTCGCCCGGCGAGAGGGGGCGGGGCGGGGCGGCGGCCGGCGGGAGCGCGGCGGGCGGGATGGACGCGGGGCCGGGGCCCGGGGCGTAGCCGTTCGGCTTGACGGCGGCGGAGTCGTCCTCGAACAGCGTGCGCACCACCGCGCGGCGCGGGTCGAAGTTACGCATGCCGCGCAGGTCGCGCAGCGGTTCGCGGAGCTCGTCGAGGGGCTTGCGCAGCTCGTCGAACTCGGGCCCCAGCTCGCTGCGCAGCTGGTCACGGGCGCCGGAGGCGAAGTCCTTGACCTGGCGGATCGTCTTGCCGAGCCACGCCGCCGCCTCGGGCAACCGCTCCGGGCCGAGGATGAACAGGCCGGCCACCACCAGCACCAGGATCTCGCCCCAGCCCACGTTCTCGAACACTCTGCCTGCCCTCAACCTCAGCGTGCCGGCGCCGCGACCAGGTGGTTACCGGCCGGCGTCCTCAGTCCGAATGCAGTGTCGCGGTGACCGGGAGCGGGCGGCCCTGCCGGATCAGCTGGATCTGCACCTGCTCGCCGATCGCGTGCTCCTGCAGGGCCACCTGCAACTCGTTGGCCGACCCGATCCGCCGGTCCCCGAGCTTGACGATCACGTCGCCCTCCACGATACCCGCCGCCGCCGCGGCGCTCCCGGGCCGAACGTTCTGTACCTGAGCGCCGTCTGTGGTGTCGTCGGTGACCGACTTCGCGTTCACCCCGAGGTCGGGGTGCTTCACCGAGCCGGTCCGGATCAGCTGCTCGGCGATCTGGCGCGCGTAGTCGATCGGGATCGCGAAGCCCAGCCCGATCGAGCCGCCCTCACCCTGGCCGAACGTGCTGATCGCGGCGTTCAGCCCGACCACGGCGCCCGTCGAGTCGACCAGCGGGCCGCCCGAGTTGCCGGGGTTGATCGCGGCGTCGGTCTGGATCGCGTCGATCACCGCGTCGGTGTCAGAGCCCTCGCCGTTGAGCCGTTCGGGCCGATGCAGCGCGCTGACGATGCCGTCGGTGACGGTGCCGGCCAGGCCGAGCGGCGAACCGATCGCGATCACGCCGTCGCCGACGGCCAGGTTCGCCGAGCTGCCGATCTGGGCGACCGTCGGGTTCGGCACGTTGACCTTGATCACCGCGAGGTCGGTCTTCGGGTCCCGCCCCACGACCTCGGCCGGCACCTGCGTGTTGTCGTGGAAGATCACCTTGATCTGCGAGCCGGGCACTCCGACGGCCGGCGAGACCACGTGGTTGTTCGTCAGGATGTGGCCGGCCTTGTCCAGCACGACGCCGGACCCCGTGCCGCCCTGGTCGCCGATCCTGATCTCGATGGACACCACGGCGGGCACCACGCGCGCGGCGATGTCGGCCACCGAGCCCGGCGGGCGCTCCTTGCCGGGTGAGGTGGCGGCGATGGTCGCGCCCGGTTCGGTCAGCGCGGACGACGCGTCGCTCGCCCACTTGCCGACCAGCCCGCCGATGGCGCCGATCAGCAGCGCGATCACGGCCAGCATGGCCAGCGCGGCCGGCTTGACGCGCCGGCCGAACAGCAGCTCCCTGGCGCTGAGGCGGGCGCCGTCCGGGCGGGCCAGCGACGCCGGGCCGGACTCCGCGACCGCGGGCGGGCCGAGCCGCACGGAGGCCGCCGGATCGCGCCACGGGTCCTTCGCCGTGCCGCCGTCCCAGAACGGGTCCGGCTCGTCGTCGCCGGACCGCTCCCCCGGCGGCCGCTGCAGGTCCGTACTCGCATCGCCGGGCCGGCTGAAGGCGCTGACCAGCGCATGGTGCGGCGGCGGGCCGGTCTCCACCCGCCGGGAGCCGTTGCCGGACCCGTTCGTCGCGGACCCGTTGGACGCCGCGCCCGTCCCGGAACCACCCGGGTCGCCAAGGCCCCGCGCGCCCACCGGCACCGGGTCGAACGCACCGGCCACCCCGTCGGGCCGGCCGAACAGCTCGGCCGAACCGGAGTCCACCGGCGGCCGGGCCAGGGGGCGGGGACCGAGCCGGGGCGGGTCGTCGCCCTGATCGGGCTGCTGCTCACTCATCGCCGGCCGAGCTCCTGGAGGTCGTGTAGGCGGGTGCCAGGGGCACCCCTCTACCGGTCAGCTTGCCGGTACCGGGGTGAAGCCAGCGTAGGAGCCGCCCCGAAGCGGGCGCGCCAGCTGGTCGAGGTCGCCCTAGCCGTGCGCGTGCAGCGGACCGGGGGGCGCCGGCGGCCTGCTCGAGGGCGCCGGCGTGGCCCGGACCACCGAGGTGCCGTACCGCGCCCCGTCGACCTGCTGGCCGGCGAACGGCTGGCGGGAGTCGAGCACGGGCCGCGGGGCCGACCTGGTGGGCGCGATGCCGCCGACCGGCGCAGTGCCGCCGAGCGTGCTCGCACCGTTGATCGAGCTGCCACCACCGAACGACGCGGTGGTGGGAACGTTCGTGGGGCCCGCCCCATTGGCGGCGATCATCAGCCCGCCGATGGCCAGGCCCGTCACCACGGCGCCTGCGCCGAGCCGGACGCGGCGGTCCACCGGGCGGCGGCGGCTCTCGCGGGCCGGGTCACGGAGCACGGAGACGAGCTCGCCGTCGGAGGTGACCGCGAGGCCGGCCGGCGGCTCCGGCAGCTCGGTGTCGGTCGGGATCGAACGCAGCGAGCTGAGCAGGGAAGACGGCAGCGTGGGCGCGATCGAGCCGCGCAGCGCCAACCTGGCCTGGGTCTGGGCGATGACCTCGGCCGCACACTCCGAACACCGGGACAGGTGCTCCAGTGCGCGGCGGTGCGCACCCGACGACAGCTCCTCGTCGACGTAGGCAACGATGGCGTCGAGAGCGAGATGACCGCCCCACGCCTGCCCCGCCGAGGGCTGCCCCCGGAGCTCCGTCATTCGCTAACCTCCTCGGGCCTCCCCGACCAGCTGCCTGCTGGCCGGTCCTGCTGACTCGGCGGCCCGGATGATGTCAGCCCGGTTCACCTTGTTGCGCTCCAGGGACTCACGCAGGGCGGCGCGGCCCCGGTGGATCCTGCTTCTCACCGTACCTAGCTTCACACCCAGCGTGGCACCGATCTCCTCGTAGGAGAGGCCTTCGATGTCACACAGCACGACGGCAGCGCGGAACTCCGGCGCGAGCTCGTCCAGCGAGGCCTGCAGGACCGGGTCCAGGTGCGTCTCCGAGTAGACCTGCTCGGGGTCGGGACCGCCGCCGGGCAACCGGTCGGTGTCCTCCGGCAGGCCCTCCATGCGCAGGCGGCTGCGGCGACGCACCATGTCCAGGAACAGGTTCGTCGTGATGCGGTGCAGCCAGCCCTCGAAGGTGCCCGGCTGGTAGGACGCCAGCGAGCGGAACACCCGGATGAAGGTCTCCTGGGTGAGGTCCTCGGCGTCGTGCGCGTTGCCCGTGAGGCGGTAGGCGAGGCGGTAGACCCGGTCGGCGTGTTCACGCACGACCTCGTCCCAGCTCGGCGGCGTCCAGCTGGACGCGGCGTCGGGCAGCGCGGCTGCGCTCGGTCGGTTGACCATGGTGACGGTTCGCACCTCCTGCGGCGGGTCGTGCCATCAGTATCAACGGTGGTGTCGACCAAATTGTTCCGCTGGCCGGTCACCAGGGGTTACTGCCGACGACCCCGGCTGTCTCCCCCTCGTACTCCCTTACCGTGGCCTACCACGGTGAGGGATCAGTGAGGTGCGCCTGAGAGCTGACTAAGAGTCTGGCGCCCCGACCAAGAGTCTGGCGCCCCGGCGTCGACAACCCGTCAATGCCGGATGGACGGCGGATCGCACAGTAACCTCGCCTGGTGCAAGGAGACGGCGGCCCGGCCGCCCCGTGGGACTACGCGAGGAGCAGCCTCGACGAGGACGAGACGCTGCTCGACGCGCGGTTGGCCGGGGAGGACTTCGGCTGCGTCCCGATCGAGCCCGCCGAGGGCGCCGTGCTGCGGTTCCTGGCCACCACGGGGCGCGCCCGCTCGGTGGTGGAGATCGGCACGGGCACCGGGGTGAGCGGCCTCTGGCTGCTGCGTGGCATGGCGCAGGACGGCGTGCTCACCACGATCGACATCGAGCCGGAGCACCAGCGGGCCGCCCGCGCCGCCTTCCTCGGCGCCGGCTACCCCACCTCCCGGCTGCGGCTGATCAACGGCAGGGCGCTGGACGTGCTGCCCCGGCTCGCCGACGCCGCCTACGACCTGGTCTTCGTGGACGCCCTGTTCGTGGAGTACCCGAGGTACCTGGACGAGGCGATCCGGCTGCTGCGGCCCGGCGGTGTGGTGGCGCTCAGCGGCGCACTGCCCGACGACGACCCCCGGGAGCTCAGCCGGGACCCCGACCACCTCGCCGTGCGCGAGGTGCAGCGCGTCTGCCAGCAGCACGACGAGCTGATCCTGCTGCCGCTGCCGATCGGGCCAGGTCTGCTCGTCGCCGCGAAAAGCCTGCATCCTCGCCTGTGAGTGGTATTGGTCGCCATAGCGACCAAAACCACTCACAGGGTTCGTGCTCAGCCCGCCGTGACGCCCTTGCCGAGCACGACGACGCCACCCGAGCTGACCGTGTAGCGGGCGCGGTCCAGCGCCAGGTCGACACCGAGCTGGGCGCCGTCCGGCACCACGACGTTCTTGTCGAGGATGGCGCCCCGGACCACCGCGCCCTTACCGATCTTGACCCCGGGCAGCAGCACCGAGTCGGACACCTCGGCGCCGGCCTCCACGAGCACCCCGGCACTGACCACCGAACGCGACACGATGCCGCCCGAGATGATCGTGCCCGGGCCGACGATGGAGTTCTCGGCGCGGCCGGTCTCGACGAACTTGGCCGGTGGCAGCGGCGGCGTCGCGGTACGGATCGGCCAGCGGCTGTTGTAGAGGTTGAAGATCGGGTGCACCGAGACGAGGTCGAGGTGCGCGTCGTAGTAGGCGTCCAGCGTGCCGACGTCGCGCCAGTAGCCGGCGTCGCGGTCGGTGGCGCCGGGCACAACGTTGTCCGCGAAGTCGTAGACCGACGCCTCCCCCTCTCGGACCAGCCTGGGGATGATGTCGCCGCCCATGTCGTGGTCGGAGTCGCTGTCCTCGGCGTCCGCCCGCAGCGCGTCCAGCAGCACCTCGGTGGAGAACAGGTAGTTGCCCATCGAGGCGAAGGTGACCTCGGGATCGTCCGGGGTGCCCGGCGGGTCGGACGGCTTCTCCAGGAAGTCGGTGATCTGGCCGCTGGCGTCGGCGCTGATGCAGCCGAACGCCTTTGCCTCGGCGCGCGGCACCCGGATGCCGGCCACCGTCACACCCGCCCCGCTGACGATGTGCTGGGCGATCATCTGGGCCGGGTCCATCCGGTACACGTGGTCGGCGCCGAACACCGCGATGTAGTCCGGCCGCTCGTCGTACACCAGGTTCAGGCTCTGGAAGATCGCGTCCGCGCTGCCGGTGTACCAGCGCCGGCCGAGCCGCTGCTGGGCGGGCACGGTGGTGATGTACTGGCCGAGCACGCTGGACAGCCGCCACGTCGTGGAGATGTGCTTGTCCAGCGAGTGCGACTTGTACTGGGTGAGCACGCAGATCCGGTGCATGCCGGCGTTCACGAGGTTGGACAGCACAAAGTCGATCAGTCGGTAGTTACCACCGAACGGCACGGCCGGCTTCGCGCGGTCAGCAGTGAGCGGCCACAGGCGTTTGCCCTCACCACCGGCCAGCACGATGCCGAGCACGCTGCCCGGCATGCCGACCGGAAAGCGCACGGAAGCGTTCATTCACGATCCCGTCTGGCGCTGCGCGACGAGCTGAACGGACACAGCACCGACACTATCCCGCTACCGACCGTCGTTCCACTCACGTATCGGCGATGTCTCAACCCGTCCCTGCTTTGTCATCTGTCACTCAGGTGCCGGCCAGGTCGCTGGTCGGTTCGGGGTGGGCGGGCAGTGGCTTCAGTTGCCGACGCGGCGGCGGGCGCGGTGTGCGGCGACCGCCGACCGGTTGGCACACGCGGCGGAGCAGTAGCGCCGGCTGGCGTTGCGGGAGGTGTCGGCATAGACGCGCTCGCAGCCGGCCGCCGCGCAGACCCCGTGCCGGTCCATGCCGTACTCGGAGACCAGCATGGCCATAGCGAACGCCGTGGTGGCCCTGACCCTGGCCAGCACGGTGGCCTCCGGCCGGCTGTAGTGCAGGTGCCAGGGCTGGCCGTTGTGCGCGGTGAGGTGCGGGGCGACCTCGGCGTCGGCGAGCAGCTCGTTGAGCAGCGTGGCGGCGACGGGGACCTCGGTGGCCGCGAACACCTCGGCGAGCCGGGCGGCCCAGGTCCACAGCTCGGCGTCGCGGGCCGGCGTCCACGGCACGTCGAGCAGGTACCGGTGTTCGGCGAGCAGGGCCGGCAGCGGTGGCCGGTCGGCCGCCCTCGGCGCCGCGCGCAGCCCGTTCACCAGCTCGACGGCCATGCCGAGCGCATCACTGCGGTAACCGACAAAATCCATTGACCGCTTACCTCGCTCATGGTTCGCTAGTAAGGGTCTACTAGGCATACATATCTTACCTGGGAGGCGCGATGAGCTGCCCGAGCTGCGGCTGGCCGACAGCGGAGGCGGAGGTGATCTCCCGCCACCGCACCTCGGAGGGCACCGTGCGCTACCTGCGCTGCGTGTGCGGCCGGATGACGATCCAGGTGGGCGCGGACGGCACCCCCTTCCGGCACTTGTCGTGGGAAATTGACGCGACAAGTGCCACCTGTCGCGTCAGATAGCCACGACAAGTCGGACGGGGGCGGCCTCAGGGCGGCGTGCTGCCTTGCGCGGTCCACGGCGTCCGGCCGCACGTTGGCCACGGCCGGACCGGGAGCGGCGTCTGGGTCAGCGAGCTGGGTAGGAGCGGGCCAGCTCTACGAGGGTCCGCGCGGCGAAGCCGGTGGCGCCCAAGGCCACCTCGTCGTACGGCTTGTCGCAGCGGGCCGGGCCGGCGATGTCCAGGTGCGCCCACGGGACCCCGCCGGTGAACCGCTGCAGGAAGAGCGCCGCGCTGATCGCGGGCGGGCCGGGTGGCGCCTGCCGGAGGTCGGCGATCGTGGAGTCGACCTCGGCGGCCACGTGCTCCAGCAGCGGCATCCGCCACAGGCGCTCGCCGGCGCGCTCGCCGGCCGCCAGCACGGCGTCGGCCAGCTCGTCGTCGCTGGCGAACAGGCCAGCCGTCCGCATGCCCAGCGCGACCTTCATCGCCCCGGTCAGGGTCGCGGCGTCGACGATGAGGTCGGGCGCCAGCTTGCGGACCGCGTAGCCCAGCGCATCGGCCAGCACCATCCGCCCCTCGGCGTCGGTGTTGACCACCTCGGTCGTGGTGCCGTCGTAGTGCCGCACCACGTCACCGGGCCGGTACGCCGACCCGGACACGTGGTTCTCCGCCGCGGGCACCAGCCCGGTGACCCGCAGCGGCACGCCGAGCTCGGCGATCGCCAACATCGCGGCGATCACGGCCCCGCCGGCGGCCATGTCGGTGCGCATGAGGTGCATGCCGTCGGCCGGCTTGATCGAGATACCGCCCGTGTCGAACGTGATGCCCTTGCCGATCAGCACCAGGTGCCGGGGGTCGGCCGGCGGCGCACCGACCGGCGTCCAGCTCAGCTGCAGCAGCGCAGGCGGACGGGACGAGCCACCGCCCACGGCGAGCAGCCCGCCGAAGCCCTCGTCGGCCAGCCGCTGCACGGGCCACACGGTCGCGGTCAGCCCGGGTACGTCGGCGGCCAGCGCGGCCGCGGTCTCGACCAGCCACGTCGGTGTCTTGACGTCGGACGGGGTGCTGGCGAGGTCCCTGGCGAGCGCGGTGGCGGCGGCGAGCGCGGTGGCCACCTCGACCTGGCCGCGCAGCTCCGCGAGCGAGGCCTCCGGCGCCACGAGCTCGGCGCGGCCGGGGCGGAGTGGTTGCCGGTGGCTGACCCGGTACTGGTGCGAGCCCAGGATCAGGCCGACCACCAGCGCGGTCACGCCCGGGCCGGGCAGTCCGGCGACGCCGATCGCGACCGGCGAGTCCGGGCTCGCGGTCGACGAGTCAGCGGTCGACGAGTCAGCGGCCGGGTCCCGGTCAGCGGCCGACGAGGTGACGGCCGACGAGGTGGCCCGTTCGCGCGCCGACCGGGCGCGTTCGGCCCGCGCCCGCAGCGCACCGGACAGCGTGGCACCCGCCCTGCGCCAACCTGCCGGGTCGACGCCGTCGCCGATGCCGAGCAGCCAGCGCCCGTCCGGCAGTGGGTGCACCTCGCCGGACTTGCCGGTCGCCCCCAGCCGCTCGATCAACGCAGGGTCGACGTCGGCCAGCCCTGTCGAAGTGTCGGCCGGCCCGGTCGACGGGTCGCTCGGGGTGGCGGGGAGGTGTTGGTGACCGTCGGTGTCCAGCAGGACTACATGCTCAGCGCGCGTATCCGGCCGCGGTGACGCGGCCACCACCAACAGCGGGGTGGGCACCACGGGGACGGTGCCCACCACCGGTACGGCGCTGTGGGTCGACGCGCTCAGCCCGAAGCCGCCTTCAACGCGTCACCCAGATCACTTGCCTCTTCGGCCGACATCTCAACCACGAGCCGACCACCGCCCTCCAACGGAACGCGCATCACGATGCCCCGCCCCTCCTTGGTCACTTCGAGGGGACCGTCTCCGGTCCGGGGCTTCATGGCCGCCATGTCGAGCTCCCTCCATACACACACCTCTCGGCGGAGCTATTCTCCCTCATCACCGAATGAGTGATGCAACCGAGGCGATCACCGAGGTTCTCCCGGGCGCCTGACGGTCCCCCGCGGTCAGCCCGCCACACAGCCCTCGAGGTGATCATTCACCAGTCCGGCGGCCTGCATCAACGCGTAGCAGGTGGTCGGTCCGACGAACCGGAACCCGCGCCTTTTGAGCTCCTTGGCCATGGCCTTCGACTCCTCGGTGACCGCCGGCACGTCGGCCAGGACCTTCGGCCTCGGACGGTCGGGCCCTGGGGAGAACGACCACAGCAGCTCGTCCAGCGGGACGTCCAGCGCCAGCACTGCGCGCGCGTTCTGGCAGGTCGCCTCGATCTTCAGGCGGTTGCGCACAATGCCGGCGTCGGTGAGCAGCCGGGCCCGGTCGGCGTCGTCGAACGCGGCCACCCGCTCGGGGTCGAAGCCGGCGAACGCCCGCCGGAACGACTCCCGCTTGCGCAGGATGACCAGCCAGGACAGCCCGGACTGGAAACCCTCCAGGCTGAGCCGCTCGAACATCGCGCCGACCCCGCGCAGCGGCCGGCCCCACTCGTCGTCGTGGTAGGCGACATAGTCGGGCGCGGACAGGCCCCATGGGCAGCGGAGCCGGCCGTCCGGCCCCGGCACGGCACCGACCGGTGGCGCCTCGGTGGTGGGCACAGGAGTCGGCCCCGTCACCGGCGTGCCTGCCGCTCGCCCGGGTAGTCCGCGCAGAACCGCGCCAGCCGGTGCAGTGACCAGCGCACCCCCGCCGCGAACACCGGCCGCAGCAGTGGCCAGCCGGCCTGGCCGAGCACCCCGAACGGCAGCTCCAGCCGCTCCGTCCAGTGCATCACCGAGCCACCGCCCGCCCTCGGTGTCACCGCGAACTCGCCCTCACCCCGGACCAGCCACCCGGTGTGCGCGACCACCGCGCGCCGCCGTACCGGGTCCCACTCGGTGACCTCCATCGTGTCCACGAAGCCGACCGGGCCGTAGCCGGTCCGCGCGGCCAGCGTGGAGCCGACCGAGCGCCCGTCACCCCCGGTGACCCGCACCGTGGTACCCAGCATCCACTCCCCCTGCCGCGCCCAGTCGGTGACCGCCAGCCAGGTGCGCTCCGGCGGCGCCGCCACGTCGACGGCGAGTTCCAGGTCGGCCCGGCTCACCGGCCGCCACCCGCCCACGGCGAGGGCCGGCTCATGTGGCACCGCCCTGCGCCTGCTCGGCCGACTCCAGCTCGGCCAGGCGGCCGCGCAGCCCATCCCGCTCGCCGGACACCGTGGCCAGCTCGAGCTCTACCCGGTCGAGCTCGGCGGCCAGCCGCTCGAGCACCCAGTCAACCTCGGCCATCTTGTAGCCGCGCAGCGCCTGCTGGAACCGCACCGCCCGCACGTCCTCGCCCTCCACGCCCTGCCCGGGCTCGGGCAGCCAGGTCGGCGTCGCCGTCGGCGGGATCGGCGCCAGCTCCTCGCCGCGCCCGAAGACCGCGGTGGCACCCAGGAAGAAGACGGCCGCGACCCCGATCAGCACTACGAGGTAGATCAGCGCCGTACCCATGCACCGACCCTATTCCTCGCGACCGACACCTTTCGCCCGGGACAGCACCTCGCGCATCGGCGGCCGCTCGGTGACCTCG
>DATAYB010000132.1:0-2095 GCA_036272795.1 Pseudonocardia sp.
GGCGATCTCGCGGAAGATGGCAGCCGGCTCGGGGCGGAACGCCGAGTAGCGGGCATCCATGGCGAACGCGCCGGCCACCGTGCCGCCGGCGTTGGCGATGAAGTCGGGCACCACGGTGATCCCGCGCTCGGCGAGCACCGCGCGGGCGGCCGGGTTGGTCGGCAGGTTCGCCCCCTCCACCACCAGCGAGGCGCGGATGCGGGCGGCCACGTCAGCGTCGATCACGTCCTGGGTGGCGGCGGGGATCAGCACGTCGCAGTCCACCAGCAGTTCCTCGCCGGGGCGCAGGCGGGCGCTGTCGGGCGCCGCCCGCACGCAGTCGTCACCGTGTTCCGCACGCAGCGCCAGCCACCTCGGCACGTCGAGGCCGTCCGGGTCGTGCACCGCACCGCGCGCGGTGGACAGCGCCACCACGCTCGCGCCCAGCTCGTCCAGGCGGCGCGCGGCGGCGAAGCCGACCGCCCCGAACCCCTGCAGCGCCACCCGCACGCCCTTGGGGTCGCGACCGACCCTGCGCAGCGCGGCGTCCACCGACTCGGCCACTCCGTACCCGGTCACCCCGAGCTCGTCGTAGGGGACGCCGCCGAGCTGTTCGGGCACACCGACGGCGGCGCCCCGGTCACCCAGCTCGTCCTGGATGATCGCCGCGTCCCGCTCGGTCATGCCCATGTCCAGGCCGGCCACGTAGCTCGCCGGGATCTGGTCGGCCATCTTGCGGGCGAACGCGCGCAGGACCCGCTCCTTGTCCGGCCCGTTCGGGTCGGCCACGATGCCCGCCTTGGCGCCGCCGAAGAACAGGTCGACCGCCGCCCACTTCCACGTCATGACCCTGGCCAGCCGGGAGATCTCGGCGACCGTGACCGACGGGCTCATCCGCGTGCCGCCCTTGCCCATGCCGCGCGCGGTGTTGTCGATCACGAGCACGCCGCGCATCCCGGTCCGCGAGTCGGCGACGCAGACGATCTTCTCCGGCCCCCACTCGTCGATGCTGGCCAGCAGGTCGGCGGTCATGGTCCCTCGATTTTCTCAGACATTTACTCAGACGAAGTTGAGCTCGGGCCGGGTCGCCAGGTCGGCGAACCGCCGGACGTCCAGCGCGGTGACGTCCACCGCGGGCGTGTGCCCCAGCACGAGGTCACGCAGCACCTCACCGATCGCCGGGCCCTGCAGGAAGCCGTGCCCGGAGAACCCGGTGGCGTAGAGGAACCGGCTCACGGCGGTGGACTCGCCGACCAGCGCGTTGTGGTCCGGCGTCATCTCGTAGAGCCCCGCCCAGCCGTGCGCAATGCCGACCTCCGCCAGCGCGGGTGCCCGCCGCGCCACCACCTCGGACAGCCGGTCCAGCCAGGCAGGGCTGCGGGCGGTGTCGAAGCCGAACGGGGCATCCGGGTCGGGCATACCCATCAGCAGCCCCCGGCCCTCGTCGTGGAAGTAGAACGAGGTACCGAAGTCGATCGTGAACGGCAGCTCGGGCGGCAGCCCCGCGACGGGCTCGGTGACCACGATCTCGCGGCGCAGCGGCCGCACCGGCAGCGCCACCCCGGCCAGCTCACCGACGGCCGCCGACCAGGCACCCGCCGCACAGATCACCGTGCCCGTGCGGACCGCTCCGGCCGCCGTCCGTACCCCGGTCACCGTGCTGTCGCGCACGTCGATCCCGGTCACGGCGAGATGCCGGCGCAGCACCGCGCCGTGGGCCCTCGCGCCGGCCGCGTAGCCCGCCACCACCGCCTCCGGGGTGCAGTGCCCGTCGGTCGGCGAGTAGGCGGCGGCGAGCAGCCCGGCCGGGTCGACGTACGGGGACATCGCGCACGCCTCGGCGACGTCGAGCATCCGGCTGGGCACGCCGAGCTCGTTCTGCACGGCCACGTTGCGCTCGAACGCGGCCACGTCATCTGCGTTGTCGAGCAGGAACAGGTACCCGTGCCGGACCAGGTCGATCTCGCCGCCGGGGCGCTCGCCGAACCGCTCGAACGCGGCCAGGCTGCGCCGCCCCAGCTCGATGTTCACCGGGTCGGAGAACTGCGCCCGCACCCCACCGGCCGCCCGCGAGGTGCTGCCGGCGCCCAGCTCGTCCCGCTCCAGCAGCAGCACG
>DATAYB010000133.1:0-3571 GCA_036272795.1 Pseudonocardia sp.
GTCCGCGGGCGCCGCCGATGCGCAGGTGGACCCGGTCCGGCCGTACGTGTTCATGACGCCGCCGACCGCCGGGGTGGTCGCCGAGCAGTTGCTCCGCTACTTCCGGGCCAGCGGGATGACCCGGATGGCCGTGGCGCACGATGCGACGAGCCTGTTCTCCAGGACCGGGCTCGCCAAGCATGAGGCGATGGCAGGCGACCACGGCGTCGAGTTCGTCAGCCGGCACGTCTTCTCGACCGGCACGACCGACTTCGGCGGCCTCCTCAGCGCAGTCGCCGGCAGCGGCGCGCAGGGGCTGATGGTGTGGGCCACTGGGCCGCCACCCGTTGCGATCACCGGGCCGTTCGCCGGGGCCGGCCTCGGGATTCCGCTGGTCATGAGCCATGGCGCGGCCACGCGGGACTACCTGGCCGGCGCCGGCGCGGCCGCCGAGGGTGTCGTGGTGGCGACCTCGCTCGCCGTGGCCGGACCGGCCCTACCAGACTCCCCGGTTCGCGATACGGTGTTACGAATGGCGGGCCCGTTCACCGAGCTGCACGGTCGCTACCCGTCGCAGTTCGCCTTCGACGGCTATGGCGCGGTCCGCCTCATCGCGGCCGCGATCGAGCGCGCCGGCAGTGACGAGCCCCGGTCGATCCAGCGGGAGCTGACCCGGCTGACGCTGCTCACCCCGGAGGGCCGCTACCGCTACACCCCCACCGACCACGCCGGGCTGAGGGTCGACGACGTGGCGGTCACGGTGGTGCGGGACGGCGCGTTCGCCCTCACTGACTGGTCGAGGACACAGCTGGAGCGCACGCTCGCCGAGTCGAGCTGAGTCGAAGGGGTCGGGGTCGGGATGGACGTCAGGCGGCTGGCGCGTGAGGAGCGGGCGGACCTCGCGGACCTGCTCGCCACGCTGTCCCCCGAGGAGTGGGAGGCGCGGACGCTCTGCGACCGGTGGCGGGTGCACGAGGTCGTCGCGCACATGGTCAGCTACGACGAGCTCGACACGCGAGGGCTGCTGCGTCGGTTGGCCGAGGGCCGGCTGCACCCGGACCGGGCCAACGCCGTCGGGGTCGCGGAGTACGCCTCGCGTAGCCCGGAGAGCCTGCTCGCGCTCCTGCGCGGCCACCTGGAGCCGCGTGGCCTGACCTCGGGCTTCGGCGGCCGGATCGGGCTGGTCGACGCGATCATCCACCACCAGGACATCCGGCGTCCGCTCGGGCGGCCCCGGGAGATCCCCGCCGAGCGGCTGCGGCCCGCGCTGAGCTTCGCCATGGTCGCGCCGCCGATCCGGGGCTTCTGGCGGACCCGGGGGCTGCGGCTGGTCGCCACGGACTTGGACTGGGCCGGCGGTGTCGGGAGGCACGTCGAGGGCCCCGGCGAGGCTCTGCTGCTGGCCATCGCCGGCCGCCGGGGGGTTGTCGAGCAGCTCTCCGGGCCCGGTCAGCCCGTGCTGGCCGCGCGGATCGGCGGCTGAGGGCCCGGCCGTCCGGCGCTGGTCGAGTGCGCGCGCGAACCCCGGGCCCCAGGGTCGGGGACGGCGGCAAGTAAGGTTCCTCCTTCTGGGTCGGCGAGCGGATCGAGTGGACTATGTACGGCTCGGCCGCGCCGGCGGTACTGATCACGCTGGGTCACGTGCCACGTCCGGTGCACGGCAGTGTGGGAGTGGCGCTCGTGTTGGCGCTGCTCTCAACGGCCTGCTACGCCGTCTCCGCGGTGCTGCAGGAGCGCGAGGCCTCCCGGGCCGCCGTCGACGGCGCACTGTTCCGGCAGCTGGCCCGCCGGCCCTGGTGGTGCGTCGCCGTGGCGGCCGCCGGCACCGGGGCCCTGCTGCACATCGTGGCCCTGGCGTTCGGGCCGCTCAGCCTCGTGCAACCGGTTGGCGTGATGACCCTCGTGCTGGCGCTGCCGCTCGGTGCCAGGGTGGCCGGGCGGTGGGTGACGCGGCGGGAGTGGCTGGCCGCGGGTGTGGTGACCGCCGGCCTGGCCGCCGTCCTCGCGGTACTGCCGCACAGCGCCCACCACGCGCACCTGTCCCCGACGGAGCTCTGTGTGAGCGCCGGCGCGGTGACGGCGCTGGTCCTCGCCCTGTTGGTGCTCGCGGTGACCCTGTCGCGGCGGGCGGCGCCGGTCCTGCACGCGGCCGCGGCGGCCACCTGTTTCGGGTTCGCCTCCGGCATGGCACGGGTCGCGGCCACCGGCGCGGCGCCCCTCGCAGTCAGTGTTGCGCTGGCGATCGTGGGGGCCGCGGCCGGCCTGGTGCTCGCCCAGTTGGCTTACCGCACCGGTGGCCTCGGCGCCCCGCTGGCCACCCAGATCCTGGTCGACCCCATCGTCGCGGTGACGGTCGGCATCGCGCTGCTGCGTGAGCCCGTGGCGCTCACGCCGGCCCATGTCGCGCTCGGGCTCCTCGGGTTCGCCGCCACCGCGGGCGGGATCTGGGGGCTCACCCATCGGCCCGCCCGCCAGCCCGCCGTGGTAGGCGCACCGGGCTGAGCAGGCCAGTCGCCGGCTGGTGACCAGGTCGGTCGGCGCCGGAGTCCCGCGCCAACCGCTCGGAGGTTGTCGTTGCGGGGGAGCGGGTATGTACGCGCATGAGCAATTGTGTGATCGCGGTCGGGGCGACCGGATGATCCCGAGCACTCGCGCGTCGTCCGGGCGGGCTGGTGCCGGCACTGCGGCATTCCTACGCCGCGCGGTCACCCGGCAGGCGTCGCTCGGAGCCATCGCGCCGACGTTCCCGATCCTGGCGCGGCGCCTCGCGGACCTGGTCCCGCCGCTGCCTGGGCTGCGCGTGCTCGAGCTCGGCGCCGGTACCGGCGCGATCAGCGTGTGGATCGGGTCCCGGCTGGGACCCGGGGCCAGGCACGTCGCCCTGGAACGTGATCCCGAGCTGCTCGCCACCCTGGAGCACCGGGCCCCCTGGGCGGAGCGGATCTCCGGTGACGCGCTGGATCTCGTCGGCCGGCTGGACTCCATCGGCCTCGGCGAGGTCGACGTGGTGATCAGCTCGCTGCCATGGGGCTACTTCACCCAGGAGTTGCAGCACGGCATCCTGGCGGCGCTCTGCTCGGTGCTCGCCCCCGGTGGGACGTTCGCGACCATCGCCTGCCGGACGGCGCGGCTCAACCCCCGCGCGCGCACGTTCCGCGCCGCGCTCGACGCCTCGTTCGACGACGTGGTGGTCACCAGTACGACCTGGGCCAACCTGCCTCCCGCGCGCCTGCTGGTGTGCCGGGGCCCGAGGGCGGCGCGTCCGATCAGCTGGTGAATGCGACCGAGTGGGCGAGCTCCCGCTGGGCCTCGAGGGCCTCGACCCGGTCGCGCAAGGCAGTGTTGATCATGTCGTAGGCGTCGCCGCCGAGGGGCAGCCGCAGGGGCGGCCGGCCCTCGCGGGTGGTGTCGAAGATCGCGCGCGCCAGCTTGGCGGGGTCGCCGGTGAAGACCTCCGGGCCGGCCGAGGTGATGAAGGCGCGGAACGTGCCGACGGCACCGTGCTCGTAGGCGGGTGACGGTGTGGTGGTCTGGATGTTGGCGGCGAAGTTGGTGCGCGTCCCGCCCGGCTCGACGATGGTCGGGTAGATGC
>DATAYB010000134.1:0-17545 GCA_036272795.1 Pseudonocardia sp.
GGGTCGCCCGGCCAGCGCTCGTCAGTGCCCGCCCGCCGCTCGTCCGGCTCCGGCCACTGGGTCGAGCGGGCTGCGAAGTCGGCGGCCTCGGCGTAGCTGCTGGCCACGGGGTCGTCGGCGCCGCCCGCGGCCACCGAGTCGGCGAGCTCGGCCAGCTGGGTGATCCGCGCCTCGATGCCGGGCGAGAGCGCGATGCCGGCCAGCTCGGCCATGTCCCGCCAGCGGTGGGCGACGTCGTTGCGGCGCAGCGCGGCGATCCGGGCCACCCGGCCGAGGCGCTGGCTCTCCGCCGGGTCGTCGAGCACGGCGGCGAGCTCGCTGGGCAGCCGGGTGGAGTCGGCGGGGAACTGCAGCGGGTGGGCGTCGGCCACGTACTCGCCGAACTGCCGCGACGACGTCGGCAGGTCGCCGGCCAGCACACACCCGGCGGCCATCGCCTCGTAGAACCGGGGGCCGACCTCGCGGTGCGTGCCGGCGTGGCGGCGGTGGCCGAACCGGTCGTAGTTGGTCAGGAACACTCGCGACCGGGTGGCCATCGTGGTGAAGAGCCTGCGGTGCGCCACCAGCGACGTGATCGCGCCGAGCTGGCCGATGTCCTGCTGGTAGCTGCCGTCGTGCCGATCGGCCCAGTGCTGCAGCAGCCGGTGCTGGCCGGGCGGGTGCTGGCCGGGGCTGAAGATGTCGATGGTGCGCTCCGCCTCGGGCTTCGGCGGGAACGCGAGCACGTCCAGCAGCGGGGGAACCACGTCCACGGTGCGTAATCGGTCCGACCGCAGGTGCCCGAGCGGCGGCATCTCGCTGCCGCAGAACAGCACGTCGACCCGCCGCCGCAGCTGAGCCACCAGTTCCGGGAAGCTCCGCAGATCACGCTCGGTGACCACCGAGACGTGCAACATGACCAGCTGGCCGAGCTCGTACCACTCCGGCAGGCCGACCAGCACCGAGGCGTCCCGCAGATCCCTGGCCAGCACGAGCAGCACGTCGGCCGGCTCGCCGTGGCGCTGGTGATGCTCGATCCGGTACGGGTGGGCCAGCCGGCTGGAGCCGAGCACCCGCCGCACCACCGGCCGGTCGAACGGCGGCCGGGTGAACCGGGGGGAGGCCACCACGACCCGGTAGAGCCCGGCGGCCAGGCTGTCGCGCAGCACGTCCTCGGCCTCGAGCAGGCCGCCGTAGTCCGCGATCGGGCGCACCTCGCGCAGGCTCAGGATGGCCACCCGGGGGCCGCGCTCCGGCTCCGTGGTGGCCGGCCTCGGCCTCGGCACAGGGTGCTGGTCCGGCGCCTCCACCACCTCGCCCGGTACGACGGACGGCATGTCGGAGCGGAGGTACGGGGTCGGGCGCAGCGTCATCGACTGGCTTCTCTCCGGCGTCTCGACGGGACTGAGCTGCGGTTTCTGCCTGATCCGGGGCCAGTATGAACTAACCCCGGCCGCCGCGTGGCCAGTTCGGGCGCAGGCGACGTTCGGCGCGTTCCGGCGACCGCCCACCGATACGGGTGCGGACGCTAACCGGGCAGCCCACTGCTGAGGCGGGTGCGCTGTCAAGTGCTGTCGCCCAGCCCGGTACCGTCGTGCAGATGAGGGAACGGCTGGTGACCGTCAGGTGGCGACGCTGACCGCCCCTGCCCCGACGCGGGCGGAGCCCCGGACGACGCTGCGGATCGGCCCCTACGAGGTCGACCCGCCGGTGGTGCTCGCCCCGATGGCCGGGGTCACCAACCCCGCGTTCCGCCGGCTCTGCCGCGAGTACGGCGCCGGCCTCTACGTCTGCGAGATGATCACCTCGCGGGCGCTCGTCGAGCGGCACCCCGAGACGCTGAAGATGATCCGGTTCGACCCGGACGAGTACCCGCGCTCCGTGCAGCTCTACGGCGTCGACCCCGCCACCGTCGCGGCCGCCGTCCGGGTCATCGTCGACGACGACCTGGCCGACCACGTGGACCTCAACTTCGGCTGCCCCGTGCCCAAGGTCACCCGCAAGGGCGGTGGCGCGGCGCTGCCGTACAAGCGTCGGCTGTTCGAGCGGATCGTGTCCTCCGCCGTGCACGCGGCCGAGCCCGCGGGTATCCCGCTCACCGTGAAGATGCGGGTCGGGATCGACGACGAGCACCACACGTACCTGGAGGCGGGCCGGATCGCCGCCGACGCAGGGGTGGCCTCCGTGGCCCTGCACGCCCGCACCGCCGCGCAGCGCTACTCCGGCCAGGCCGACTGGTCGGCCGTCGCCAGGCTGCGTGAGGCACTGCCCGCCGAGCTGCCGGTACTAGGCAACGGCGACATCTTCAGCGCGGCCGACGCGCAGCGGCTGATGGCTGAGACGGGCTGCGACGGCGTCGTGATCGGCAGGGGCTGCCTCGGCCGGCCCTGGCTGTTCGGCGAGCTGGAGGCCGCGCTGACCGGCCGCCCGCTGCCCGAGACACCTGACCTCGGCCACGTGGCACGCACGCTGGCCCGGCACGCCCGGCTGCTGTGCGAGCACCTCGGCGCCGACAAGGGCATCCGTGACATGCGCAAACACGTCGCCTGGTACCTCAAGGGGTACCCGGCCGGCCAGGAGCTCCGGCGGCGGCTGGGCATGGTGTCCTCGCTGACGGAGCTGGACGAGCTGCTCGGCCAGCTGGAGCCGACCGCGCTGCCCGAGGACGTGGCGGCGCCGAGGGGCCGGCAGGGCTCACCGGGGCGGGTGACCCTGCCGTACGGGTGGCTGGAAGACCCGGACGACGTCACCGTGCCCGGTGGCGCCGAGTTGGCGAGCTCCGGGGGCTAGGCATGCCTCCGCGAACCGTCTCCCAGTGCGTGGCGCCACATTGGCGCCACGTTCCCCGGGTGCGGGGTGTTGCCGCGTAGTCACAGCCCTACTTTTTCGCTCACACGGGCGAATTGCTCCAGACATCGAGTGTGATCACGGTCCACCGGCCGGACAGCACCGACCATGGGGCAGCAGGAGGTGGAAGAGCATTGAGCGCACAGCGGCCTAGCCGTACGGCCGAGCGGCCCTCGGCCCGCGCGGACGGTTCCGGCAGTGTGCCCGCCGCCACCTCCCCCGCGTCCGCCCTCGACTCCCAGCTCGACCCCGGCCTGGATGCCGCATTGGACGCACCGCTGGACTCCGAGGCGATCCAGGCCCATGTGACCGCCTCCGAGGAGCTCGCCCAGCTCGGCCTCTGGGAGGAGGCCTACCGGCGGCTGCGGGGAGCCGTGGACCTGCTGCACACCCCGGTGCACCATCCGGTGCGCGTCGAGCTGGATCGCCTGCGCCGCGAGCACGCGATGGCCCGCGAGCAGGCCCGCCGGGACTTCCTGACCGCCAGCTACAACCGGCGCTACCTCGACGACCGGCTCAGCACGCTGCTCGACGACCCGGCGGTGGCGAGGGCCGGTATGGGCCTGGCCATGGTGGACATCGACCACTTCAAGAAGGTCAACGACCGGTACGGCCACCCGTTCGGCGACCGGGTGCTGCAGCGGGTGGTCGCCGAGCTGGACGCCGCGCTGCCCGAGGGGGCGTTCTGCGCCCGCTACGGCGGTGAGGAGTTCGCGCTGGTACTGCCCGGCTGTGAGCCCGCCGAGGCCGTCGCGGTGTGCGAGCGGGCCCGGATCCGGATCGACCGGCACCGCTGGGTCGAGCTGGACCCCGACCTGCGTGTGACGGTCAGCGTGGGGCTCGCGCACACGGTCGCGCAGCCTCCGGACGTGGAGCAGCTGCTGGTCGGTGCGGACGTGCTGCTCTACGCGGCCAAGGGCGCCGGGCGCAACGCCGTCGCCTTCCGCAGGGACGGCGGCCGGGTCGCGTTGGCCGGTCCGGCGGGCGGTCGGCGTGACATCCCACAACCGGCATCGGTGGACTGCTAGCGTCCGATCAGGTGTAGGCGTCGGCTCGACCCCGCGAGCGTTCGACGAGGGGCCGGCGGTTACCATTCCGCAACAATCAAGGGGCGGCGGGAGGTGGCGTGGACGACGATGGCGGGTTCGATTCCGCACGTCGATCGCGCCGGCGCCGCGATGCGGACGCCAACGGCGGGCTGAGCGTCGCCGACCTGCTGGCCAGGCACGGTTCCGACGGCGATGTCCCCGGTAGCCCTGTGGTTTCCTCCGCTTCGGGCGTGCGGCACCGGCTCGGCGAGTGGCCGGTCGACGACCAGGAGCCCGTCGACGACTTCGACCACCTCCAGCCTCGAGCCTCGCAGGACGACGGTTTTTCCGGCTGGGACGACGAGCTCGACCAGAGCGGGGCGCGGGAGCCGCGCGGTGCGGTCGACGAGCCGGCACGGCGCGCTGACGTCGACAGGTCGCCCCGGCGCGGTCGGCACGACCTGCTTGACGACCGCGACCAGTCGGGCCGCGACCAGGTGAGCCGTGACCCGTCAGGTAGCGATGAGTCGGGTCGCCGTGAGCAGCTCGACGACCGGCAGTTCGATGATCGGCGGTTCGACGACCGGCAGTTCGGCGGTCAGCAGCACGGCCACCACGACCTGCGCGAGGACTACCTCGTCCCGTACCGCACCCGCGACACCCACGACGTCGACCAGGGCATGACCGACCGGTTGTTCGCCGCAAGCGACCTGTTCGCGGTGGCCGGTCCGCCCGAGGACCACGAGCCGCCCGTTCCCGGCGACGACCTCGACGCCGCGGAGGTGCTCGGCGGCGGGGCCACCAACGGCCGGCGGCGCAAGGCCGCCCACGCGCTCGCCGACGGAATCGACACCGGCCAGGACGCGGCGTCGGGCGCGGGCCTCGGAGCCGGTCCGAGCGCCGGTCTCGGAGCCGTTCCGGCGGCCGGACACGGGGCTGGCCTCGGCGCTGGCCTCGGTGCCGGGCGCGCGGCTGGGCTCGGGGACGCCGACCCGGACGACTCGCCGACCGCCGTCGTACCCCGGACCGTGCTGCCCACCGAGAACGACGCCGACGACTCGCGCGACGAGTACGACGACTCCTACGACGACGACTACGAGGACGCCGACGGCGCCGAGGACACGGTGCGGACCGGGGCCGTGGCCCCGCCGGCCGACGCGCGAGCGACTGACGCGCGGGCGACCGGGAAGGCCGGGCACCGACTCGCCGAGCCGGCCGGCGCGCGAGCGACCGAGCCGGCGGACAGCGACGACACGGCGGAGCCGGAGCCCGAGGAGGAGAGCGGCGTCGAGCTGCGCGCCCGCCGGATCGACGAGAGCCTGACCCGGCTCACCGCCATCCACGCCGGACTGGGCCTCGAGATGACGGAGCGGGTCAGCCGCTCGCAACGGCTGCCCGTCGTCGACCGCACCGGCGGCCCGCCCGCCGAGCCCGATGCGGCCGAGGCCACCGAGGGTGAGCCGCCGCGCCACCCTGGCCTGCTGCGCGCCGGCCGGATCGCCGCGCTGGCGGTCGCCGCGCTGCTGTTCGCCGGCACGGCGGCCGGCTGGGGCACCCAGGTGTGGCTGAACGGCAAGCTGCCCTCGGTGAACGCGCTGGACCCGGAAGCGACCACCATCGTCGACCTCGCCAGCCAGGCCGGTGACCAGAACTACCTGCTCGTCGGCGTTGACCCGAAGACGGCCGCGAGCTCCGCCCAGGCGGCCGGCGCACAGCCTTCCGACCCGTCCCCGCTGCCCGACCAGCCCGCGTTGCCGCCGCAGCTCGCGCTCGCCACCCCGGCGGGGAGCCAGCCCTCGGTGTCCGGCGGCGGCCTGGACTCGATCATGTTGGTGCACGTGCCCGCGAAGGCCGACCGGGCGGTCGTGCTGTCCTTCCCCGCCGGCCTCGCGGTCGACCGGCCCAGCTGCGACCGTTGGGACCCGGTCAGTGGTGGCCTGCCCGGCGGCACCAGCCCCGCGCAGACCGGCGTACCGCTGAGCGCCGCGTACGCCGTCGGCGGGCCGCGCTGCCTGACCAAGGCGGTGCAACAGCTCACCGGGCTGTCGGTGAACCACTACACCGGGCTCGACGTCACGGGGCTCGCCGCCGTCGTGGACGCGGTGCGCGGCGTGCCCGTGTGCCTGACCGGCCTGGCCGGCGGCGGGGTCGCCCCGAGCGGGGCGGACGCGGCCACCAACAGCACGGCGGCCGGCCCGACCGTGCTCGGCGGCGCGCAGGCGGTCGACTTCGTCGGCGTCGCCCCGGCCGCGGTCAACCTCGCGGGCGGCGCACAGGCCCAGCGTCAGCAGCTGTTCGTCACCTCGCTGCTGCGCAAGGCCACCTCCGACCAGGTCCTGCTGCACCTCGGCGAGCTGCGCGGGTTCGTCAGCGCGTTCGGCGACCACTCGCGCAGCGACAACCTCTCGCTCGGCCAGCTCGGCAACCTGGCGCAGTCGCTGCAGCACCTGGACCCATCCAAGATCTTCCTGGCCACCGTGCCGACCGCGGGCGCGCCCGACCCGCAGGGCAACCAGGCGCTCGCAGGCGACCCGGCCAAGGCGCTGTTCGAGGCCCTGCGCGCCGACCAGCCGCTGCCCGGCGAGGCCGCCGCCGTCGGTAGCCCCGGCGAGGACGACAGCACCCAGGCGCGGGGCACCGGCGCTGTGCCGCCCAGCGCGGTCAGCGTCACGGTGCGCAACGGCTCCGCCCGCAAGGGCCTTGCCGGCCAGGCCTCCGACCTGCTCCGCCCGCTCGGGTTCACCATCGCCGGCGTCGGTGACGCGCCTCCCACGGAGGGCGGGCGCACCATCATCCGGCACTCCGCGGACCGCGCCGACCAGGCCGCCGTGCTGGCCGCCGCGCTCCCGTCGGCGGTCAGCGAGACGGTGCCGGGCAGCACCGGGCTGCTGGACCTGGTGCTCGGCGACTCGTTCGACGGGCAGGTCAAGCCGTCGCCGGCATCGGGAGCGGCCGCCGCCGCGCCGGTCGGCCTCCGCACGCTGGGCTCAGCGACCGGTACCTGTCCCTGATCCACTCCGCTGCCAGCGGGACGGCAGATTCTGCTGCTACCGCAACAAGTTGGCGGTAGCGTTCACCCCTCGTTCATGTGGCCCTGCTGCCCGGGTGACCCCCGTCGAATAGGCTCGGGCCATGCGCGAGGCTTATCAGTCCCAGCTCGACGGCCTGCTCGAAGAGCTCGCGGTGATGTGCACTTCGGTCGGCGCGGGCATGCGGAAGGCCACCGACGCACTGCTCAACGCGGACCTGTCGCTCGCGGAGGAGGTCATCTCCGAGGACCTGCGGATCGACGACCTTCGTAACCGTGCCGAGGAGAGGTCCTTCGCGCTGCTGGCGCTGCAGGCCCCGGTGGCGACCGATCTGCGGGTCGTGGTGGCCACCATCCACGCGGCCGGTGACCTGGAGCGGATGGGCGACCTGGCGCTGCACGTGGCCCGCGCGGCCCGCCGCCGACACCCGACGACAGTGGTGCCCGACGAGATCAAGCCGTACTTCGCCGAGATGGGCAAGGTGGCCTGCGAGCTGGCGCACAAGGCCGCCGAGGTGATCCGCCACCCTGACGTGGAGCGCGCCCGCGAGCTGGATGACGACGACGACGCGATGGACGACCTGCACCGGCACATGTTCACCGTGCTGATGGGGCGGGAGTGGAACCACGGGGTGGCCGCCGCCGTCGACGTCACGCTGCTGGCCCGCTTCTACGAGCGGTACGGCGACCACGCCGTCGCGGTGGCCCGCCGGATGGTCTACGTGATCACCGGCCAGATGCCCACCTCCGCCGAAGCCTGACGGCCGCCGGCGCGCGGCCGCCCTCATCGCCGCCGCCCCCCGCTCGTCCGTCCGCACAGACCAAATACCCCCAACACAGACTGTGCACGGTCTGTGTTGGGGGTGGACGGTCTGTGCGGGGGGCGGTGGCGGCCGGGTGCCGACGTAAGCCAGGTCAGCCGAAGCGGCCGGAGATGTAGTCCTCGGTGGCGCGCTCGGTGGGGTTGGAGAAGATCTTGTCGGTGTCGTCGATCTCCACGAGCCGGCCGGGTTCGCCGGTGGCTCGCAGGTTGAAGAACGCCGTCTGGTCGCTGACCCGGGCGGCCTGCTGCATGTTGTGCGTGACGATGACGATCGTGTAGTCCTTCTTGAGCTCGCCGATCAGGTCCTCGATGGCGAGCGTGGAGATGGGGTCGAGCGCGGAGCAGGGCTCGTCCATCAGCAGCACGTCGGGCTGCACGGCGATGGCACGGGCGATGCAGAGCCGCTGCTGCTGGCCGCCGGACAGGCCGCCGCCGGGCTTGGCCAGCCGGTCCTTGACCTAGTTCCACAGGTTGGCGGCACGCAGCGAGCGCTCGCAGATGTCGTCGAGCCGCGCCTTGTCACGCACGCCCTGCAGCTTCATGCCGGCGACCACGTTGTCCCGCACCGACATGGTGGGGAACGGGTTCGGCCGCTGGAACACCATGCCGATCGTGCGGCGCACCTCGACCGGGTCGACCGTGCGGGCGTAGATGTCCTCACCGTCGAGCAGGACCTCACCCTCGACGCGGGCGCCGGGAATGACCTCGTGCATCCGGTTCAGGGTGCGCAGCACGGTGGACTTGCCGCAGCCCGAGGGGCCGATGAAGGCGGTGACGCTGCGCGGGGGCACGGTGAGGGTGACCTTGTTCACCGCGTGGAACGCGCCGTAGTAGATGTCGACGTCCTTGATATCCAGCCGCTTGGCCATCGCGGGGACTACCTCACTTCGTCTTCGGCGCGGTGAGCTTGGACAGCGCCGCGGCGATCAGCTGGAAGATGGTGATGATCAGGATCAGGGTCAGCGCGGAGCCCCAGATGCGGTCCGAGCCGGCCGCCGTGGGGTTGCTCCGCTCGACCGTCATCAGCAGTGGCAGCGAGGCCATGTTGCCGCTGAACAGGTTGAAGTTGATGTACGGGGCGTACGCCACGAGGATCAGCACCGGGGCCGTCTCACCCATGATGCGGGCCAGCGCCAGCACGATGCCGGTGAGCATGCCGGACAGCGCGGTCGGGATGACGATCTTGACGATGGTCCGCCACTTCGGCACCCCGAGCGCGTAGGACGCCTCGCGCAGGTCATCGGGGACGATCTTGAGCATCTCCTCGGTGGACCGCACCACCACCGGCATCATCAGCAGCACCAGCGCCAGTGACACGGCGAACGCGCTGCGCGGCAGGCCGAGGATGGAGATCCACACCGCGTAGATGAACAGCGCGGCGACGATGGACGGCACACCCGTCAGGATGTCGACCATGAACGTGGTGGCCTTGGACAGCCGCGTGGTCGCCTTGCCCCGGCCGCCGTACTCGACCAGGTAGATGGCCACCAGGATGCCGACCGGGGTGGCGATCACGGCTGCGACCAGGCCTTGTGTCAGCGTGCCGTAGATCGCGTGGTAGACGCCGCCGCCCTGTTGCCGGGCCAGCAGGCCGTTCAGGGACTGGAACCACCAGTCCGGGTTCAGCACCGGGGCGAGGCCCTTGATCAGCACCGTGGCGATGACCCAGATCAGCGGCACCATGGCGATCAGGAACGACACCGTGACCAGCGTCGTCGCGACGCCGTTGCGGAGCTTGCGCGCCGGGCTGATGCTGCGGAACGCGGGCTTGACGGCGGAGGCGTCCACCGGTGGGGTAGCGATACTCATGCCTGGGCCACCCCTCGGTTGACGATCCAGCGGGCGAGTGCGTTGACCGCGAAGGTGAGCAGGAACAGCACCAGGCCGGCCGCGATGTAGGCGCCCGCGGACAGCGCGTTGTTGAGCTCGGCGAAGGACAGCGCGATCTTGGAGGCGAAGGTGGCGCCACCGTCGAAGAGGCTCCCGCCGAACGCCTGGTTGGAGGCGCTCAGGATGACGGTCAGCGCAATGGTCTCACCGAGCGCGCGGCCCAGCCCGAGCATGGACGCGCTGACGTAGCCGGCCCGCCCGAACGGCAGCACCGTGGTCTGGATGACCTCCCACTTGGTGGCACCCAGTGCCAGCGCGCCCTCGATCTGGGCGCGCGGGGTGCGGGAGAACACCTCGCGGGTGATCGCGGTGATGATCGGCAGCAGCATGGCGGCGAGCACGATGCCCGCCGTGAACAGGTTCGAGCCGAGGTCGGGGCCGACGTTGCCGTGGCTGAACAGCCAGATCCAGCCGAAGTGTGCGTTCAGCCACTGTGCGATGGGGCGGATCACCGGTGCGAGCACCAGGATGCCCCAGAGCCCGAAGATGATGGACGGCACGGCGGCCAGCAGGTCGACCAGGTAGGCCAGCGGCCGGGAGACCCTGGCCGGCGCGTACTGGGTCAGGAACAGGGCAATGCCCAGCCCGACCGGCATGGCCAGTACCAGCGCGTACACCGATACCTCGACCGTGACCTCGAGCAGCTCGAGGATGCCGAAGCGCAGCTGGTTGGGGTCGTCGGTGGCGAACTCGCGGCTGGTGATGAAGTTGGCGTGGTCGTGCAGCAGCGACGGGATGGCCTGCAGCAGCAGGAACAGCCCGATCGCGCCGATGAGGACCACCACGAACGCACCTGAGCCGGTGGCCAGGCCGGCGAACAGCCGATCGCCCCGCTGTACGACGGCGCGATCGGCGTGCTTGGTGTCAGGTGGGCTGGTGGAGGGGGGTGTGCTGGGTGAAATACCGGCCTCCGGGGCTGGACTCGGCGCGGGCAGCCCCGCACGCCGACCGGGGTCACCGGTGGCGGCGGAGCTGCCCGTGGCGATCGGATCGCTCAAGGTGATTCTCCGAGACTCTCCGAGGATGCGCCAACCAGCATGTGCGTCAGCTGATGGCCTGGATGGCGGTCAGCAGCTTCTGCTGGAACTCGGCGGGCAGCGGGGCGTAGCCGGCGGCCGGCAGCTGAGCCTGGCCGGCGGTGGCCGCCGTGGTGAGAAACGCCTTGACGGCCTGGGCGACCGGGGCGTCGTAGCCCTTCGAGCAGACGAGCTCGTAGGTGGCCAGCATCAGCGGGTAGGCGCCCGGGGTGTTGCCGGCGTACACCGACTTGAGGTCCAGCCGCAGGTCGTTGCCCTGGCCGACGACCTGGGCGCCTGCGATGGCCTTGCCGACGGCGTCATCGGTCAGCGCGACCGGGCCGGAGCCGGAGTCGATCTGGGCCATGGCGAGCTTGTTGTCCTGGGCGTAGGACAGCTCGACGTAGCCGATCGTGCCGGGCGTGCCGGCGATGGCCTGCGCCACCCCCGCGGTGCCCTGCGAACCGGTGCCGACGCCGCCGTTGAAGGTCTTGCCGGCCGCCTGGGTCCACGCGCCCTTGCCGGCGGCGGCCAGGTACTGCTGGAAGTTGTCGGTCGTACCCGACTGGTCGGACCGGTAGATCACGCTGATCGGCGTGGTCGGCAGCTGCTTGCCGCTGTTCAGGGCGGCGATGGCCGGGTCGTTCCAGGTCTTGATGCCGCCGTTGAAGATCTTGGCGGCGACCTCACCGTTGAGCACGAGGTCGGTGACGCCGGGAAGGTTGTAGCCGAGGGCGACCGGGCCGAACACCATCGGCAGGTTCCAGGCGGGGTTGCCCTTGCAGCGCGCCTGGGCCGCGGCGACCTCGCCGTTGGCGGCGTTCAGCGCGGAGTCCGAGCCGCCGAAGTCCACGAGGCCGGCGTTGAACTGCTTCACGCCGGCGCCGGAGCCGGTCGGGTTGTAGGCGACGTTGGCGCCCGGGCACTTCTGCTGGTAGGCCTGCACGAAGACGTCGATCGCGTTCTTCTGTGCGGTGGAGCCTTCGGCGCTGAGGTTCTGCTTACCGCCGCAGTCCACGGCCGGGCCGGTGGACGCCCCGCCCGTGCCACCCCCGCCGCCACCGGCCGGGGTCGGGTTACTGCCGCACGCCGTCAGCGCCAGCGCGGCGGCCGCGACCATGGCGAGCACGGCACCGTGCCGCTTGAGCTTCACTGATGTTCCTCCGAGGTTTCGGTCCGAAGACGCGTCAGTACACGGCTCGGGGTGGCCGCTCGCGGGGCACGTTAGGGATCCGGGGCTGACGGGAGCCGTCCTGTAGGTAAACAGGAGGTGAACAGGTCACCTTGGGTGACGCAATACACCAAGGCGTGGGGTTAGATCGCCCATCGGTGGTCAGCGTGATGACGTGTCGTGATGGTGACGTGAGCCGATCGTTACCCGATCATGGGAGACGCGCGCGTGGTCACGGCCGGTATCGGGACACCGTTGCCGCCAGCTGAACGCCAGGGTGACCGCATGGGTCACCGCGTGGGTCACCGCAGGAACGCGGCGTCCGTGTGCCACGGGGCGAAGCCGAGCCGCTGGTACACCTTCACGGCCGCGTGGTTGTCCGCCTCGACGTACAGCATCACGTCGTCGAGTCCGCGCTCGCGCAGGTACCGCAGGCCTGCCACGGTGAGCGCGGCGCCGAGCTTGCGACCCTGGGCGGCCGGGTCGACACCCAGCACGTAGACCTCGCCGATCGGTGGCTCGCCGGCGTGCGCCGGGTGCACCTTCGTCCAGTGGTAGCCGAGTAGCCGGTCGCGCCCGTCGGGGTCCGTCTCCACCGCCAGCAGGAAGCCGTCCGCGTCGAACCACGGCTCCGCCTCACGCACCTTGACCTGCTCGATGTCCCAGCCGCCCTGCTCCGGGTGCCAGTCGAAGGCGGCGTTGTTCACGCGCAGGAACTCCGCCTCGTCCTGGCCGACCACGAACGCGCGCAGCCGGACGCCGGGCGGGAAGGTGGACGCCGGGATCTGCTCGCGCAGGCCACGGCGCATCTGCCACAGCGTGCGCACCTGGCGGAAGCCCTGCGTGGTGGCCAGCCGGACGGCGGCGGGGTGCTCGCCGTGCGCCCACAGCCGCAGCTTGCCGCCCTCCTCGCCCGCACGCGCCACCAGCTCCGTGACCAGCGCGGTTCCGATGCCCCGGCGGCGCTCGGCGGGGTGCACGGCGAGCTCACCGACGGCCTCGGCGGGGTTGCTGGTGTCCAGGTATGCGTAGCCGACCAGCCGATCGGTGGACGGGTCCCTGGCGAGCAGGTGCGCGGCGCTCGAGCCGAGGTCACGCCGCAGGTGGAGCAGGACGTTCTCGGACACCGGGGCGGTGCCGTCGGCGGTGGTGGCCGCGTCGAGCAGTGCCCGCAGCGCGCCGGCCGTCGTCTCGTCAAGGCCGGATCGCCAGGTCAACACCGTCTCGTCAGCTGTCACGCTCGCCGAGGCTACCCGCGGTGGCCGGCTCCCGCGTCGTAGTCGGCCGACCGATTTCCCGACCCCAGCTCGGTGCGCAAATCCGCGGCCAGCTCGGCGCTCGCGGCTTCCCCACCCGGGTGCAGCCCGTTGCCCGACTCCGCGCCGTCGGAGCTCGCCGGGACGTCGCCGTCGGAGTCGTCCCGGCTGTTCGAGCTGTCCCGCGAGCCGAGCCCGGCGCGCCCCGGCCTGACGAACTTGTAGCCGACGTTGCGCACCGTGCCGATCAGCTGCTCGTGCTCGGGGCCGAGCTTCGCGCGCAGCCGCCGCACGTGCACGTCCACCGTGCGCGTGCCGCCGAAGAAGTCGTAGCCCCACACCTCCTGCAACAGCTGCGCGCGGGTGAACACCCGGCCGGCGTGCTGCGCGAGGTACTTGAGCAGCTCGAACTCCTTGTAGGTGAGCTCGAGTGCCCGCCCCTTCAGGCGCGCGGTGTAGGTGGCCTCGTCGATCACCAGTTCGCCGAGCACCAGCGCGCTGCCGCCGGTCTGGGCGTCGGCACCCGGGCGCGAGCGCAGCAGCCGCAGCCGTGCGTCGATCTCCGCGGGACCGGCGCCGGGCAGCAGGATGTCGTCGACCGCCCACTCCGAGGACACCGCCACCAGACCACCCTCGGTCAGCACCGCGACCACGGGCACCTCCATCCCGGTGGTCCCGAGCAGCCGGCAGAGTCCGCGTGCGGCGACGAGATCCGTACGCGCGTCGACCAGCACCGCGTCGTGCGGACCGGCGTCGAGCAGCGCGGCGACCTCGGGGGCGGCGGTACGCACCCCGTGCGGCAGCAGCGACAACGCCGGGAGCACCGACTCGGGGCTCGGGTCAGCGGTGAGCAGCAGCAACTCCATGGTTGCCTCCTCCCGTGTGCGGACCCGGTTGTCCCTGAAATCCTGGTAACGGGGAGGATACCGGGGTGAGCACCAGCCGAAACCCAACCGCGTCGCAGTTCACGCCGGTTGTCGACAACTCGTCGACCGCCGCGGCGCCGCGCGGGCCGTTCTCGGCGGTGCCGATGGCGCCCCTCGCGCCGCCGATGACCCCCATTGTGGCGTCCGCGCAGGCTACGCCGCTTGCCGGAGATCATGGATGAAAAAGATCATAATCGGACTGATCGTGGCGATCGTTCTCCTGGTCGCCGTCGACTTCGCGGCAGCCTCCGCCGCCGAGTACCAGGTGTCCAACCGGATGCGCGAGCAGTTGGCGCTGCCGGACGACCCGGCCGTGAAGATCAACGGATTCCCGTTCCTGGCGCAGGCCATTGCCGGGGACTACAAGAAGGTCGACGTCTCCGCCGACCGGCTGACCGTCGGCCAGCTGCACGAGGTCGGCGTGCGCGCCGAGCTGTACCACGTCCGGGTGCCGTTCCAGGAGGTGCTCAGCGGCTCGCCGACCATCCACGTGGACAACGCCCAGGGTTCCGTGCTGATCACCAACACCGACCTGGTCAAGCAGCTCTCCGGGGTCACCAAGCTCAACATCAGCGCGGTCGACTACGGCGCGCTCGACGTCGCGCTGCAGGACAAGGCCGACGCCACACCCGGCTCCTCGCTTACCGGGATCAGCCCTGACCAGGCAGTTCGCCTCGTCGCCACCACCAGCGTGCTGGGTCGCCAGATGAACGTCACGGTGATCGCGGCGCTGCAGCTGTCCGGCCGGCAGATCCAGATCAGCCCCCGGGACATCCGCGTCGGCACCGGCTCGGACGCCGCCCGGCTGCCCCAGGTCGTGCAGACCGGCCTGCGCGGGCTGTTCACCTTCCGCATCGACCCCGGCATGCTGCCGTTCCACGTCACCCCGACGCGGCTGCAGGCCGTCGACAACGGGCTGCTGATCACCGGCGTCGCCCGTGACCTGGTGCTCAACCCCAGCACGACCAGCATGCGCGCCGAGAACTGACTCCCGCGCCGATAGGCCGGGCGGCCGCCGCGTAGCGGCCGTTCGGGCGATCGCGCGGTCGGCCATCAGCTTCCGCCGATCGAAAACCCCCAAACGGCGCCGGCTCGGCTACCCTGTCGTGCGTGTATTGGCCGCTGACCCGACGTCGCGCAGTTGACCTGTGCCGCGTCGGCAGCTGCCTGTGTCAGGTCCACTGAGCGCGGACGACCCCGCTCGGCCTCCCTCTGAGCCGAGCCGCTCGTCTGACTAGGGCTGTAACCCAACCCTCGCCTCAGGAGGCCCTGTTATGCCCCGTTCACCCGCGCGTGACACCGTCGCGCGCGCCGTCTCGGTGGCCAACGCCGTGCCCGGGCGACGCCCCGGCCGCGCGATGCACTCGATGTTCCTTCGTCCCAACCACCGTCCGTCACATCCAGATACACAGCAGGGAGCAATCGCATGAGCCGCCAGGACGTCCTGGTCTCCGCCGACTGGGCCGAAGACAATCTCAACACCGACGGGGTGGTGTTCGTAGAGGTCGACGAGGACACCAGCGCCTACGAGGGTGGTCACATCCCGGGCGCGGTGCGCATCGACTGGAAGACCGAGCTGCAGGACCAGGTCGTCCGCGACTTCGTCGACAAGGCCGGCTTCGAGAAGCTGCTGTCCGAGAAGGGCATCGCAGGCGACGACACCGTCGTGCTCTACGGCGGCAACAACAACTGGTTCGCCGCCTACGCGTACTGGTACTTCAAGCTCTACGGGCACAACAAGGTGCAGCTGCTCGACGGTGGCCGCAAGAAGTGGGAGCTGGACGGCCGCACCCTGACCAAGGACGTGGCCGACCGCAAGCAGACCAGCTACACCGCGCAGGAGCCGGACAACTCGATCCGCGCCTTCCGTCAGGAGGCCATCGACGCGATCGGTGTGAAGAACCTGGTCGACGTGCGGTCTCCCGACGAGTTCTCCGGCAAGATCCTCGCGCCGGCGCACCTCCCGCAGGAGCAGTCGCAGCGCCCTGGCCACATCCCGACCGCGCTGAACGTGCCGTGGAGCAAGACGGCCAACGAGGACGGCACCTTCAAGTCGGACGCGGAGATCGCCGCGATCTACAAGGAGGCCGGCCTCGACGACTCCAAGCCGACCATCGCGTACTGCCGGATCGGCGAGCGCTCCAGCCACACCTGGTTCGCCCTGCACGAACTGCTCGGCCACTCCGACGTCAAGAACTACGACGGATCGTGGACCGAGTACGGCTCGCTGGTCGGCGTGCCGATCGAGCTCGGGACCGGTGCCTGATGTGCGGCGCGCCTGACCAGGCGCAGCAGCTGCCCCCGGGCACGGACCTGAGCAAGGAGACCGTGCTGATCGGGCGGGTCGTGGCCGGTACCGAACCGGTCGGCGGCGCGTTCGTGCGGCTGCTCGACGGCGGCGGCGAGTTCACTGCCGAGGTCGTGTCGTCGGCGTCGGGTGACTTCCGGTTCTTCGCCGGGCCGGGCACCTGGACCGTGCGGGCGCTGTCCCGTTCCGGCAACGGTGAGACCCAGCTGGTCGCCGAGGGCCCCGGGCTGCACCGGGCCGAGGTCACCGTCGGCTGAGCTCCGCACTTTCAGTCCCGCCGCATACGCCGCCCCGGTACCGAGCTTCGGTACCGGGGCGGTGGCGTGCTCCGGGTTACGGGGTGTCGGCTTTGAGGGCGGTGACGGCGGTGGCCACGGTGTCGGAGAGGGGGGCGGTCGGGTGGCCGATCAGGCGGGCGAGGGTGCCGTCCTGGCGGGCCAGCTCGCCGCGGTCGATACCGGCGTCGACGTCCACCAGGATCTCGGCCAACAGCTCGGGCAGGCCGTCCGCGACCAGGGCGGCGCGGTGCTCCTCTGGTGAGATCTGCCGGTAGACGATGTGTGTGCCGGTCTGGCGGGTGAACTCGTCGGCCAGCTCGGTGAGGCTCCACGTGCTGTCGCCGGACAGCTCGTAGTACTCCGGCTGCGGGCCCTTGGTGAGGAGGGCGGCGACCGCGGCCTCGGCGTACTCGGCGCGGGTGGCCGTGGCGAGCCGTGAGCTCGGGGCGGCCGTGCCACCGAACGAGCCGGTCCGCACGGCAAGGGGCAGTCGGTCGGTGTACATCTCGGTGTACCAGCCGTCGCGCAGCACGGTGAACGCCAGGCCGGACTCGCGCAGGATGCGTTCGGTGGCCTTGTGGTCGTCGGCCAGCCTGAAGCCGGCCGCGTCGCCGCCGAGCACGCCGGTGTAGAAGATCCGCCGCACGGTGCCTGCGGCCTTGGCCGCGTCGATCACCACGCGGTGCTGCTCGCCACGGTTCCCGGGCAGCCCGGACGCCGAGATCAGCAGGACCTCGGTGGCCCCCTCGAGCGCGGCCGGCCACAGCTCGGGCCGGTCGTAGTCGGCCTCGCGGACGGCGATGCCGAGCTCGGCGAGGTCGGCGGCCTGCTCGGGGCGGCGGACGGCCGCGACGATCTCGGTCGCCGGCACGCTGGCCAGCAGGTTCTGGATGACGAGGCGGCCCAGCTGGCCGTTCGCCCCGGTAATCACGATCATGGTTGTGCCCCTCGGGGAGTTGGCGTGGAGGACTGCCCTCCGGCGGTTCCCGATGCTA
>DATAYB010000135.1:0-3989 GCA_036272795.1 Pseudonocardia sp.
GTCGCGGGTCTGCGCCGGCTTGGCCGAGGCGTCGATGCCGAGGACGCGCCGCGGCCGCCCGCCCGCGTCGGCGAGCGCGGCGAAGCCCGCGACCATCCCGGCCTGGGTGCTGCCGGTGACCGAGCACACGACGAGGGTGTCGAAGAAGACCCCGAGCTGGCGTTCTTGTCCGGCGAGCTCGTAGGCCCAGTTGGCGAACCCGAGGCCGCCGAGGGGATGGTCGGAGGCGCCGGCGGGGATCGCGTACGGCCGCCCGCCGGACGCTTCGATTTCCCGTAGCGCCTGCTCCCAGCTTTCCTTGAAGCCGATTCCGAACTTGGCGCGGACAAGCCGGACGTCGGCACCGGCGAGCCGGCTGATCAGGATGTTGCCGACCTTGTCGTAGACCGGATCGGGCCAGTCGACCCAGCTTTCCTGGACGAGCACGCAGGCCAGGCCGACCCGGGCGGCCACCGCGGCGACCTGGCGGGTGTGGTTGGACTGGACACCGCCGATCGACACGAGCGTGTCACAGCCCTTGGCCAGGGCGTCGGCGACGAGGTACTCCAGCTTGCGGGTCTTGTTGCCGCCGTAGGCGATTCCCGAATTGCAGTCCTCGCGTTTAGCCCAGATCGACGCACCCCCCAGATACTCGGTCAGCCGGTCAAGCCGATGTACCGGCGAAGGGCCGAACAGCAGCGGATACCGCTCGAACGACTCGATCGACATGGGCACCTCCAGCAGCACCTAGCGAGCAGACAGATCATCGGCCAGGTCTTCCAGGCTTCGCCAGATCTGCGCAGTGACCTGGATTGCCTGCTCGACGTCACCGGCGGCGCACGCAGCGATCAACCCATCGTGTCGCTGCACGGAGCGCCGGGCTCGGGCCGAGCTGAACTGGCGCCGTTCCAGCCGGCGGATCAGCGGCGTGTACCGCTCGATCGTGGCGGCAACCGCCCGGTTCCCGCACACGCTGACGAGCACGCCGTGCAGGTCGTCATCGGATTCCATGGCCGCGTCCACGTCCGCGGCAAGGGTGGCCGCCTCGAACCGGCGGTTCGCCTCGCGCATCGCCCCGATATGCGCGGCCGTCAGCAGCGGGACGGCGGCGCGCACGGCCAGCTCGTGCATCGCGCGGACTACCTCGGCGGCGTCTCGCACCTCCTTCAGCGCGAGCGGCGTCACCCGGGTGTAGCTTTGCGGCTTCGTCTCGACCAGTCCCTCGTCGGCGAGCCGCGCCAGCGCGTCGCGCACCGGCGCACGCGACAGGCCGAGCTGCTCGGCCACGGCCGCGTTGCTCACGACCGCCCCCGGAGGAATGTCCGCGCGCACGATCGCGTCGCGGATCACTTCATAGGCCGTGTCGCGCAGCAGCGTGCGCCGCACGCGAGGCAACGTCGTCATACTGAAATGTTAGATGTCAATGTGGCGGTTCGGCAATAGCCTTCCGCGCCGCCTGGCAGCTCCGTCCACTGGGCGGCTGGCCGTGGCGCCACGTCAGCGGGCATAGCATGATCGGCGTTCGCAGCAGCGGTTCCTGGTGGTGAGGACTGAACAGATGGCCGGTCAACCGGAGGGGGCCCCGCGGCGCAAAGATGCCGAGCGCAACCGGCGGCGCCTGCTGGCCGCCGCGCGTGAGGTGTTCCGCGACCGCGGTGTCGCCGCCACGCTCAACGACGTCGCGCACCACGCGGGGCTGGGAGTCGGCACGGTCTACCGGCACTTCGCCAATAAGGAAGAGCTTATCGACGCGCTGTTCGACGACATGGTCGAGACCGTGGACCAGTACGTGCGCGAGGCCGCGGCGGAGCAGGACGCGTGGCTCGGGCTGACCCGGGCGCTGCAGCAGGTGTGCGAGGTCCAGGCGTTCGACCGGGGATTGCGTGAGGTGATGCTTGGCACCGGGCGCGGACCCGAGCGCCAGCAGCAGATGCGAGAGCGGGTTGGTCCCACGGTCGACGTGCTCGTGGCCAGGGCACAGGAACAGGGCGCGCTCAGAGCCGACGTGGTGCCGCCGGACTTCGCCATCGTGCAGCTGATGGTCGGCGCGGTCTCCGACCACCTCGGTCAGCCGGGGCTCTGGCGCCGTTACCTGGCGATCGTCATTGACGGCCTGCGGGCCCGTCCGGGCGAGCCGTCACCGCTGCCAGGCGTGCCGGGCCCCGACGATGAGCTGCAGGAAGCGCTCACCGACAGCAGCGCGCGGTCAGCCCGCGAGGCTGCCCCCGGTGGCCAGGACCGCCCGGCGGCAGCGGAGAGCCGGCGGCGCGCTCCACGGCGCGCCGCCGACCCGTAACGCCGGACCGTAATCGGGCCCGTCGGCGGGTGCCTGGTCCGCTCAGGACGGCGGTCCCCAGTTGACCGGGCTCGCGCTGAACTGCCCGGGCGAGGTGAGTGGCAGGTCAAGCACGGAGGCGGTCGCCGCCGCGCTGTCGATGGTGTACGTGCCGCTGGCCAGGTTGGCCAGCTCCTGCGGGGTGGGCGTGAGTGGCGCGTGGAAGTTCGCCGGCGGCTGAGTGGTGAGCACCACCTGGATGCGGTCACCCGCCGGGATCAGGGTGAAGTTGGCCAGCAGCGAGATGTCGTACCTGGTGGTCCGGCCGGGCACGACGGGCTGCTGGCTGGCGGCGGTGAACGGGTGCGCGGGCTGGAGCAGGGTCGGGCCCTGGCCGTACCAGCTTTGCCCCTGGTCGAGCTTGCGCTGGCTGCCGAGCAGCGCGCCGTCTGCCTGCTTGACGACGACGCCGGCCGGCGAGAGCACGTTGAGTGTGGCCGTCAGCTCGACCTCAGTCGTGGTTGACGAGGCGTACACGGTCAGGTCCGACGGCCCGTCGAGGACCGCGTCCCTGGTGAGCGGCGCCGAGGTGTAGGTCAGCGAGTTGGCCGCACTGGCCGGCGCCCACGAGAGCTTGCCGGTCCCGCCGGACGCGGGGTGGCCGGTGCTGAGCGTGCCGCCCGCCCCCAGGTAGTAGGCCGATGCGGCCGCCGACGGCGGCCAGGCGGCCGTGTCCACCCACTGGTTCGCCGTGTTCTCGAACACGTGCAGCGGCGCGGCGGTACCGGCCATGCCGGTGCGCTCGCCCTTGAGCCACGTGTCGAACCAGTCAAGGCGGATGTTCTCAAGAACGGTGCCGTCGACGTTCTCCCCGTGTGTCCACGGCCCGACGATCGCCTGGTAGCGGCCGGTGACCTGCTCGCCCGCGGTGACCGGGGCAGTCAGCGGACGATGGAAGTACGCGTTCTGGGCCGCGACGTAGTCGCCTAGGTCGCCGCCGGGGAACAGGTCATTCCAGCCTGCCTCGCTCAGGGCGGGGATTCCGTTGGCCACGATCTGCGGCATGAGCCGCTGGATGTCCAGCGACTGCCAGTAGCCGTTGTCGTAGGACCGCGGTCCGCCATCGGCCTCCTGCGCGATGGTGACGGACTGCGGGTCGGTGGCGGGGTCGTCCTGGGGTCCGCGCGGTTCGCCCTGCGCGATCCCGGCGACGAACGGGGTGGGAATACCGCCGTCGGCCGTCAGGTCGTCGTAGAAGTCGGAGTCCGTGCAGAAGGGGGTGATCGCCTTGAGCGCCGAGTCACGCCCGACCGCCGCCGCGGTGAACCACTGGTCTACTCCCAGGTAGGAGCAGCCGTCCAGGCCGACCCGGCCGTCCGCGCCGGACAGGGAGCGTGCCGCCCAGCTCACCAGTTCGGCGCCGTCCTCGCCCTGCCGCTGCCCGAACCAAGACACCTGGCCACCGGAGGTGCCGGTGCCGCGCACGGCGGAGGCCACGTAAATGTAGCCGCGCTGCACGAAGTAGTCCCCTGGTGCGGTCGGGTCGGAGCGCGCCGCGCCGTAGGGGTTCTGCGTGAGCAGCACCGGGAAGGTGCCGGGGGCGCGGGCGCCGGTGGCGGGATCGGTGGGATAGACGACCTCGGTGGAGATTTCCACCCCGTCGTCCATCCGCACCGAGATGTCCACGGGCTTGCTCACGCCGTAGCTCGCCGGCTCCGGCTGCCAGGAAGCGGGG
>DATAYB010000136.1:0-1858 GCA_036272795.1 Pseudonocardia sp.
CCCGGCTCGGGGCCGCCGCCGTCGAGGCCGACACCGAGCCGCTGCCCGCGCTGATCACCGTGCGCGAGGCGATCGCGGCCGGCAGCTTCCAGGGCGGGCAGCCGGTGCTGGCCAGCGGCGACGTCGAGGCCGGCCTGGCCGGCGCGGCGCACGTCTTCGCCGGCGAGCTCGACCTGTCCGGGCAGGAGCACTTCTACCTGGAGACGCACGCGGCCCTGGCCTACGTCGACGAGGCCGGGCAGGTGTTCGTGCACAGCAGCACCCAGCACCCCTCCGAGACGCAGGAGATCGTGGCCCACGTGCTCGGCCTGCGCAGCCACGACGTGACCGTGCAGTGCCTGCGGATGGGCGGTGCCTTCGGCGGCAAGGAGATGCAGCCGCACGGGTTCGCGGCCATCGCCGCCCTGGGCGCGGTGCTCACCGGCCGCCCGGTGCGGGTGCGGCTCAACCGGACCCAGGACCTGACCATGACCGGCAAGCGCCACGGCTTCCACGCGAGCTGGCGGGCCGGCTTCGACCCCGGCGGACGGCTGCGGGCCCTGGACGCGACGCTCACCGCCGACGGCGGCTGGAGCCTGGACCTGTCCGAGCCCGTGCTGGCCCGCGCCCTGTGCCACATCGACAACGCCTACTACCTGCCTCACGTCCGGGTCCTGGGCCGCGTCGCGAAGACCAACAAGACGTCGGCCACGGCGTTCCGGGGCTTCGGCGGGCCGCAGGGCATGGCGGTGATCGAGGACATCCTCGGCCGCTGCGCCCCGCTGCTGGGCCTGGACCCGGTCGAGCTGCGGCGGCGCAACTTCTACGCCGCCGGGCAGGCCACCCCCTACGGCCAGCCGGTCCGCCACGCCGGGCGGCTGGCCACGGTCTGGGACGAGGTGCTGCGCCGCGGCGACGTCGCCGCCCGCCGGCGCTCGGTCGAGTCGTTCAACGCCGCGCACCGCCATGCCAAGCGGGGCCTGGCCGTGACCCCGGTGAAGTTCGGCATCTCGTTCAACCACACGACGTTCAACCAGGCCGGCGCGCTGGTGCACGTCTACAAGGACGGCTCCGTCCTGATCAACCACGGCGGCACCGAGATGGGCCAGGGCCTGCACACCAAGATGCTCCAGGTCGCCGCGACCACGCTCGGCGTCCCCCTCGACCTGGTGCGGCTGGCCCCGACCCGCACCGACAAGGTGCCCAACACCTCGGCCACCGCGGCCAGCTCCGGCGCCGACCTCAACGGCGCCGCGGTGAAGAACGCCTGCGAGCAGCTCCGGAGGCGGCTAGCGGGTGTCAGCACCGAGATGGCAGGGGCCGAGCTAGCATGGCCCGATCTCGTCGCGGAGGCCTACCGGCAGCGGGTGCACCTGTCGGCGGCCGGGTTCTACCGGACCGAGGGGCTGGCTTGGGACCCGGCCACGTTCTCCGGCTCGCCGTTCAAGTACTTCGCCTACGGCGCCGCGGCGGCCGAGGTCGAGGTCGACGGCTTCACCGGCGCCTACCGCACGCGGAGGGTCGACATCGTGCACGACGTCGGAGACAGCCTTTCCCCGCTGGTCGACCTCGGCCAGATCGAGGGCGGGTTCGTGCAGGGCGCCGGCTGGCTCACCCTGGAGGACCTGCGCTGGGACCCCAGCGACGGCCGCCTGCTCACCCAGGCGGCCAGCACCTACAAGCTGCCCAGCCTGTCGGACATGCCGGAGGTCTTCAACGTCACGCTGCTGCCCAACGCCGCCGAGGACGGGGCGGTCTACGGCAGTAAGGCCGTGGGGGAGCCGCCGCTGATGCTGGCCTTCTGCGTCCGCGAGGCGCTGCGCCAGGCCGCCGCCGCGTTCGGCGCAGTGTCATCCAACACAGCGGGGGAGTCCGTGGA
>DATAYB010000137.1:0-3343 GCA_036272795.1 Pseudonocardia sp.
GCGCTGCCCGCGCAACGGCCGGTGCCGGCCGACCGGCCGATGGCCCTCGGTGCGCTGCCGGTCACGGTGGTACCTCCGCCCGGCGCCCGGCTGGACGCGACCCAGACCAGGCCGCGCGCGGACACCGTCCAGTTCCTGGTCGGGGACGTCGAGTACTGGCTGCGCGCCTCGGAGTACACCGGTTCGCTGTCCGAGCTCGCCGACCGCGCCCGGCGGACCCGCGAGGCCGAGCTCGGCTTCGTGAGCATGGAGCCGGACCGCGCCGCGACCACCCGCCAGGGCGCCGAGGGGCGGCAGGCCGGGTTCGTGCTGGCCGCGTCCACCGGGCACTCCGCCGTCTTCGTCGCCGACGGCATCGCCGTGTGGGTCGACGTGCGCGGCACCCCCGACGAGATGGCGCGGCACTCCGCCTCGATCGAGGCCAGCGTCGCCACCCTGACGATCGGACCGCGATGACAGTCACGACGGGCCGCACCGCGCCGGCCACCTCAGCAGTCCCCGACTCGTGCGCCATCATCCCCGCCCAGGGTGGGCCGGTCGACTCGGCTGTCCCCTCGGGTGCGGCCGCGCCGGCCGTGGCCGTTGCGCCCGGCGCCCGGGTCGCTCCGGGTGGGCGAGCTGTCCGGGCCGGGCGGGTCGTCACCGTGGGGCGGGTCGTGCGGGCCGGGCGGGTCGTCACCGTGGGCAGGTCGTGCGGGCCGGGCGGGTCGTCACCGTGGGGACGCTCGCGGTCGCCAGGCCGGGCCTGCCGTGGCGGCTGCCGGCTCTGTGGATGACCGCCGCGCTCGTGCTCGGTGGGCTGGTGCTGGTCGCGGCGGGACACCCGCACGCCGTTGCGAGCCCGGCTGTGCTCGGCGTCGCGGTGGTCCTGTTCGCGCTGCACGGGCTGCTGCTGTGGCGGGTCGTGCACGGGCTGGACCTGCCGGTCCGGCGGCCGGCATGGCTGCGGGCGACCGCGCTGGCCTGGGGCGGCCTGGTCGCGATCGGGGTGGCCGGGTACGCCAACAGCTGGGTCTCCGCCGCGCTGGTCAAGTCGGTTCCGCCGGAGCTCGCCGTGCACCTCACGCCGCTGCGGGCGCCGACGGTCGAGGAGTCCGTGAAGCTGCTCGGTGTCGTGACGCTCGTGCTGCTCGCCGGCCGCCGGCTGTCCGGGCCGCTGGACGGGCTGTTCTACGGTGCGCTGGTCGGCCTGGGCTTCCAGGAGCTGGAGAACGTGCACTACGCCCTTGCCGCCGGTCACCACCACACCGCCCTCGCGGCGTTGGGCAGCTTCCTCGGCCGGGGTGTGCTCACGGGCTGGGCCACCCATGTCGCCTGGACGGCGGTCGTCGGCGCCGGGCTGGGCTGGGCCGTCCAGCACCGGGACCGGCCGTGGCCGGCGCGGCTCGGGGTCGTGGCGGCGGCGTTCGGCTGCTCGTGGACGCTGCACGCACTGTGGAACTCGCGGCTGGGGGTCGCCGGTCTGCACCACGGCACCTCCGAGCTGCTCCGGCTGGCGGGCCTGAACCTGCTCGGGCTCGCCCCGGCGGCGCTGGTCACCTGGCTGGCGCTGCGCGGTGAGGCGCGGCGGTGTGCCCGGGGGCTGGCGGCGCTGGCCGACGCGGCGGTTGCCGTCGACGCCGAGATCGCCGTGCTGGGGTCGCCGGTACGCCGGTTCCGGATCCGCTGGGAGGCCTACGTGCTCGGCGGTCGGGCCTCGGCTCGCGCGGTGCGCCGGCTGCACAGGGCCCAGACGGCGGTCGGCCTGTCGGTGGCCGATGCCCCCGGTTCGGCGGAGCTCGCCGGGCTCCGCGCGGCCGTCGTGGCGGTCCGTGGCCAACTCGCGGCCGCGCGCCTGGGCCCGCTGGAGGAGCGGCGTGGGGGCACCGTCGGCGGCGAGGTGGCGCTCGCGGTGGGGCTGGTCGCGCCGGTCGGGCTCTGGGTGGCGTCGGCGCTGGGGCTGGTCGCGCTGAAGGTGCCTGCCACGTCGGTGACGGCCGGTGGGCTCGCCGTGGTCGGGGTCGCGGCGCTGCTGCTGGCCGGTCGGGCGGTGTGTGCGGCCCGCCGGGCGGGTGCGGTCGCGGACGTCCGGTACGGGATCGCGGGGCTGCTCGGCGTCGTCACGCTGGTGCTGGCCGCGGTGTTCGGCGGCCAGCTGCTGATGCTGGTCTTCGCGTGAGCGCGCCGATGACCAGCGAGCTCGGGCCGTGGCGTAGGCGGTTCGGCTCCGACCCGGTCTGGCGGCTGCCGGCCCTATGGATGACATTCGCGCTGCTGGCCGTCGGGCTGGTCCTGATCGGAGCGGACCACACGTTCGCGGTGCACCTCCCGCTCGCACTGGCCGCCACGATGGTGCTGTTCGCCGGGCACGGTGTGCTGGTGTTCCTGCTGGTGCGCGGGCTGGACCTGCCGGCGCCGAGGCCGCTGCTGCTGCTGGGCGTCGCGGTGGCCTGGGGTGGGCTGGTGGCCGCCGGCCTCACCTCGCTCGCCAACAGACAGCCCGACGAGATCCTGGTGGTGCGGCGGCTCGCGGCGGCGGTCGGGGGAGCGGCGGCGGCCTGCGCGGTCGTCGACCCCGACCTCGTTGTGCTCGGCGGCCCGGTGGGGACGCACCCGGGGCTGCTCGCGCCGGTCCGGGCCGCCGTGGCCACAGCCGCGCTGGCCCCGGTGCGGGTCGAGCCGGGCGCGGTCACGGAGTTCGCCCCGCTGCGCGGCGCACTGACCGCCGCCCTCGACGCCGGCCGCGCCACCCTCTCCAGCCTCCCCGCCGCGACGTGACCACGGCGGCCCCGTGCTGCCGCAACGTGCGGCGCGCCGGTGCCGCCTTCGGTGCCGCCTTCGGTGATCATCAGGACCGCAGGGCTGATGGGATCATGATCGAACAGCCCTCTCGTCCTGATGATCACCGAAAAGCGCCGGGCAGGTGGCGACGGCCCGCGTGGCGCTCGGGCTTCCGCCGGACGGAAAGCGGGATAGCGGACTCCGGTGTCGGCGGCAGGGTGGGCAGGGCCCGGCGCGGGCCGGTCCGCGCCGTCTCAACACCTACGGAGGAACCGTGGAGGACGAGTTGCTCGCCGGTCTGCGCATCCGCGAGGTCGTGCAGAACTGGGTGCTCTACCGGGATGCCGGCGACTGGGAGAGGTTCGGGACGGTCTGGCACGACGACGGCTGGATGACCGCGACCTGGTTCCAGGGGCCGGCCGCCGAGTTCATCCGGGTCAGCCGGGCCGGCTTCGAGTCCGGGGTCACCATCCTGCACTTCCTGGGCGGTATCGCCGTCGACGTGCGCGGTACCCGGGCGGTCGCGCAGACCAAGATGAAGATCCAGCAGCGCGCGCCGGTGCACGGCGTCGAGGTCGATGTG
>DATAYB010000138.1:0-19384 GCA_036272795.1 Pseudonocardia sp.
GCCGAGGAGACCGACTGGGCCAGGATCGCCGAGCTGTACGGCGCGCTGGCCTGGGTGGTGCCGTCGCCGGTGGTGGAGCTGAACCGGGCGGTCGCGGTGAGCATGGCGTCCGGGCCCGCCGCCGGGCTGGAACTGGTCGACAGGCTGGCCTCGGCTCCGGAGCTCGCGTCCTACCACCTGCTGCCCACCGTGCGCGGCGACCTGCTGGCCAAGCTGGGCCGGCTCGACGAGGCGCGAGGTGAGTTCGAGCGGGCCGCCGCCCTGACCGCCAACGAGCGGGAGCGCGCCCTGCTCACCCGCCGGGCCACCGAGTGCACCCGCGCGGCCGGCTGAGCCCGGCACGGGCCGAACAGCTCACCGGACGCATCCGCCGCACCTGCCCCAACGCGGCGCCCGTACTGCACATCGTTGCGCAGCCTGCCGGTCCAAGGTCAACCGATTTCGGCTAGCTCACATCTCGGGACCAGCAGGAACAAGCCGGGAGATCGATTGCTTGGGAACCCCTGTTGGGCCAGCGCACACCGTCGTTCGAGGCCTGTGCATTTTTCTGGCAACCAGACGGGAGAAGTTCTGTGACCATCGCTGACGACCAGCCGAAGGCGATCACCATCGCCGCCGGCCAGCCGTCTGCCTCGGCCGGTGTCACCTATACCGGGAGGCAGCGGCTGAAGCTCGTCCTCGTGCTGGGCGCGCTCGTCGCCCTCGGCCCCCTCTCCATCGACATGTACCTGCCGGCGCTACCGCGCATCGCGCAGGATCTGCTGACGACCGAGTCCACGATCCAGCTCACCCTGAGCGGCACGGTGCTGGGGCTCGGCCTCGGCCAGCTGCTCGTCGGGCCGCTCTCCGACGCGGTGGGGCGGCGGGTCCCGCTGCTGGTCGGCACTGCTGTGCACGTGGTGGCCTCGCTGCTGTGCCTGGTGGCGCCGAACGTCGAGCTGCTCACGGCGGCCCGCGTGCTGCAGGGTCTCGGTGCCTCGGCCGGCGCGGTGCTGGCACTGGCGATCGTGCGTGACCTGTTCAACGACCGGGCGGCGGCGACCCTGCTGTCGCGGTTGATCCTGGTGATGGGTGTCTCGCCGGTGCTCGCGCCGACGTTGGGCAGTGCACTGCTGCGGTGGAGCCAGTGGCGCGGCGTGTTCGTCGCACTCGCCGTGCTGGGCCTGCTGATCGTGCTGTTCGCCGCGCTGGCGCTGCCGGAGACGCTGCCGAGGCACCGCCGCCAGACCCTGGCCGTCGGCGCCACGCTGCGCACCTACGGTGGCCTGCTCGCCGACCGGTCGTTCGTCGGACTGGTGCTCGTCGCCGGCCTGGCCATGGCGGCCCTGTTCGGCTTCGTGGCGGGCGCCTCGTTCGTCTTCCAGCTGCAGTACGGGCTGACCCAGAGCCAGTTCGGCCTGATGTTCGGGATGAGCGCGATCTGGCTGATCGCGGCCACCCAACTCAACGCCCGCCTGCTGCGCAGCTACGAGCCGCATCAGATCCTGGTCACCGCGAGCGTGTTCGCCACGGTGTCCGGTGCGGTGATGTTCGGGCTGGCGGTGTTCGGGGTGAGCAGCATCGTGGCGGTCGCGCTGCCGCTCTGGGCGGTGCTGTTCTTCGCCGGCCTGATGTTGCCGAACGCGCCGGCCGTGGCGCTCTCGCAGCACGGTGAGACGGCCGGCACGGCCGCCGCGCTGCTGGGGGCGGTGCAGTTCGGCGTCGGCGCGCTGGTCTCGCCGGTCGTGGGGCTGCTCGGCAACAACGCGCTCGCGATGGCCACGGTGATCGCGGGCGGGCTACTGCTGGCGATGCTCGTGCTCGTGCTGGTGGCCCGGCCGTGGCGGCTGGACACCTCGAACCTCGACAGCACCGTGGTGTTCGCGCATTGACGTCGGGCTTCGCCCCGGTCGAACCGGGCGCGCGGTGAGGAAACGAGATCTGCTGAAAGGGGCGGCGGGGGTCGGCGTTAGACTCCGGTTGTCCAAGGGGTGTAGCTCAACTGGTAGAGCGGCCGGATTCCACTCTGGTCAGATGCAGGTTCGAATCCTGCTGCCCCTGCCACTGTCGCCGCTGGTCAGCGGCGTGTTGTCCGGGCTTTTGTGATCGAGTCCGTGATCGAGTACGTGATCAAGTTCAGTGCCGGCCGGGCGCCGGATCCCGCATTGCGGCCGGGGCCGGGGCGGGTGCACCCGGTGGCGCGGCCGGCGGGGTGAGGGTCGGCAGTACACGGCGTACCAGGTCGACCAGTACCGGGCCCACCTGGTCGTCCGGCACCACACCGTGGACCAGGCTCGCGGTCACCGTGTAGCGGTCGTAGTCGACCATCAGCAGTGACCTGGTCGGCTGGGTGAGCAGGTCGGCCTTGGCGTCACCGAGCGCGACCGGTACGTCGGCGCGGGTGTCACCGTGCTCGGCGGCCACGTTGCGCACGCGCTGGGCGGCGGCCGAGGGCTGGTCGGTGAACGCGGCCAACCCGAGCTGCATCGTCGGGGCGCCCTGCCCGGCACGCTGGTAACCGCAGCTGACCCGCTCCAGCATCCCGACCGAGGGCGCCGGCACACCCAGCAGGGTGCGGACGCCGACGCTGCCGGTCGGCTGGCCGAGCAGCGCGGAGGCGTCCACCGGCCCGGTGAGCACGTCGGCGCAGTCGGTGGGCAGCAGCGTGGCCCTCGGTGCGACAGCCGGCGCCGGCCCCGCCTGCCCGGTCGGGGCGGTGAACGTGGGCACCGCGAGAGCGGGTGGGATGCGTGAGGCGGGCAGGCTCGCCCAGGCCAACGCGAAGCCGACCACGACCATCACACCGATTGCCACTACTACACCCAGCCGCACACCCACGCCCCTACTGAAACACCTGCCGAGCCGGCCCAATATCAACTACACCAGACTGTGATAACGCGTTTACGACACCGGCCGGATACCCCGATCGGCCGCCGTCCACTCCCGTGCCGCGAGACTTCCGCGAGCCCCTCCGTGAGCCCCTCCGTGAGCCCTTCCGTGAGCCCGGCTACCCCGCCTTCACGGCCAGCAGCTCACCCTTGCCGACCGGTACCACCGTCGCGGTCAACGCCGGCTCCGCCTGGACCAACCGCAGGAACGGGGCGACCTCGTCGGGGTGGGAGAGCACGTTGTCGACCACGAGCAGCCCGCCAGGGCGCAGCACGCGCACCGGGTGCGGCCACCAGCCCGGGTACTCCGGCCGCTCGGAGTCCAGGAAGACCACGTCGGTGCCGCCGTCGGGCAGCCCGGCCAGCGCTGCGCCACCGTCGCCCATGCACAGCTCCACCAGCTCGCCGAGCCCGGCGGCCGCCAGGTTGGACGCCGCCAGCCGCTGCGCGGCGCCGTCGGTATCCACGCTGAGCACCCGGCCGCCCCGGGCCCGGACCGCGTCGGCCAGCCAGATCGTCGAGTAGCCGTTCGACGTGCCGATCTCCACCACGTGCCGGGCACCCATCGCCTTGAGCACCACCGACAGCAGCGCGGCCGCGTCCGGCTCCAGGTTGCGCCGCCGGTTCAGCCGGTCGGCCTGGGTGTCGTCGTAGCGCAGCCCGTCCTGGTACAGCTCGTCCAGCAGCGCACGCAGTGTGTCGTCCACTGTCGAACTATCCCCTCGTCCTGGCGCGCGCCCAGATCAACGCGCCGCGCTTGGTCACCGTCATCGGGGTGGACAGCTCGGCGGCCCGGCGCCTGGCGTCCCGCTCGGCGAGCCCCCGGCCGCGCAGGTACAGGGCGGCAGCCCGCCGGTCCGGCAGCTCGACATGCGGCTGGTCCCACGAGGTCACCTGCGTGACGTGGAAGACCTGGCCAACGATCTGGGCGGCCTGCTCCGCGTCGAACGAGCTGGGCCGCCCCCAGTCCGGCAGCACCGAGGCCAGCTCGGGGTCGGTGGTCCGCGCGGTCGTGCACGCCACGAACACGCCGCCGGGGCGGAGCACCCGACGGATCTCGCGCAGCACCCGGATCGGCCGGTCGAGGTGGTAGAGCACGTACAGCGCGGCCACGGCGTCGAAGGAGGCGGCCGCGAACGGCAGCCGGTCGGCCGCGCCGAGCACCTGGGGCGGCGGCGCCTCGCGGACGTGCTGCGCGTTGTCCAGCACGGTCGTCCAGACGGCGTGCTCGGCGAGCAGCCGGGTCAGCCGCCCGGTGCCGCCGCCGAGGTCGAGCACACGTCCGACGCCGTCCGAGGCGAACCGGTCCGCGACCATCGGGTGCACGTCCTCGGACATCGAGTACTCGGCGGCCGCCCGCACGGTCGCGGCGAACCGCCCCGGATCGAGGTCGTAGTCCGCCGGGATCGCCGGCCCGCCGCAGCCGGGTTCAGCCATCGGCACCCGAGCCGGCCCCCGAATCGGCCCCGGAATCGGCACCGAGCGCACGCTCCCGGGGGTGGACGGTCCCGCCGCTGACGACGGGCCACCGCCCGTCCGCCTTGGCCCGGTCGACCTCGGCGAGGCCCGGCGGGCGCATCCGCCCCTCGGCGACCAGCCGGGCCACCAGGCCCACGTTGCGCGCCGACCACTGGCTGCGCACCCGGCGCGGGGTGAAGCGCTGCCGCCAGGTGGCCTCGTCGCGGCGCCGCGACTGCCCATCGATCCAGCCGTGGCAGAGCGCCTCGTCCAGCGCCTGGTCGTAGGTCAGGCTCGTCGGCGCGGGCGTGCCCTTCTTCGCCGGCACCAGCCAGACGCCGACCTGGTCGGTGTGGTTGGCGCCCAGCCAGCTCCGCCAGGCGGCGGCGTCGGGCACGGTCAGCTCCGGTTGGTCGGCCACGATCGTTCAGCCTTGCAGAACACCGGCCGGCCGCCCACCTCGAATTTTGACGGTCCCGAGGACGGCTCTACCGCTGTTCACGGAGTGTCGGAAGGGACCGCTGAACGGGCCGGGGCGGGCTCTGCACAACCGTCGATCCGCCCCCGCCGGAGCCGATCGCGGCCGGCCACAGCCACCGCGCAGGCAACGCCCGGGGCCCCTGTTTCTCACACGCCCGAAGAGATCAGTGTGATCAATGTAACAATCGAGACACGCGGGACGAGGAAGCCGCCATGACAACTCCAACACTCCGCGCCGCCGTCGCACTAGGTCAGAAGCGAGCCGTCACCCCATGATCAACAGGACGCGAGGGCTGTTTCCGGGGTAAGAAAACGACCGTCACGTCCTGATGATCATGAAGAGTGTCAGGAGAGGCCGCGCTCGGCTACCTGCTCGCAGTGATCAATGTTGCGCAGCGTGACCTCGCGGATGGTGACCGGGTCGCCGGAGCGGTGCGCCGCGAGCAGGGCACGCTGGGCGCGGTCGTCCCACTGCTGGGTCGCACTGTCCCCACTGCGGGCGTAGCCGACGCGGACGTAGCGCTCCAGCGCCCGCCAGAGCCGTTCCAGGATGCGCAGGTCCCACGTCGTGGCGGCCGGCCGCACGAGCTCGAGGCGGAATGAGTGGCACGTGTCGTACACGTCGTCCAGCGGGCTCTTGGGGTTGGCCAGCACGGCGAGGTGGCTCTCGAACCGGTCGAGGTCGGCGGGCGAGATGAGCTCGCTGGCCCGCACCGCGAGGTCGGGTTCGATGAGGCGGCAGAGCTGGCAGATGGCACGTAACTCTTCGAGCTCCAGCGGGGCGACGATCGCACTGCGTCCCCGGCGCGTCTCGAGCAGACCTTCCGCCTCCAGGCTGCGCAGTGCCTCACGCACCGGAATGAAGCTGACTCCGAGCTGAGCGGCGATCTGACGCAGCGAGAACTCCTGACCGGGCGCGAGGCGGCCGGCCACGATGGCATGGCGGATTTCCGAGGTGACCCGCTCGACGACCGAGGCCGCCTCGACCGGGCGAACCAGCGCCACGCTCGTCATCTTGTCTCCGAATACATCGAACCTCGGTGGGGAGTTGCCCGAGCGATAGTCAGTACCCGAACCATCTAAGCGCACCCGTCAGGTGAAACGAAGGGATGCCCTGGTTCAGATGTGTCAACGCGTCGCCGGGCGCCGTCGCATCGACCCATATTTGCAGGCATTCCGTCACGTGCCAATCACCCACAGATTTCCTTCGAGAATGACGAAACAGGCTTATGGTCGACATCTCGACAATCTGGATGCTAGCGGTCATCCAGAAAAAAGTCAGCCAGGTCCTTCGGTGAGCGCCTCACCGACGCGCTCCAGCAGCTCCCCGGACAGCTTGGGGTCGGCCACCGCGCGGGCCATGGTCAGCGCGCCGACCAGCGCGGCGAGAGTCATGACGGCGCGCTGCCGACGGGCGGAGGGGACCGGCTCGTCGATCAGCCCCTCCAGCACGCGCAGATAGCTCTCCACCTGGTTGCCGTAGGCGGCGCGGGTGCGCTCGGAGCCCCTGGCCACGTCGCCGCCCAGGGTCGTCACCGCGCAGCTGCCGGCGAGGTCGTCGCGGTGCTCAGGGCTCAGGTAGGCCTCGACCATGGCGGCGTACGGGTCACCGCCGCGCTTGCGGCTGGCGGTCACCGCGTCGGCCATCCGGCGCGCGCCGTCCCACAGCGCACGCACCATCGCCTCGTCGACCAGCTCGCCACGCGACCCGAAGTGCCGGTAGAAGCCGCCGTGGGTGAGGCCGGCCTCCCGCATCAGCTCGCCGATCGCCGGCTTCTCCAGGCCTTCCTCGCGTAACCGGGCCGACGCGATCTCCACGATCCGCAGGTGACTGGCGACCTTGTTGGCCTGTGAATGGCCCACCGCGCGACTCCTCGACCCGGGCCGGGCACGGCTGGTGCGGCCGGCTCAGCTAGATGACGCGCATCGTAGGCGAGCCGGCCGGGCCCGAGATGGCGGCCGGGCTCAGAAGTTGCCGCGCTTGGCCTGCTCGCGCTCGATGGCCTCGAACAGCGCCTTGAAGTTGCCGATGCCGAAGCCCAGCGAACCGTGCCGCTCGATGAACTCGAAGAACAGCGTGGGACGGTCGCCGATCGGCTTGGTGAAGATCTGCAGCAGGTAGCCGTCCTCGTCGCGGTCGACCAGGATGCCCCGGCTGGCCAGCTCCTCGATCGGCACCCGGACGTGTCCGATCCGGGCCCGCAGCTCCGGGTCGGAGTAGTAGGAGTCCGGGGTGGCCAGGAACTCGATGCCCTTGGCGCGCAGCACGTCGACGGTGCGGATGATGTCGTTGGTGGCCAGCGCGAGGTGCTGGGCGCCCGGGCCGGCGTAGAAGTCCAGGTACTCGTCGATCTGGGAGCGCTTCTTGCCCATCGCCGGCTCGTTGAGCGGGAACTTGACCCGGTGGTTGCCGCTGGCGACGACCTTGCTCATCAGTGCGGAGTAGTCGGTGGCGATGTCCGCGCCGACGAACTCGGCCATGTTGGTGAAGCCCATGACCCGGTTGTAGAAGCCGACCCACTCGTCCATCCGGCCCAGCTCCACGTTGCCGACCACGTGGTCGAGCGCCTGGAACACGCGCTTCGGCTCGTCGGCGGGCTTGCGGTAGCCGGAGCCGCGCGCGGCGTAACCGGGCAGGTAGGGGCCGGTGTAGCGGGACCGGTCGACCAGGCTGTGCCGCGTCTCGCCGTAGGTGGCGATCGCCGCGAGCCGGACCGTGCCGTGCTCGTCGGTGACGTCGTGCGGCTCCTCGAGCACGGTGGCGCCCTGGGCACGGGCGTGCGCGATGCAGCGGTCCACGTCGGGTACCTCGAGGGCGATGTCCACGACGCCGTCGCCGTGGCGGCGGTGGTGGTCCAGCACCGGGCTCGACGGGTCGACCCCGCCCTTGAGCACGAACCGGACCGCGCCGGAGCGCAGCACGTAGGCATGGTGGTCGCGGTTGCCGGTCTCCGGGCCGGAGTACGCGACGAGCTCCATGCCGAACACGACCTGGTAGTACAGCGCGGCCTGGGTGGCGTTGCCGACCGCCCACACCACGGCGTCCCACCCGGTCACCGGGAACGGGTCGCGCTCCGCGTCGTACTCCACGAGGCCGACCAGCTGGCGCAGCTGCTCGAGGTCCAGCTCGGCCAACCGCTCCTGGCTGGTGAGGGTCTGGTCAATGCTCACGAGCGGCCTCCTCGGGGTCAGCGCACGGGCTGTCTGGACCAGGACACCGGAGCGGGAGCTACCTGCGCAACAACGGCCTTCGTAGCTGGCTGCGCTGCACATCGCGCTGAGCGTTCGAGGCAAGCAGCTGTACATTCTGTCTAGTTCGACATGTTTCGCACGCGGCCCTCGCCAGAGCGGGGCCCGCCGGCCGGCACATCGGGTGTGGCTCGAGGCGGCCTGGTGCTGGCCCGTTCGGGCCAACCGTGGCGCGCTCGGACCTCGGCCGCTGCCGCCGGATGTGTGATGATCGGCACAGTTCCGACGCGCCTGCCCCTGTATTCAGCGAGGAGTACCCATGGCGATCGACCGCAGCATCGAACACAACAACCGCACCGGGTTCGGCAGCCTGTGCCAAGGCGGCCTGCGGATGGACTCGTTCCCGATGAAGCTCTTCCGCAAGGGAAACAAGAAGTTCTGGAACCCCGAGGACATCGACTTCTCGAAGGACGCCGAGGACTTCGCGGCGATGACACCCGACGAGAAGCTGATGACGGGTTCGCTGGCCGCGCGGTTCATGGCCGGCGAGGAGTCCGTCACGCAGGACATCCAGCCGTTCATGCACGCCATGGCCGCCGAGGGCCGGCTCGCGGACGAGGCCTACCTCGCGCAGTTCGCGTTCGAGGAGGCCAAGCACATGCAGGGCTTCCGGATGTGGTTCGACGCCGTCGGGCTGACCGGCGACCTGCACGACTTCGCCGAGTACGGCCCCGCCTACGACATCATCTTCAAGGTCGAGCAGCCGAAGGCCATGTGGGCGCTGATCGACGACCCCTCGCCGGCCGCGCAGATCCGCGCCTCGGTCACCTACAACCACATCGTCGAGGGCTGCCTGGCACTGACCGGCTACTTCGCCTGGGCCAAGGTCTGCAGCAGCCGGGGCCTGCTGCCCGGCATGCAGCAGCTGATCAAGCACATCGGCGACGACGAGCGCCGCCACATGGCATGGGGCACGTTCACCTGCCGCCGGCACGTGGCCGGGAACGACAACAACTGGACCGCCGTCGAGCAGCAGATGGGCAAGCTCATGGAGCCGGCCCTGCAGCTCACCAACGAGATCTACTCGCGGTTCGACGACCGGCCGACCCCGTTCGGCATCGACCCCGTCGAGATGCAGCAGTACGCCACCGACAAGCTGACCCGCCGGCTCGAGTCCATCCAGGGCGCCCGGGGCCGCGACCCGAAGGAGATCGACGAGGACTACTCGCCGATGGAGCTCGAGGACCGCTTCGGCGCCGAGGACGCCAAGCACCAGCAGGAGGCGCTGGTGGGCGCGGGCGGCTGACCCTTGGCCGACCTTTGACAGAGCCTTGGCGCGGCTCTCAGCGGGACCTCAGTACGGCCGTGGCGTGGGCGTTTGCGCAACTGGCCGACCAGTGGTGAAGACCACGACCGGGCCGTCGATCAGGACATGATCGGCGGCCCGGTCGTTCGCAGGGCTCGGACCAGCGGTTTTGCCCCCCTCGATCCAGACAACACCGAGGGTCCGAACCGTCCACGCTTAAGAGCCACACCGTTTTATACCTAGATACTACTCGTATCCTAATGTCATCCTGGTCGACGTGACGACCGCGACGAAACCGACGACCCAGTCGCAGAACTGGGTGCTGCCGCTGTCAGTGCTCATCGTCGGCAGCTTCATGTCGGTGCTGGACACCAGCATCGTGAACGTCGCCATCCCGAAGATCCAGATCGAGCTGAGCGCGGCGCCTGACGACGTCGAGTGGATCGTCACTGGCTACACGCTGGCGCTGGGCATCGTGGTGCCGCTGACCGGCTGGCTCGGCATGCGGATCGGCCAGACCCGGCTCTACATCCTGTCCATGGTCGGCTTCGCGGCGGCCTCCGCCCTGTGCGGCGCGGCGTGGAACCTGGACACGATGATCTTCTTCCGGATCCTGCAGGCCATCCCCGGCGGCATCCTGCCGGTGGTCACCATGACGATGCTCTACCAGATCGTGCCGATGGAGAAGATCGGCGCGGCGATGGGTCTCTACGGCCTGGGCGTGGTGGTCGCGCCCGCGGTCGGACCCACCCTGGGTGGCTACCTCGTCGAGTACATCGACTGGCGGCTGATCTTCTACATCAACGTGCCGATCGGCATCCTGGGCACCGTCGCCGCGATCGTGGTGTTCCCCCGGATCGCACCGACCAGCTGGCCGAAGTTCGACCTCTGGGGCTTCGTCACGATCGCCTACGGCCTGTTCGCCATGCTGCTGGCGTTCTCCGAGGGCCAGAACTGGGGCTGGACCGGGTACCGCATCATGGCGCTGTTCATCTCCGGCGCGCTCAGCCTCGCGCTGTTCGTGGTGGTTGAGCTCGAGGTGCTCTACCCGCTGATCGACCTGCGGATCTTCAAGGTACCGGCGTACGGGCTGTCGCTCGTGCTGCTCGGTGTCGCGATGACCGGGCTGTTCACCACGCTCTACTTCATCCCGCAGTTCCTGCAGAACGTGCAGGGCCTGCAGGCGCTCGACTCGGGGCTCGTGCTGGTGCCCTCGGCCATCGTCCTCGTGGTGCTGATGCCGATCGCCGGGCGCATCTACGACGCGCTGGGGCCCCGGATCCCGGTGAGCATCGGGCTGGCGGTGATGGCGTACGGCTCCTACCTGCTGGCCGGCCTCACCCCGCACACCCCGCGCGCCGACATCGAGCTGTGGACGGCGATCCGCAACGTCGGCACCGGTCTCGCCATGATGCCGATGATCACTGCGGGCGTCTCCGCGCTGCCCGCTCGGCTGACCTCGGCCGGCAGCGGTATGAACAACGTGATGCAGCGGGTGGCGTCCAGCGTCGCGGTGGCCGTGTTCGGCAGCCTCAACGCGACGGCGGCCGCCCAACTGATGGTCGACCGAGGCTCCCTGCTCGACACCGGCGCCAACGCGCTGCCCCAGGTCGCCGAGGCCAGCCAGCACGGCGCGGCCGGCCTGCTCGGCATCTACACGCAGCTGAACATGAGCGTGACCACGCAGACCTACGACAACGGGTTCTACATCGTGTCGCTGATGAGTGCGGGCGGCGCGCTACTAGCTCTTTTCCTGCGCTCCGGCAAGGCGAAGAGCACGAGTGGTCCGGTCCACGTCGAGGTTTGAGCCCGGGTTCAACGCCCGCTCCACCCGGTCCAGGTCGTACGAGAGCGCCTGCAGCCAACCCCAGGCGTCCAGGGCACGCAGCGCGGCACGAGGCTCGGCGGCGAACTGGGCCGAGAGCGGGTGCGAGCGCAGCCGCGCCATCAGCGCCATCGAGCCGCAGTCCGAGGTGCGGCGCGCGGCGAGCGCCTCCGCCACCTTGCGGTAGCCGGTGGCCACGTCCCGCGCGGCGCCGTCGATCCGGTCCGCAACACCCGGCCACGGCAGCGGGTCGAGCTCCGGGTGCCGGCTGGTCAGCACCTCCGAGTCGTTGGCCAGCCGGCCCACCACGCTCAGCACGGTGAGCCAGTCGACGTCGTTCGGGCGGGCCGGCTCGGAGCGGTACTGGCTGAACGTGTCCTCGAACAGCACCGCCAGGTGTTTCAGCCGGAGCGGGCTGGGCGGCAGCCGGCACACGCCGCCGACCGCGTCCACCGTGGTGACCAGCTCGTCGGCGCCGGTACGCAGTGCCTTCTCGGCGATCCGGCGGATCTCCCCGGCACCGCCGCGCGGCCATACCGCCGCCCCGATCGCCGCGCCGATCAGCCCGCCCGCGACCACGTCCAGCAGCCGCGAGCCGGCCAGCTCCCAGGTCGCCGGGGACACCTGGGCGAACAGCGTGGCCACCACGATGGTGAAGCCGGCCTGCCCGTACGGCGGCCCGAGCACCGGCCCCGCGGCGAACGCCAACACCATGACCACCGGCAACATCACCGCGTAGACGCCTCCGTGGCCACCGATCACCGTGAGCAGCGCGGCGCCCAACCCCGCTCCGACCAGCGTGCCCGTGAACGCCGGCACCAGCGCCGACCCGCTGGCGATCAGCGACGTACGCATCAGCGTCAGCGTGGCCAGCAGCACCCACATGCCGTGCGAGAGGTCGAACAGGTCCACCGCCGCCCTGGCCACCGCGAGCCCGAGCGCCAGGCGCACCGCGTTCTGCAGGTACACCGAGCGCGGGGTCAGGTGGAGGAGCAGCCGGCCGCGCCACAGCCGGGCGGTGGACGCCGTGGTGTACCAGGCGGTCGGCGGCGCCTCGGCGGTCGTGTCGGGCCGGGCACCGACGGCCGCCCTGGCCGCCGCGACCAGCCCCCGGGTGGACTCGGCGATGGCCAGCGCGGCCACCCCGGCACGCAACCCGTCCGGCAGCTCGGTGTTGTCGCCACGGCGCGCGATCCAGCCGGCGCGCGCATCCAGGTACTTCTCGATCATGGTCAGCAGTGGCTTCGCCACCGGGGCCGGACCCCGACCGCGCAGCGCGGCGGCGACCTCGATCAGCGAGGTGCGCACCGCGCCCAGCAGCGCCGACGTGAGCTCGGCAGGCGGCGCGTCGGGGCTGTGCATCAGCTCGTCGAGCACGGCGGTGCGGGCGCCGATGATCCGGATCGCGCCGGCGGCGTGGGTCAGCCCGCGGTCGCGGTGGCCGGGGCCGGTGGGCCGCTGCGGCACGGGCACCGAGGTCAGCCGCAGCTCCTCCAGCGCGGTCAGCGTGTGTTCGCGCAGCTCGACCTGCTCCACCTCCGGGTGCAGCCGCACCTTCGTCAGATAGCGGGCGACCAGGTCGGCGGTATCCGCGATGCGGGTGCAGAACGCCGGTGGGGCGGGCGCCGGCCACAGCACCCGGTCGGCCACGATCAGCAGCCCGACGCCCACGGCCAGCCCGAGCAGCCGCTCAGGCAGCGTGTCCGGCTGGTACGGCGGGAAGCACGGCAGGATGTAGAACAGCTGCATCCCGTTGACCAGGCCGATCAGCCTCGGCCCGCCGACGCCGGCGTACGCCACCAGGAAGCCGACGACCAGCATGCCGAGCACCGCGGTCCAGGTGCGCCAGGCGAGCGCGGTGCCCAGCGCGACCAGGCCGGCCGCCGCCGGGAACGCGAGCAGGTACACCCGGGTGCGCACCGAGGGCGCCCCGAACACGTCCGACAGGGCGCCGAGCGCGATCGCGCCGAACACCGCGAACGTCGCCATCACCCCGTCGCCGAGCACGTACCGGCAGAGGTAGAAGCCGAGGCAGGCCGCCGTGGTCACCCGCACCGCGAGGCGGCAGGCCCGCAGCTCGGGATCCCTGCCCCGGACCCAGGCCACCAGGCGGCCGGGCACGGCGGAGGTGGCGTTCGGCACGGCGGCTCCTGGGCGGGTCCTGATCAGCGGCGGCTGGACGGCGCGGGGCGCTTCCTCCTCGAAGGCCCCGCCGTGCCCGCCCATGCTCGTGCGCCGGTCCGGCCGACCGCAAGTGCGTTCCCTGAGGTGGCCGCTCGGAGTTGCCCCTCGGAGTTGTCGGTCCGGGTCGCTCCGGGTCGGTCAGGCCGCGCTCAGGAGACGCCTCGGTCGGTGCTCGACCAGTACCGCGCCCGCAGCTCGCGCTTGAGCACCTTACCGGCGCCGGACAGCGGCAGCGCATCGACGAACTCCACCGTGCGCGGGGCCTTGTACCCGGCGATGTGCTCCTTCACATGCGCGCGCAACTCCTCGGCGGTCGGACCGTCGGTGGCGCCGCCGAGTACGACGACCGCGTGCACCCGCTCGCCCCACTCCTCGTCCGGCACCCCGATCACCGCGCAGGAGGCGACGGCGGGGTGCTTGGCCAGCGCGTTCTCAACCTCGACCGAGTACACGTTCTCGCCGCCGGAGACGATCATGTCCTTGATCCGGTCGACGACGAAGAGATAGCCCTCGTCGTCGAGGTAGCCGCCGTCGCCGGTGTGCATCCAGCCGCCGCGCAGCGCCGCCGCCGTCTCCTCGGGGCGGTTCCAGTAGCCGAGCATGACGTGCCCGCCCCGGGACACGATCTCGCCGACGGTGCCGTTGGGTACCTCGTTGTCCGACTCGTCCACGATCCGCACCTCGGAATGGGGTGCGGACCGGCCGGCCGAGCGGCGCAGCCGGGGCACCTGGTGGTCGGCCGGGGAGAGCAGGCTGGCCACCGGGGACAGCTCGGTCATACCGTAGGCCTGGATGAAGTCGGTGGTGGGCATCCGCTTGGCCGCCCGCTCCAGCACCGCCTCGGAGATCGGCGAGGCGCCGTAGAGCAGCGAACGCAGGCTCGACAGGTCGGCGTCGGCGGTGCCCGGCGAGTCGACCAGCAGCTGCACCATCGTCGGCACGAGCAGCACGTCGGTCACCCGGTGACGCTCGATGGCGGCGGCGACCCCGGCCGGCGTGAACCCGGGCACGATCACGTGGGTGCCTCCGAGCACGGTGCGCGTGATCCCGGTGGCGCCGTCGGCGAGGTGGAACATCGGGGCCGCGTGCAGGTAGCGCCCGCCCGCCATCAGGAACGAGCCGCCCGCCGCGCTGCCCAGCGCCGAGGTGAGCAGGTTGGCGTGGCTGAGCATGACGCCCTTGGGCTGTCCGGTGGTGCCGCCGGTGTAGTAGATGCCGGCGAGTGCGTCACCGCCCCGGCGCACGTCCGGCACCGGGTCGTGGCCGGCGATCAGCTCCTCGAGGTCCAGCAGCCCCTCCGGCGCGGGGCCGGGGCCGTCGTAGAGCACGGTGCGCAGTACCGGTGCCTCGGTGCGCAGCCGAGGCACCATCGGAGCGAACGCCTCGTCGACCAGCAGCACGGCGGTGTCCGAGTCGGCCAGCGAGAAGGCGATCTCGGCGGGACTCCACCGGGTGTTCGCCGGCACGACCACGGCGTCGGCCCACGGCACGGCCAGCAGGAACTCGTAGTAGGTGTCCGAGTTGTGCGCGAGGATGCCGACCCGGTCACCGGACGCCACACCGAGCGCGCGCAGTGCGGAGGCGAACCGGGCGACACGGTCCTCCGACTCGACCCAGGTGCGCACCCGGTCACCGAAGATCGTGGCCGGCAGGTCGGGAGTCTGTTGCACGGCGCGGTGCAGACCCAACGTCAGGTACACGGCTGTCCTCCCGAACAACAATCCGACGGCACACCCATTCACATCTGCAAGGATTGGCCTGATCGTAGGCCGGCCAGGCAGGACGGGCGCTGGCGCGCCGTTCACAATGACAGGTCGTGCACGAGTTGGGAAGGAACCTCATGGCGCTGTCGGCAGCGGAGATCGCCGAGCGCGCGGGCCGCACCGTGCCGGCCGGGGAGCAGCCAAACCCGGTGCGCCGGCGCCCCCGCGACCGCAAGGCGCAGATCGTGGCGGCCGCCGCGCGGCTGTTCTGGGCGCGCGGCTACCACCAGGTCGGCATGGCGGACATCGCTGGCGCGGTCGGCATCGGGGCCAGCGCGCTGTACCGGCACTTCCGGGGCAAGGGCGACCTGCTCGCCGCCGTGCTCACCGAGTCGCTGACCGACCTGGAGCGCGTGCTCGCCGAGGCCACCGACCTGGACGGGCAGCTGCGCGGGGTCGCCGGCGCGGTACTGGCCCACCGCGAGTACGCCGCGCTGTGGGAGCGGGCGCCGAGCCAGCTCCCGGCGCGGGAGTTCGGCGAGCTGCGGGCGCGCCACCGCGCGGTGCTGGCCACGCTCACCGCCACGGTGGCCGGCGCGCTGGCCGGGCGCGGTGTCACCGAGGCGGGCGAGGCGACGCTCCGCACGCGGGCGGTCTCGTCGGTACTGGAGAGCCCGTCGCACCACCGCACGCAGCTGGACGGCGACGAGTTCGTCGCCCTGCTGGACCGGTCGGCCACCTCGGTGCTGACCGTGCCGCTGCCCCCGTCCGGCACCCCGGCCGGCACGAGCTCGCCGAGGGACCCGCAGCTGCCGGTGTCGCGGCGGGAGGCGCTGCTGGCGGCGGCGAGCGCGCTGTTCGCCGAGCGCGGCTACTCCGCCGTCAGCCTTGACGACATCGGCGCAGCCATCGGCATCGCGGGCCCCAGCGTCTACAACCATTTCCCGAGCAAGGCGGAGGTGCTGCTCAGCGTGCTGCACCGGGGCAACGAAGCGCTCTGGTTCGCGCTGCACCAGGCGCTGGCGTCCGCCGAGGGGCCCTCCGATGCACTCGGCCGGCTGCTGGACAGCTACATCACGATCATGGCCAGCAACCCGGAGATCATCACGGTGCTGCTCAGCGAGGCTGCCAGCCTGCCCGGCGAGCTCCGCACCGACTTCCGCCGCACGCAGCGGGACTACGTGGCGGAGTGGGTGGCCCTGCTGCGCCGGTCGCGCACCGAGCTGTCCGACCCGGCCGCCCGGGTCCTCGTGCACACCGCGCTGGGCCTGGTGAACTCGCTGTGCCGGTACCGGCCGACCCCCGGCCGGACCACGTTCGAGGCCGATCTGAGCGCACTGTGCCGGGCGGTCTTGCGCGCTTAAGTGAATCGTGATTAGGTCGATTCTCAGGAACATCGCAGGTTCGCGCTCGTCAACATCGGGGTCGTCGACGCTAGGAGAGTCACCATGAGTCGATCTGTGCACGTGGTCGGGGTCGGCATGGTGCCGTTCACCAAGCCGCGCGAGACGGCCGGTTACGAGGTGATGGGCGAGCTGGCCGGGCAGGCCGCGCTGCGCGACGCCGGCATCGCGTACGACCAGGTGCAGCAGGCCTACGCGGGCTGGGTGTACGGCGACTCGACGTCCGGGCAGGCCGCGCTCTACCGCCTCGGGCTGTCCGGCATCCCGATCCTGAACGTGAACAACAACTGCTCCACCGGCTCGTCGGCGCTGTACCTGGCGCGCCAGGCGGTGGCCAGTGGCGCGGTGGAGTGCGCGCTCGCGCTCGGCTTCGAGCAGATGGTCAACGGCGCGCTGCGGATGGGCTACTCCGACCGCACCTCGCCGTTCGCCCGGTTCGACCAGGCCGCCGAGGGGCTCTACGAGGCCGAGGAGAACGCCCCGCTCGCCCCGCGCTACTTCGGCGGCGCGGGCCAGGAGCACATGGACGCCTACGGCACGAGCGTGGAGACCTTCGCCAAGATCGCGGTCAAGGCGCGCAAGCACGCCGCCAACAACCCGTACGCCGTGTTCCGCGACCAGGTCACCGAGGAGGAGGTGCTCGCCTCGCCGCGCATCTTCGGCCCGCTGACCAGGCTGATGTGCTGCCCGCCGACCTGTGGCGCCGCCGCCGCCGTGGTGTGCAGCGCGGACTTCGCCCGCCGCCACGGACTGGACGCCTCGGTGGTGATCGCCGGCCAGGCCATGACCACCGACTACCCGAGCACGTTCGAAGCCGGCCAGCTGCGCAGGATCGTCGGCTACGACATGACCGTGGAGGCCGCCCGCCAGGTCTACGAGCAGGCCGGCGTCGGCCCCGAGGACATCAAGGTCGTCGAGCTGCACGACTGCTTCGCGACGAACGAGCTGCTCAGCTACGAGGGCCTCGGGCTCACCCCGGAGGGCTCCGGTGAGAAGTTCGTGGCCGACGGCGACAACACCTACGGCGGCCGGGTGGTGACCAACCCCTCCGGTGGCCTGCTGTCCAAGGGCCACCCGCTGGGCGCCACCGGGCTGGCGCAGTGCACCGAGCTGGTCTGGCAGCTGCGCGGCACCGCCGGCCCGCGCCAGGTGGAGGGTGCGCGGCACGCGCTGCAGCACAACCTCGGCCTCGGCGGCGCCTGCGTCGTGACGCTGTACGAGAAGACCGCCGCCTGATGGGCGCGATCGACCCTGCCGTGATCGGCACCGAGCTGCCGGCGCGGACCGTGGACGTGGAGCGCGGCCGGCTGCGCTCCTTCGCCTCGGCGATCGGGGAGACCGACCCGGTGTACTCCGACGTGGCCGCCGCACAGGCCGCCGGGCACGCCGACCTGCCGGTGCCGCCGACGTTCTTCTTCGGCCTCGGGCTGGGCCGGGGCGCGGCCGACTTCGCCTGGCTGGAGGACCTCGGAGTGGACCTGCGGCACGTGCTGCACGGCGAGCAGAGCTTCACCTACCACGCGGTCGCGCACGCCGGGGACACCCTGACGCTGGCGCCGAAGGTCACCGACGTGTTCGCAAAGCGCGGCGGGGCGCTGCAGTTCCTGGTCAGGGAGACCGCGGTACGCCGCGCCGACGGCAGCCCGGTCGCCGACCTCAAGGAGACCATCGTGGTCCGCGACCCGGGAGCCGGCAGGTGACCGCCGCCCTGACCGAGGTCGAGGTCGGCACCGAGCTGCCCCCGCTGGAGCTGGCCCCGATCACCCGCACCACGCTCGCGCTGTTCGGGCCCGCGTCCGGTGACCTGAACCCGATCCACCTGGACATCGACGTGGCCCGCTCGGCCGGCCTCGACGACGTGTTCGCGCACGGCATGCTCTCGATGGCCTACCTGGGTCGGCTGCTCACCAACTGGGTGCCACAGGACCGGATCCGGACCTTCGCGGTGCGCTTCGCCGCGATCACCCCGGTGCACGCGCGGCCGACCTGCACCGGCCGGGTGGTGTCCCTCGACCAGGTGGACGGGGAGCGCCGGGCCGGCCTCGAGCTGTCCGTGACCCTCGCCGACGGCACGACCACCCTGCTCGGCACCGCCACCGTCGCGCTCCCGTAACCAGCTCCCGAGGAGAACCATGTCCGCCCTACCGCTCGCCGACCGCGTCGCGCTCGTCTCCGGCTCCGGCCGGGGCATCGGCCGGGAGATCGCCCTCAAGCTGGCCTCCTCGGGCGCCGCCGTGGTGGTAAACGACCTGGACAAGGACGTCGCCGAGCAGACTGCCGCCGACATCACCGCGACCGGCGGCAAGGCCACCGTGTGCGCCGGCAGCGTGACCGACGCCGACTTCGGCGAGCGGTTCGTCGGCGCCGCCGTCAGCGAGTTCGGCGGGCTGCACATCATCGTCAACAATGCCGGCTACACCTGGGACAACGTCGTGCAGAAGATGTCCGACCAGCAGTGGGACGACATCCTCGACGTGCACCTGAAGGCACCGTTCCGGATCCTGCGCGCGGCCCAGCCGGTGATCAGTGCGGCGGTCAGGGCGGAGCGGGCGGCCGGCGCGCCCCGGGTGGTCCGCAAGGTCGTCAACATCTCCTCGCTCGCCGGCACCACCGGCAACGCCGGCCAGATCAACTACAGCTCCGCGAAGGCCGGCATCACCGGGCTGACCAAGACGATGGCCAAGGAGTGGGGCCGCTACGACGTCACGGTGAACTGCGTGGCGTTCGGGCTGATCCGCACCCGGCTCACCGAGACGCCGGCCGGCTCCGACGCCAAGATCGACGTGGCTGGCAGGCAGATCGCCGTCGGGGTCAACCCGGAGGTGCTCGCGCAGTTCGAGAAGGGCATCCCGCTCGGCCGGGCCGGTACTCCGGTCGAGGCGGCCGGCTCGGTGTACCTGCTCTGCATCCCGGAGAGCGACTACGTGAGCGGCCAGGTGCTGGTCTGCGGCGGCGGCTTCACCGGCTGA
>DATAYB010000139.1:0-21727 GCA_036272795.1 Pseudonocardia sp.
GGTCCAGACGCCGGTGCAGTTGACCACCACGCTGGCCGAGATGTCGGCCTCCTGGCCGTTCTCGGTGTCCTTCACGTGCACGCCGGAGACGCGGTCTGCCTCACGCAGGAAGGCGGTCACCTGGGTGGAGTTGCGCACCACGGCGCCGTAGTGGGCGGCGGTCCTCGCGACGGTCATGGTGTGGCGCGCGTCGTCGGCCTGCGCGTCGTAGTAGCGCACCGCGCCGATCAGCGCGTCCGACCGCAGTGCCGGCGCCATCCGCAGCGCCCCCGACCGGGTCAGGTGCTTCTGCCGGGGCACCGCGCGGCCGCCGGCCATCAGGTCGTACAGCGTCAGGCCGGCGGTGACGTACGGCCGCTCCCAGAACCGCCCGTGCAGCGGGTACAGGAAGCTGACCGGCTTGACCAGGTGCGGCGCGAGGCGGGTGAGCATCAGCTCCCGCTCCCGCAGCGCCTCGTGGACCAGCCCGAACTCCAACTGCTCGAGGTAGCGCAGGCCGCCGTGGAAGAGCTTCGAGGAGCGCGACGACGTGCCGGAGGCCAGGTCCCTCGCCTCGACCAGCGCCACCCGCAGCCCCCGGGTCGCCGCGTCCAGTGCCGTGCCGGCCCCGACGACGCCGCCGCCGATCACCAACACGTCGAAGTGCTGGCCGGCCAGCTCCCGCCAGCTGGCCTCCCGCTGCTCCGGCCCCAGCCGTCCAAGATCGGGAATCGATGCCAGCTCCATCGTCCTGCCCTCCGCTTTGACTCCGTCGGCCCGCAACGCTACTCAGCCGATGACCCCAGTTTGCCCACAGCCCGGGCGGAAATTGCGCAGATGAACACAACCTGTACCCACGGCGACCGGCCGGCTACCCAGCGCCGCCCGAAGCGGTCCCAGACACCATCCGAACTGGATGGCCTCCTTCTGAACCACAACTACACGGCGCCCCCACTACACAGCGGCGCCCGACCGCAGCCCGGCGATCTCGTCCGCCGAGTAACCGAGCTCACCCAGCACCGCGTCGGTGTGCTCGCCGACGTCCGGGATCGGGTCCATCCGGGGCGTCACGCCTGCGAAGTTCACCGGTGGCAGCAGCGCGCCGAGCGGTCCGACCGGCGAGCCGACGTCCACCCACCGCCCCCGGGCGCTCAGCTGCGGATGGTCGATCAGCTGCTCGACGTCGTTGCGGTGGGCGTTCGCGGTCCGGGCGGCGGCGAGCCTGGCGTCGAGCTCGTCGGCCGGCAGCACGGTGAACACGTCCTCGATGGCCGTCCGCAGCTCGTCCCGGTGCTCCACCCGCGCGGTGTTGTCGGCGAACCGGGGGTCGCGGGTCAGCTCGGGGCGGCGGAGCACCTCGGCGCAGAACGCCACCCACTCGCGGTCGTTCTGGATCGCGAGCACGACGTCGGTGCCGGCGGTCCGGTACGGCCCGTACGGCGCTATCGCGGGGTGGCTCGCGCCGGCAGGCGTGAGGGGCCGGCCGCCGTAGCGCGTGTAGTACAGCGGGAAGCCCATCCACTCGGTCAGCGCGTCGAACAGCGACACCGCGAGCACGGCGCCCCGGCCGGTGCGCTCCCGGTGCAGCAGCGCGCTCAGGATGCCGGAGTAGGCGTACATGCCGGCCGCGATGTCCGCGGCGGGCAGGCCCGGCTTCGCCGGCTGCTCCGGGGTACCGGTGATCGACACCAGCCCGACCTCGGACTGGATGAGCAGGTCGTAGGCCTTGGCGTCGCGGTACGGCCCGTCCTCGCCGTAGCCGGACACCGAGCAGTGCACGAGCCTCGGGTAGCGCTCGGTGAGCGTCTCGGCGCCCAGCCCGAGCCGGCCGGCCGCCCCGGGCGCGAGGTTCTGGATGAACACGTCGGCGCTGCTCAACAGCCGGCCGAGCACGTCGGCGGCGGCCGGGTGCTTGAGGTCCAGCGTGAGGCTCTCCTTGGACCGGTTGAGCCAGACGAAGTGGCTGGACATGCCCTTGACGGTGGTGTCGTAGTCCCGCGCGAAGTCACCGACGCCCGGCCGCTCCAGCTTGATCACCCGGGCACCGAGGTCGGCAAGGTGCCGGGTGGCCAGCGGGGCCGCGACGGCCTGCTCGCAGGCCACCACGGTGACGCCGTCGAGCGGCCGGCCCAGGTCCGCATCGCCACGCGGGCCCGCGCCCCCGCTAGTCAAGGTCGTCGTGGCGCATCAGCTGCCGGCTGGCCTCGGTGATCGAGCCGGACAGCGAGGGGTACACCGAGAACGTGTAGGCCAGGCCGTTCACCGTGAGGTTGTTCTGCACGGCCATGGCGATCGGCAGGATCAGCTCGCTGGCCACCGGCGCCACGACAACGCCACCGATCACCACGCCGGTCGCCGGCCGGCAGAACAGCTTCACGAAGCCCCGCCGCAGGCCCTGCATCTTGGCACGGGGGTTGGTGCCCAGCGGCAGCATGATGGTCCGCGCCGGCACCTCGCCGGAGTCGATGGTCGCCTGGCTGATGCCGACGGTGGCGATCTCCGGGCGCGTGAACACCGCCGAGGCGACCGTCTTCAGCTTGATCGGCGCGACCCCCTCGCCGAGCGCGTGCCACATCGCGATCCGCCCCTGCATCGCCGCCACGGAGGCGAGCATGAGCACTCCGGTGCAGTCGCCGGCCGCGTACACCCCGGGCGCCGTGGTCCGCGACACCCGGTCCACGGGGATGAAGCCGCCCCGGTCGACCTTCACCCCGACGCGCTCGAGCCCGAGGTCGGCGGTGTTCGGCACCGAGCCGACGGTCATGAGCGCGTGCGAGCCGGTCAGCGTGGAGCCGTCGGCCAGCGTGACGACCACGCCGTCGCCGTCCCGGCGCACCGAGTCGGCCCTGGTCATGGGCAGGATCTTCACGCCGCGCTCGGCGAAGACGTCCTCCAGCACCGTGGCGGCGTCGGCGTCCTCGCCCGGCAGTACCCGGTCGCGGCTGGACACCAGCGTGACCGGCACCCCGAGCTCGGTGTACGCCGAGACGAACTCCGCGCCGGTCACCCCGGAGCCGATCACGATCAGGTGCTCGGGGAGGTCGCGCAGGTTGTACAGCTGGCGCCAGGTGAGGATCCGCTCGCCGTCGGGGGCGGCGGCCGGCAGCACCCTCGGCGTGGCGCCGGTGGCCACCAGGACCACGTCGGCGGGGAGCTCGTCGGTCTGCCCCGCTTCGCCGTCGTGGCCGGGGTCGAGATGCACCTGGACCCCGTGCGGCGCGCTGGCCGGTGGCTGCTCGGCGAACTCCGCCGTACCGGCCAGCAGCCGCACTCCCTCGCGTTCCAGCCGGGCCCGCACGTCGGCCGACTGTGCCCTGGCCAAGGACTCCACCCTGGCGTTGATCCGCGCCAGGTCCACCTGCGCCGCGCTCGGGTCGGCGTCCACCCCCAGCTCGGGCGCGCGCCGCAGCTCCACGCGCACCCCCGCCGAGGAGATGAACGTCTTGGACGGCACACAGTCGTCCAGCACGCAGGCGCCGCCCATGCCGTCCCGCTCGACGACCGTCACCTCCGCGCCGTGCTGCGCCGCGACCAGGGCCGCCTCGTAGCCCGCCGGCCCGCCACCCATGATCACAATCCGGCTCATCCGGCCGCTCCCTCCGCGTCCGTCCCCGCTCCGGCGGCCGCCAGGGCCCGCACGCGGCAGCCTCGGCCGCTCCGGTGCAACGATCACCCTAGAGGCTTGTCCGGTCGGTGCGCCCACCGGCGAAGCCCCTCCCGGGCGCGGCTCGTGCCGCCCCGGACGACCGCCCGCCGCGCCTACCCGCCGTGCCGCCGAACGGGGGCGCGAGCCGCGCGCCGGGTGGGAACGCCGCTGGCCTAGGCTGTCCGGGTGTCGCTCTACGCCGCTTACGGGTCCAACATGGACCCCGCTCAGATGAAAGAGCGGTGCCCGCACTCGCCAATGGCCGGCACCGGCTGGCTGATGGGCTGGCGCCTGACCTTCGGCGGCGAGGACTACGGGCCGGAGGGCGCGCTGTCCACCGTCGTCGAGGACCCGACCTCCCAGGTGTTCGTGGTGCTCTACGACGTGCCTGACCAGGACGTCGCCACGCTGGACCGGTGGGAGGGCGGCGAGCTGGGGCTGCACAAGAAGCTCCGGCTGCGCGTGCACACCCTGCAGGGCACCGAGCTGGCCTGGCTGTACGTGCTGGACGCGTACGAGGGCGGCCTCCCCTCGGCCCGCTACCTCGGCGTGATGGCGGACGCCGCCGAGCAGGCCGGCGCCCCCGACGACTACGTCCAGGCCCTCCGCACCCGCCCCAGCCGCAAAGTAGGCCCGTAACCCCCTCCGGCGAGTCGCTAGATTTTGTAGGCCGTGTCGCTAGATTCCGCGGACTGCCCAGTCAGCGTGATCGCCGATAACCGCGCTGCTCAAAGGCTGCCGCCAGCAGACCCTCGAGACATCGGCTGTCTCGCAGATCGTCGATAGTGGCCGTGAGCACGATCCAGCCGCGACGGCGGAGGTCGGCGGCGCGGTGAGCATCCTCCGTCTGGCGCCCCGCGTGCACGGCATAACCGTCGTACTCCAGCGCGATCCGCAGGTCAGGCCAGGCCAGGTCGAGCCGGTACAGCTGCGTACCGTCGGGCGCGGACACCGACCAGTTGACCTCGGGGGACGGGAACCCCAGGTCGACGACCTCCAACAGTAGCCAGCTCTCGGGCGGCGACTCGGCCCGACCGGTCGCCAGCCCGAGCAGCCGCATGCCGCGTCGGGTGCCGCGCTGGTCACGCCGGTCAGCCAACCGCTGAGCGACGCGCGCGCGAAGCTGCTCTCGTCGGTCGACCGGTTGAGCCGCCAGCAACTGGTCGGCGGTCGCGAGGGCGTCGCGGGGCCGGACGGTGCACAGCAGATCACCGAGCAGCCGCTCGACCGTTAACACCGAAAGACCCGACAGTTCGATGACGTCATCACGTGGCAACGGCCCGTTGTGCACACTGAGGCCGGGCCGGCTGCGCAGGCAGTGTCCGTAAGGCACCAGGACGTGGGTCGCCGGAACCTCCATCGCCGTGCAGCCATACAGCGATGCCGCGGTCGGCCCCGACACCACCGACCGCTCTCCATGCAGCAACACCGCCGCGGTCGCTCGAGTGGTGACGTCCAGAACGCGATCGGCGTCGACCAACACTCCGGACCACAAACGACACAACCGGCCGCTGCGGAGCTCGGCATCGACCCCATATCTACCGATTCGTGCCACTAGGACGCGCTGCAGGTACGCGCCATGCAAACCATCGTGAACAGCCATGTATTCACGATCACAGCGTGGAGCGTCGCCCGTCGGCCGGTCACCAATAGCCTGTGGATAACTCGCTGAATTCCGGCCTGACAGGACTACATGTGGACAACTGCCCCGACACAACCCGCGGAATCTAGCGACTCGGCCTACAAAATCTAGCGACTCGCGGGAAGGGGTGGGGTGGGGTCAGGCGGCGAGGCTGGCGAGGGCGGCGTGAACCAGGACTCGGACGCCTACCGGGAGCGCGCGCTCGTCGAGGTCGAACGCCGGCTGGTGCAGGTCCTTCTGCGGGCCGTCGCCGGACCACACTCCGAGCCGGCCCATCGCGCCGGGCACGTCCTCGAGGTACCAGGCGAAGTCCTCGCCGCCGCTGGACTGCTCGGTGCTGGTCGCGCCGTCCGGGCCGACGGCGGCGACCGCAGCGTCGTGCAGCAGCCCCGCGCTGAGCGGTTCGTTGTGCACCGGCGGCACGCCGCGGCGGTGGTCGAGCACGTAGCCGACGCCGAGCGGCGCGAGCAGCGCAGTGACCAGCGCACGGACCAGCGGCTCCAGCTCGCTCCAGATGCGGTGGTCGCCAGTACGCAGGGTGCCGCGCAGCAGACCGCTCTGCGGCACCGCGTTGGCAGCCTCACCAGCCTCGACGGCGCCCCAGACCAGCACCGTGCCCGAACGCGGGTCGACCTTGCGCGACAGCAGGCCGGGGAGCTGGGTGATCAGCACGCCGAGCGCGTAGACCAGGTCAGCGGTGAGGTGGGGCCGCGAAGTGTGGCCGCCCGGCGAGGTCAGCCGGATCTCCAGCAGGTCGCACGCCGAGGTGATCGGGCCGGACTTGGTGCCGAGCTGGCCGACCGGCAGCCGGGGGTCGCAGTGCAGCGCGAAGATCCGCTCGACGTCCTTCAGCACGCCGGCAGCCACCATGTCCAGCGCGCCGCCGGGCTGCACCTCCTCCGCCGGCTGGAAGATCAACCGAACGCGGCCGGGCAGCGTCGGGGCCTGGGCCAGCGCCAACCCGGCGCCGAGCAGCATCGCCGTGTGCGCGTCGTGGCCGCAGGCGTGCATCGCCCCGTCGACGGTGGAGGCGAAGCTCAGGCCGGTCTGCTCGCGCAGCGGCAGCGCGTCGAGATCGGCCCGGAGTGCGACGCAGTGGTCGCCGGAGCCGATGTCGCAGGTCAGTCCGGTGCCGCTGGGACCGACCCGGGGACTCAGCCCCGCCTCGGTCAGACGGGCCGCCACCAGCGCCGTAGTGAGCCGCTCCTGGCGGGCGAGCTCAGGGCGCGCGTGAATGGCGCGACGCCACGACACGAGCTCGCGGTTGTGCGTCGCGAGCCAGCTGTCCAGCCACCCTGGACCCTTGCCCTGGCCCATGTCGGTCACCGGCCCGTTCGGGCCGATTGCCTGCGCAGCCAGTACTTCGGTGCTCGCATCAAGCACAGACACCGGTACCACCACCGATTCAATCCGTTCGATGTCGACGATGACCCAGGTGGCCGATTCATCGCCTTGTGAGCGTGACCAGAACCCCGACCAGCGTCGCTATCCGTACAATGGTGCATCACCCGGATGGCCTGAATCCGCACAATTGCCGACTTAGCGGGATCCCCGCGCTCAAGTGCCTTTGATCTGCTGCGGACGGTGAGGATGGCCCGTTCACCGGTCGCCTTCGAACCGACGAACGGGCAGTGACATCGCTCACCGGTCAGCTTCCGAGTGCGTTCCCCAGCCTTCCGCGACACCCTGCGATCCGGATCACAGCCGTTGGCGGGTTAGCGACCGTTCACCGCGCGCCGCCGCACCTCACAGGCGGTATATCAGGCGCTGCGCAGCGTGGTTCGACCGTACCCGCGGCGGCCTGGCCGGAAAAACGGTGACCGAGGCGCGCCCGGTACAACACCATCGGGAGAATGGCGGGCATGTCCGTATCCGGGTCTACCCCCGAGGAGACCGAACCGCGCCGGATCGCCGGCCGGTATCGGCTCACCGCGCCGCTGGGCAGCGGCGCGATGGGGACGGTCTGGGCCGGGTACGACGAGGTCCTGCACCGCTCCGTGGCCATCAAGGAACTGAAGGTGCCGCCCGGCGTGCCGCAGGGCGAGATGGTCGCGATGCGTGAGCGGATGATGCGCGAGGCACGCACGCTCGGCGGCCTCTCGCACCCCAACGTGATCACGCTGTACGACGTGGTGGACGTGTCCGGCGACCCGTTCGTCGTGATGGAGCTGCTGCCCAGCCGGAACCTGTCGGAGGTGATCGGCGAGCAGGGCCGGCTCGGCGTCGGCCAGGCCGCCTCCGTGGGCCTGGCGATGACCGCCGCGCTGCAGGCCGCGCACCGGGCCGGCATCACGCACCGGGACGTCAAGCCGGGCAACGTGCTGGTCGCGCACGACGGCCGGATCAAGCTGACCGACTTCGGCATCGCGCGCAAGACCAACGACGTCACCATGACGCAGACCGGGCTGGTGCTCGGCTCGCCGGCCTACATCGCGCCCGAGGTGGCATCGGGACTGCCGGTCACGCCGGCCGCCGACCTGTGGGGGCTGGGCGCCACGCTGTTCGCCGCCGTCGAGGCCCGCCCGCCCTACGACGTGGACGGCGACCCGGTCAAGACGGTCACCGCGGTGGTGCACGCCCAGGTGCCCAGGGTGCAGATGGGCGGCCCGCTCGGCGAGGTCATCTCCGCGCTGATGGTGAAGGACCCGGAGCAGCGGATGTCGCTGGCCGAGGCCCGCCGCCGGCTGCGCCCGCTGCTCGCCGACCCCGACGACCCCCTGTTCCCCGGCTCGGTGGACGCCTACTCGCCGCCGCCGGGCCGCTCGGGGGAGCGGATCGGCGAGCCGGCGCAGGTGCTCGGCGACAGCGGCACGTCGGCGCCCCCGCGCCCCCAGCCGGGCGGTGACCCGTCCACGCCACGGCCGAGGCCCCGCCCCAGCCCGGCACCGGCCGCGTCCAGCCAGTGGGCCGGCGCCGCCCCGCTCGCTCCCGACCCCGGCCCGCTGCCCCTCGGCCCCCGCCCGGACCTCGGCACCGGCGGCGGCGCGATGGGCAACCCCGCCATGGGCAACCAGGTCATGAACAGCCCGACGCCGGGCGGCGGGCCGCTGGGCAACCCTGCGCTGCGCGGGCGGCCGAGCTGGCAGCCGTCACCGCCGCCGCGCCCGCCGGTGAGCCGCCCCACGCCGCCGCCGGTCGCGGCGCAGGCCGGGGTGGCCGGCCGGTGGGCACTGCCGTTCGTGCTGGCAGGCGCGCTGGCGGTGGTGCTAGGCACGGCGGGCGGCTGGGCCGGCACCCGCGTGCTGGTCGGCCAGTCGCCGCTCACCACCGCCGTGGTCAGCCCGGCCGGCGGCACCAGCTCAGCGGCCACGCAGATGACCAACCACGTCGACTCGTCGCAGCGCTACGGCGCCGGCGCGCTGAACTTCACGGCCTCGGTGCCGGCCGGTTGGGAGGAGTACCGGCTGATCGGCGGCAACGACCTGGCCTCGGTGCGCTTCGTCAGCCCGGACGGGGCCCGCGAGGTGCGCATCGACAAGCTCGTCGGCACGCGCGCGCAGCCGGCCAGGGCCGCCGACTTCAACAACGGGCTGACCGCCGGCGTGCTCGGCGTGGCCAAGGTCGTGGTGCAGCAGGTGCCGCCGAACCAGGTCCGCTACTGGACCGACCGGACGGGCGAGCAGGGCATCACGAGCCGGTTCAGCTATGCACAGCTCACCCCGGTCGGCGACGATATCTGGGTGGTCCAGCTGACCGTGCCGGCCGACCGCGCCGGCCCGGACTCCGAGCAGCTGTTCACCAGCATCGCCCAGGGGTTCCATCCGTAACCCCGGACGGGCTCACAGATGGAACCGACCCGAGGGAGCCGCGACCTTGACGACAGACCTGGGTAGCTCGACCACCCCGAACGCCGACCCGGCTCCCGACGCCGTGCCCGCGGCGCCCGACCCGGCCGCCCTCGCCGCCGCGGCCGCCGCCGCACTGGCCGCCCGCACCGGGTTCGACAGGCACGACGTCGCGGTGGTGCTCGGCTCCGGGTGGCGACCGGCCGCGGACGCGCTGGGCGAGCCGACCGCCGAGCTGCCGATGGCCGAGCTGCCGGGCTTCACGCCGCCCACCGCGCTCGGCCACGGCGGCACGATCCGCTCGGTACCGGTCGGCAAGAACCGGGTGCTGGTGCTGCTCGGGCGCACCCACCACTACGAGGGCCGGGGCGTCGCGGCGGTGGCGCACGCCGCGCGCACGGCGGCCGCCTCGGGCTGCCGGCTGCTGGTGCTGACCAACGCGGCCGGTGGGATCCGGGAGGGCCTCTCCGTCGGGCAGCCCGTGCTGATCAGTGACCACCTGAACCTGACCGCCCGGTCTCCCCTGGTCGGCGCCAACTTCGTCGACCTCACGGACCTCTACTCGGCGCGGCTGCGCGCGCTGGCCCGCGAGATCGACGGCACGCTGGAGGACGGTGTCTACGCCGGGCTGCCCGGCCCGCACTTCGAGACGCCCGCCGAGATCCGGATGCTGCGCGGCATGGGCGCCGACCTGGTCGGCATGTCCACCGTGCTGGAGGCGATCGCGGCCAGGGCCGCCGGGCTGGAGGTGCTCGGGTTGTCGCTGGTCACGAACCTGGCGGCGGGCATGAGCGGGGAGCCGCTCGACTCCGAGGAAGTGATCGCGGCGGGTGACGCGGCGGCCGGCCGGATGGGCGCGCTGCTGCGCGAGCTGGTGACCCGGGCGTGAGCGGTCCGGGACGGCGGCGGTGAGCCTGCCGCCCCCGCTGCGGGACGCGGCGCTGCGGTGGATCGCCGACGACCCCGACCCGGCCACCCGCGCCGAGCTGCAGCGCATCCTCGCCGCCGCGCTCGCCGGCACACCGGGCACTGCCGGGACCACTCCGGCGGACGAGCTCGCCGAGCGGATGGCCGGCATGCTGCGCTTCGGAACCGCCGGGCTGCGCGGACCCGTGCGCGCGGGGCCGGCCGGGATGAACGTGGCGGTGGTCCGCCGCGCGACCGCCGGCCTGGCGAGCTGGCTGGCCGCGCACGGGCACGGCGGCGGCACAGTGGTGGTCGGCCGCGACGCACGGCACGGCTCCGCCGAGTTCGCGGTGGCGGCCTCGGAGGTGCTGGCCGGCGCCGGTTTCCAGGTGACCGCGCTGGGCACACCGCTGCCGACGCCCGTGCTGGCGTACTCGGTGCGGGCGCTGGGCGCGGTGGCCGGGGTGCAGGTCACGGCGTCGCACAACCCGCCGGCGGACAACGGCTACAAGGTGTACCTTGCCGACGGCGCGCAGCTGGTCGAGCCGTCCGACGCCGAGATCGAGGCCGCCATCGCCGCCGCGCCGGCCGCCGTCTCGATCGACACCGCGCCGGTCACCCCGACCGACCCCGCCGAGCTGCTCGAGCGGTACCTGGACCGGGTGGCCCGGCGGCCCAGGGGTACCGCCCGAGCGCTGCGGATCGCGCTCACGCCGATGCACGGGGTCGGCGGCGCGGTCGCGGTGCACGCGCTGCGCCAGGCCGGCTTCGACGACGTGCACGTGGTGCGCAGCCAGGCCGCCCCGGACCCCGACTTCCCGACCGTCGCCTTCCCGAACCCCGAGGAGCCGGGCGCCACCGACGCGCTGCTCGCGCTGGCCGCCGAGGTCGGCGCCGACCTGGCCGTCGCGCTCGACCCCGACGCGGACCGCTGCGCGCTCGGCGTGCCCGACCCGACCGCGCCGGGCGGCTGGCGGATGCTCACCGGCAACCAGAGCGGAGTGCTGCTCGGCGACCACGTGCTGGCCACGCTGGACCGGGCGGCGCACCCCGATCCCCTGGTCGCCACGACGGTGGCCTCGTCGACGCAGCTGCGGGCGGTGGCGGCCGCCCGGGGTGCCCGGTTCGCCGAGACGCTGACCGGGTTCAAGTGGATCGTGCGGGCCGGTGGAGCGGGCGCCGACCTGGTGTTCGGCTTCGAGGAGGCGCTCGGCTATTGCGTCGACCCCACCGCCGTGCGTGACAAGGACGGAATCGCGGCCGCCGTACTCGCCGCCGACCTGGCCGCCACCCGCCGGGTCGCCGGCGGCTCGCTGCTCGACGTGCTCGACGAGCTCGCACTGGCCCACGGCGTCTACCTGACGTCGGCGGTGACCATCGTGATGACGCCGGACGAGCGGGCCGCCGCCGTCGCCAAGCTGGCCGGCGGAGGGCTGGCCCCGTCCGGTGCGGGGCCACTGGCCGGCGCCGTGCTGGAGCGGCCGGTGGCGGACGTCTTCGTGCTGCGCGGCGACCGGACCCGCGCCGTGATCCGGCCGTCCGGCACCGAACCGAAGCTCAAGGCGTACCTCGAAGTCGTCGAGCCGCCGCCGGACGGCCCGGCAGGCCTGCCCGTCGCCAGGGCGGAGGCCCGACGCCGCCTGGACGCCCTACGCACCCAGGTCAAGTCCCTGCTCGACGTCCCCGACTAGCACCCGGCCGACAACCCCCCAGGCCCCGGCCCCGCCCGTCGTCATCGAGCGCCGGGCGCCGCCCACAACCGGCCCGAGCCCGGCCACAAGATCACAAGTTACCGGTCAGTAGAGTCGGGTGACCGCTTGATTCCGGCGAAGGGACCGCTCCCCGGTGACCCCTGCTCCGCTCCCCGCTCTGCCCCGTACACCACTCACCCGCCGCCGCTTCCTCGGTGTGTCCGCCGGGATCGGCGCGGCCGGCGCGGTCGGGCTCGCCATCGGGCAGGGCCGCGCCCGGGGTGACAGCGTGCCGGGCAGCGAGCGCCGGGTGCGCGCGGTGGTGATCGGCAGCGGGCTGGGCGGCGCGATCGCGGCCTACCGGCTGGGCAGAGCGGGGATCCAGACCGTGGTGCTGGAACGCGGTCGGCGCTGGCCGATCACGCCGGCCGGTGACACCTTCCCGCCGTTCCTGCGCCCGGACCGCCGCTCCTCCTACCTGACGCCGAACCCGGTGTTCCCGATGCAGCCGCCCGCGCTGTACCGGCCCTACACCGGGCTGTTCGAAAAGGTCGTCGGGGACGGCATGAGCGTGCTGTGCGGCGCGGGGGTCGGCGGGTCCACGCTGGTCTACGCGGGCGCCTGGATCCGGCCCGACGAGGCGGTGTTCAGCCGCCTGCTGCCGAGCGTCGACTTCGACGAGCTGGACCGCGTGCACTACCCCCGCGCGGCCCGGATGGTCGGCATCGCGCCCATCCCCGACGACGTGCTCGCCCACCCCAACTACCTGGGCACCCGCCTGTACCTGGAGCAGGCCCGCCGTGCCGGGCTGCCGGCGGAGCGGGTGCCGAACGCGCTGGACTGGGACGTGGTGCGCGCCGAGCTGGCCGGGCACGCGGTGCCCTCGGTGACCGTCGGCGAGTACTTCTCCGGCGTGAACAGCGGCGCCCGCAACTCCGTCGACCGCAACTACCTGGCCGAGGCCGAACGCGGTGGGTCGGTGACGGTCGAGCCGCTGCACCGGGTCACCGGCATCGGCGTCGACCAGTCGGGCCGGTACCGCGTGAGCGCCGACCGGATCGACCAGGACGGCACCGTGCTGGAGCGGGTCACCCTGCTCGCCGACGCGGTGTTCTGCGCGGCCGGGTCGGCCGGTACCTCCCGGCTGCTCGTGCGGGCCAGGGACACCGGCACGCTGCCGGAGCTGAACGAGCACGTCGGCCGGCACTGGGGCAACAACGGCGACCGGATCTACCTGCGCGGCCTGGTGCCCGAGCCCACCGGGGCACCTCAGGGCGGGCCGATCTCCATCGCGATCCGTGACCAGCGCAACCCGGCCGACCCGGTGGTCGTCGAGTTCGGCCCGGCGCCGCTGCCGTTCGAGGCGCACCTGATGCCGGTGCCGGGTTTCGGGGCCTGTGATCCGGTCGGCGAGTTCCGCTACGACCCGGCGACCGGCGACGCCCGGCTGCACTGGCCCCACGACGGGGACGCGGCCGCGCAGCGCTCGGTGCGGGAGGTGCTGCTGCGGCTGGTCCGGGCGGAGGGTGGCGTGACCGGCCTCGGCGCCGAGCTCGCCTCACGCCTCGGCACTACGGTGGGCGGGCTGCCGGCGCCGCTGTCCGGGCTGGCCACGGCGGCCACCGAGGCACCGGCAGGGCTGTACGACCTGGGCGAAACCGACCCGGTGACCTGGCATCCGCTCGGCGGCGCCACCCTCGGTACCGCGTGCGACAACTTCGGCCGGGTGCGCGGCTACCGTGGCCTCTACGTCACCGACGCCGCGCTCATCCCCGGCTCCACCGGGGCGTGCAACCCGTCCTGGACGATCGCCGCACTGGTCGAACGCTGCCTGGACCGGATCCTCGCCGACGACGCCGGCCCGGTCTTCTAGCCCCGGCCGGCTGCCGTGCGGGCCCCGTGACGGGCGCCGCGCGCCAGAGCCGGAGCGCGGCCGCGCCGGCGGGACGGCACACTGGTCGCCGTGCCGACGCTGTTGATCGTCCACCACACGCCGTCGCCGGCCACCGCCGAGCTGTTCGAAGCGGTGCTGCGCGGCGCGACCGACCCGGAGATCACCGGCGTCGACGTGGTGCGCCGGGCCGCGCTGGCCGCCACCGCGTCGGACGTGCTCGCCGCCGACGGCCTGCTGCTCGGCACACCAGCGAACATCGGCTACATGTCCGGCGCGTTGAAGCACTTCTTCGACCAGGTCTACTACCCCGTGCTCGACGACACGCGTGGCCGTCCGTACGGGCTGTACGTGCACGGCAACCTGGGTACCGAGGGCGCGGTGCGGGCGGTCGAGTCGATCGCCGACGGCCTTGGCTGGCAGCGGGTGGCCGAACCGGTCACGGTCACCGGCAGCCCGGACAAGGCCGCGCTCGAGGCGTGCTGGGAGCTCGGCGCCACGGTGGCCGCCACGCTGATGGGCTGACTATCCCTCCTCGCCGTTCGGCGGGGAGACGGCGGCGAGCCTGTTCTCGACCTGCTCGTAGTTGCCGATCTTGCGGTCCACCATGTCCAGGCTGGCCTGCAGCTCACTCATCCGGCGGGCGATGTCGCACCGGTACTCGACCAGGATCTGCTTGCGACGCGCCGCGGTGGCCTCGTTGCGGACCCGGCGCAGGGCGGCGTACTCCCGCAGCGCGCGCAGCGGCAGGCCGGTGTCGCGCATCCGGGTCAGGAAGGCCAGCCAGTCCAGCTCCTCGGGCCGGTAGGCGCGCCGGCCGGCCGTGTTGCGCGCAGGCGGGTCGATCAGGCCGATGCGTTCGTAGTACCTCAGGGTGTCGGGGGACATGCCGCTGCGCGCGGCCACCTCCGCGATGCTGAGGCTGGGCTGGTCGGTCACCGTGGTCGTCACGGTGTCGACGGTAGGCGTTCGAGCGCGGTCCGGGTCAACCGCGCGGGGAACGGCCGGCACGGTTGGGTTAGCCTGCGGGAATGCCCCGCCCGAAGGTCCACGACGCGGCGCTGCGCGTGCGGTTGCTCGAGCAGGCCGTACGCACGCTGTCCGAGCACGGCCCGGAGGCGCTCAGCCTGCGCAAGCTCGCCGCCGAGGTCAACACGTCGACCACCGCCGTGTACTCGCTGTTCGGCGGCAAGCCAGGGCTGTTGAACGCGGTCTACGACGAGGCGTTCGTCCGGTTCGGGGAGCGGCTGAACGCGGTGGTGCCGACCGGTGACCCGCTGGCCGACCTGGCTGCGCTCGGCGCGGCCTACCGGGCCAGCGCGCTCGCCGAACCGCACTTCTACCAGGTGATGTTCGGTCCGCTGCGCGGTGTGGTGACCCCGGAGCCGGAGTCCGTGGCGCGCGGCCTGGCCACGTTCAAGCCGCTGCTGGACATGGTGAGCCGGGCGATCGACCTGGGCCTGCTGCGCGACGAGGACCCCGTGACCATCGCCACCTCCCTGTGGGCGACGGTGCACGGTCTGGTCTCGCTGGAGCTGCGCGCGCTGCTGCCGGACGGCTCCGGCGACCCGGCCGAGATGTACCGGACCGCCATCCGCGCGATGGGCAACGGCTGGCGCACCACGTTCGGCGCCCAGTAGCGCGGACGGGTCAGGAGGGGCGGGCGGCTCAGAAGGGGCCGAACTGGCGGTCCCCGGCGTCACCGAGGCCGGGCACGATGAACTTGTCGTCGTTGAGCCGCTCGTCGACCTGCGCGGTGAGCACCCGCACCGGCAGCCCGCTGGCCTCGACCGTGGCCAGGCCCTCCGGCGCGGCCAGCACACAGATCGCGGTGATCGCGGTCGCGCCCCTGGCCATCACCAGCTCCACGGCGTGCACCAGGGTGCCGCCGGTCGCCAGCATCGGGTCGAGCAGGAACACCGGGTGCCCGTCCAGCGACTCGGGCAGCGAGGCCATGTACGGCACCGGCCGGTGGGTGCGCTCGTCGCGCGCCGCGCCCACGAAGCCCATCCGCGCCTGCGGGAGCAGCTCCAGCGCCGCCTCCGCCATGCCGAGGCCGGCACGCAGCACCGGGACCAGGAGTGGGGGCTTGGCCAGCCGGTAGCCGGTGGTCTCGGTGAGCGGGGTGTCGATGGGGCCTTCGACCAGGTCGGACGCGCGACAGGCCTCGTACACCAGCATGCCGGTGAGCACACGCAGCGCGGCGCGGAAGGCCGCGTCGCTGGTGTGCTTGTCGCGCAGGGTGGACAGCCAGGTCTTCACGAGCGGGTGGTCCACCGCGAGCAGATCCATGGGGCCACACGGTACTTGCCGGTAGCTACGCGCCCGGAACCCATTGGCGCCCGGCATGCGCAACTCGCGCCTGCCTGTCATTACCGAACTCCACACCAGGCAAGGCCGGCCAGCCCAGAACCTGCCTGGCGTGCAGCTCGGTACCACCCGGCCGCACAGCGGGGCGCCCGGGACGCCCGTCTGCTACGTGGAGCGGACGAAGTCGGCGATCACGCGGGCGAGCTCGGGGCCGGCGTCCTCCTGGAGGAAGTGGCCGGCGCCGGTGATCGTCGGGTGCTCGCGGCCGGCAGCACCGCGCATGGTGCGCTTCAGGATCGGCGCCATCGCACCCGTGATCGGGTCGCCGTCGCTGAACGGGCAGAGCCACGGCAGCTCCAGATCGCGCAGCACGGCCCAGGCGGCGCGGTTGGCCTCGGTGGCCGGGTCATCCGGTCGGGTGGGGACCAGGGTGGGCATCACCCGGGGGCCGACCTTGTACGACTCGTCCGGGTACGGCGCGGCATAGGCGGCGAGCGCGGCGGCGGACGGTGGGCGGCGGCAGCCGCTGGCCACCAGTCGGGCGACATCGAGCGCCGGCGCCTTCTCCACCGCCCGGCGGAACTGCCACCACACCTCCGGCATGTCGACGTCACCCGTCGGGAGGCCGGTGTTGGCCGCGACCACCCTCGCGAACCGCTCCGGGTGCTCCGCGACCAGCCGCAACCCGATCAGCCCGCCCCAGTCCTGACCCACGAGGGTGACGTCCCGCAGCTCCAACGTGTCGAACGCCAGGGCCCTCACCCACTCCACATGTCGCGCGTAAGAGTGGTCCGATGCCTCAGTTGGCTTGTCCGATCGGCCGAACCCCACGAGATCTGGTGCAACTACGCGCAACCCGGCGTCAGCCAGTACGGGGATCATCATCCGATAGAGGAACGACCATGTGGGTTCACCGTGCAACAGAAGAGTGACCGGACCACTCTTGGGGCCGGCCTCAATGTACGCCATTCGCAATATGCCGCCATCATCATCTGACAGTTCGGCATAAGATGGCCTATATTTAAAATCGGGTACCGAACCGAATAGATCCTCGGCAGTTCGCAGGGTCTGCATGACCTGATCCTGCCACCCCGGGGCTCCTCCGGCTCGCTCCTGAGGGTACCGACCGGCGCAATATGTTGCAAGCGACAACATTTTTGGGAAATCGTGATCACCTGCGGTTATGTCAACGCGAGTCCGCTCGATCGGGGGACGCGGGGGCACGCACACCGGCGCCGCCGAGTCAAGTCACCCACAGTGACCCGTGGGCCTGCCCCAAATGGGTGGTATCCGGGAATGAGTGACACGCTCACCCCTCTCCGACCGCTGTACTCAGTAGGAGACAGTCGTCAGGAGGTGATCGAAGTGCCAGAGCAAGCACACGCGAACGCAGCATTGGTTGCGGCGGCGGAGCAACTCGGGCAATGCGATGGCTACATTGTTCTCGCCGTTGATCCGCAGACGGGCGAGGTCGATGCGCATGGTCCGTACGACGGAATGGCAGCCACTTTAAAAGCCGACCGTTTGCGCCACGAATTCGACGAAGGCGGGCTCACCGACGTCAGCGTCGGCGTCGTCCGGCTGCACGCCGCGCACTGATCCCCCCGGGTTCCCCACACCGACGCATCCGCCGGGTCGGGCCCACCGGTCCGACCCGGCCGCGTATCCCAGGGCGCGGTACCCATGCGCGCAACACTCAGCGCGCGGTACCAGGGCACGCCGACACCCGGCGCGTCCAGCGGGCTGGCTACCCTGCCAGCCGTGGCCATGGACATCGTGCCGATCCAGCTCTCGCTGACCGCGGGCGACCTCATCACCCTCTGGGCGCCGAGGTGGCGCGAGGACGGTGAGGAGTGGGAGGGGTTCCTCGGCGACGAGGAACACGTGCATGCCTTCCCGGACACCGCCGCGCTGGCCGCCTACGTGCGCACCGTCACCGAGCACGACCTGAACGACCATCCGGCATGGCCGCTGGTCCGCCAGCTCACCGTCTCGGAGCTGGTCCCCGAGGAGGACCAGTGCTACGACCTGGTCGGCGTCCCCGAGATCGTCGCCGACGAGCCGGACACCTGGACGGTCAGCGAGCTGTCCGGGATCACCACCCTGGTCCGCTCACTGGCCGACACCTGTGAGCTGAACGCCGTGCACGACGTGTTGAACTCCGCCGAGGGCTTCGCCCTCCTGGAGCGGGGCACCTGGGCGTTCAACGGCCGCGAGGGCGCCAAGCTCTGGGAACAGCTGGGCGACACTATCGTGGCCCGCTGGGACGAGGTGATCGACGCGCTGGACGCCGTGGTCGCCGTCCCCGAGGTCGACGCCGCCGCCCTGGCCGCCGCACAGCACGAGCTGGCCACCGAGACCGGCGTGGCGCTCACCGACCCCGACGAGCCGTCCGACGACCCGGACGAGGTGCTCGAGCCCGAGGCCGCCGCGTCCGATGGTGACGCGGCCGCCGTGACAGCCCCCGAGCACGATGAGGAGACGCCGGTCAGTGAGGCCGCCGCCTTCTGGGAGTCCGTCGGCATCGACCCGATCCTGATCAGCGCCGACGACGCGGACCACTACACGCTGCGCTGCTACCTCAAGGACAAGCCGGTCTTCCTCGGTAGCAACGGCCGGATCGACGCGCTGCCGACGACCCGCGCGCTGGCCAAGTACCTCGCCGAGGGCGGCGCCGACGGACACGACCTCACCGCGGCGTCCACGTGGCCGGAGGTCGTGCGGCTGGCCACCGCCGGCGAGCTCGAGGTCGAGGTCGACCCGCAGAACACCTACCAGCTCGCCGGCCTGCCGGAGGACCTCGCCGACGGGCCGGCCGCCGTCGACCCCAGCCAGCTCGACCTCGGCGTGGAGCTGCTGCTCGACGTCGGTGAGTGGGCCGACGACGAGACCGCCGCGATCGCGCTGCGGCCGTCCCAGAGCCTCGGCTGGCTCACCTCGTTCGTGCTGCGTCCCGACCCGACCCGGCTGGCCCCGAGCCCGCCGTTCGAAGCCGAGGCCAAGCGCTGGGCCGCACTGGCCAGCGACCTCCTGCAACGCCTCCGCCGCCCCTGACCCCGCTCGGTCCGTTGTCTCAGCCGATCAGTTCGGCGTACCTCGGCTTGATCACGTCGTTGATCAGCGCCAACCGCTCGTCGAAGCCGATGAACGCGCTCTTCATGGCGTTCACGGTGAACCACTGCAGGTCGGCCCAGCCGTAACCGAACGTGTGTGCCAGGTCGGTCAGCTCGCTGGTCATGCTGCAGCCGGACATCAGCCGGTTGTCGGTGTTCACCGTGACGCGGAACCGCAGCTTGGTGAGCAGCCCGATCGGATGCTCGGCGAGCGACTTGGCGGCGCCGGTCTGGATGTTCGACGACGGGCACATCTCCAGCGGGATCCGCTTGTCGCGCACATACGCGGCGAGCCCTCCGAGCGTCACCACGCCGTCGGTGTCCACGGTCACGTCGTCGACGATGCGGACGCCGTGGCCGAGCCGGTCCGCGCCGCACCACTGCAGCGCCTCCCAGATCGACGGCAGCCCGAACGCCTCGCCGGCGTGGATCGTGAAGTGGGAGTTCTGCTGGCGCAGGTACTCGAAGGCGTCCAGGTGCCGGGTGGGAGGAAAGCCAGCCTCCGCGCCCGCGATGTCGAAGCCGACCACACCCTCGTCGCGGTAGCGCACGGCCAGCTCGGCGATCTCGCGGGAGCGGGCGGCGTGCCGCATGGCCGTCAGGAGGCAGCCGACGCGGATCCGGCGTCCGGCCAGCGCGGCGCGCTCGGTGCCCAGCCGGAAGCCCTCCAGCACGGCGAGCACGACGGCGTCCAGCCCGAGGCCGTTCTCCACGTGCAGCTCCGGGGCGTACCGGACCTCGGCGTAGACCACCCCGTCGGCGGCCAGGTCCTCCGCGCACTCGGCGGCCACGCGGATCAGCGCGGCCCGGTCCTGCATCACCCCGACGGTGTGCTCGAACGTCTCGAGGTACCGCACGAGTGAGCCTGAATCGGCCGCTGAGGTGAACCACGCCGCCAGCTCGTCGGGGTCGCGGGTGGGCAGCGACCGGTAACCGCTCGCCTCTGCCAGCTCAACGACTGTGCCCGCGCGCAGCCCGCCATCCAGGTGGTCGTGGAGCAGCACTTTCGGCGCAGTCCGGACATGCTCGAACGTAAGCGGCACTGGAACCTGCTTCACGACAGTCACCCTTCTGTCCTATACCCCCACCTATCGGGTGAGGCAAGTCGAACCGCCCAACCCGTGAGAGTGACGCTGAGCTACTCGATACGCTTCGAGGGTCCGCTCCCCTTTCCGTTCGACGAAAGCGTCAACGCCGTGAGTGATCAACAGAGTCTGTCGTTCGACCGGATGCGCAGCATGCTGATGCGTGCCGCAGAGATCCGCGACAGCGAACAGCAGCAGATCTTCGACTCCCTGGACGAGATCCACGCTCGGCTCGCGACGCTTGACGCGCTCGGTTCCATGCGCAAGCGGCTCGCCGAGCTCCCGGACCGCACCGAGGTCAGCGTGCTGGCCGAGCGGCTGGACGAGACGGTGGCCAAGCTGGACGCGCAGGACGCCTCGGTGGCCGCTGTCGGCCGCTCGGTGGACGCCCTGGTCGACCGCCTTGCCAAGCCGTTCGCCCAGCTGGACGGCCGGCTCGATGGTGTGTCCGGCCGGATGGAGGGCATCGCGGGCCGGATGGAGGGCCTCGACGACAAGCTCGCCGGCCTCCACAAGCGCCTCGACGACCTCGACAACCGGCTGGACCGGCACGAACTGCGCCTGGACGGCATGCCGGGCGCGATCACCGGCCCGGTCAAGGAGCGTGTGTCGACCTCCGAGACCGCGCTGCGCGGCCGGCTGGACGAGATCGACGACGCGGTCCGCCACCAGCTGGAGGGCAACCGCGAGGAGACCCGCCGGTCCGCCGAGCAGGCGGGCGAGAACCTGCGCCAGCTGATCTCCGAGACCGGCACCGGGCTGCACGGCAAGCTCCACGAGCTCGGCCAGCGCCCGGCAGTCGACCCGACCGACCAGTTCAACGCGCTGGCCAACCGGCTGGACACGCTGACGGGCCGGCTCGACGACGTCAGCAAGCGGCTGGACTCGGTGGACAACACTGTCCACGCCCGCCCGGACAAGGACTCCCTGACCGCGCTGGTGCAGCACGCGAACCAGGAGTCCGAGCGGCGCAACGCCGGCCAGCTCGACGAGGCCATGGCCACCTTCGCGGAGATCATCCTCGGCCGTGGCCCGGGCGCGCACGTCGCCCAGATGCCCATGCCGGCCCCCCGTCCCGCGCAGCGCCGCGGCCGGGCCAAGGCGGCGATCAAGGCCCGCAACGGCACGACGCCGGACGAGCCGTCGGAGGACGGCGTCGACGACTGATCTTTCGGCTAGCACGGCAGACCTGTACGGCAGCGGGCCCGGTGGATCACCACCGGGCCCGCTGCCGTACGGCGGCTGCTCCGTTTTTCGGGCGCTCAGCGGCTGCGGCGGTTGAGGCCCACCCCGCGTACTCGGTGGCGCTGGAGGTGCTCCAGCGAGGCGTACAGCGCCCGTACGGGTCACCTGTCGACGCTGGGCCGTGGTTCGCACACGGACTGTGGCGGTGGCACACGGTTTGGTGGCCCGCGCACAGCCTCGGCTCGGAGCTCGCACACAGGCGCTGAGCGCCGCGCACGGCCTCTCGGGCCGGCGCACAGGTTCAAGGCCCAACCCGAAAAGTCGCGTGCTCGCGCCCAGAACCCGTGGGGCATCTAGCAACCCTGTGTGCCGGCCGCCACCGACAACGAACTACCGGCGCAGCGTGTCGAGCACGAGCGGCGGTCGGCCAGGGGTGGCCGAGCGGCTGGGAACCAGCCGGAGTGCGCCGGTGAGCGCGGTACGGGCGGCGGCCA
>DATAYB010000140.1:0-2672 GCA_036272795.1 Pseudonocardia sp.
CGCTGGGCGACGTAGGCCTTCGCCTGGTCGGGATCGGCGACCAGGCCCTGCGCGCGCCCCATCCGCTTGGCGTGCGCGCTGTCGGGGTGGGTGGCGCCGGTGCCGCTCGAGCGGACGTCGGTGACACTGGGGCGGCCGCGCAGCGATGCAACGAGGTCGGGCGGCCAGGTACCCATGTCGAGCCCGGTGGTGACGCCGTTGCGGGCTAGCGCCGTCAGCGTCGCGTCGTCGGTCAGGTGTATGTGGCAGTCGATCAGGCCGGGCAGCAGCGCGCCGCCGCCGCCGTCCTGCGTCCGGGCGCCCGCCGGGTCGCCGCCGATGCGGTCGCCGTCGATGACGACCGTCGCCGGTTCTGCCAGCCGCTCGCCGTCGAACACCCGTACGTTCGTCAGTGCGATCTTGTCCATGTCGTCTCCACTCCTGGTCGGCCGCAGAGCATGGCCATCGTCGTGTCGAGAAAGTCGTTCTCATCTTGCTGTTCTAGCGCTGGCGCTGGCCGGACAGCCGAAACCACCTGGTCGGGCCGCACGATCAGCAGTTCTGCGCCAAGGCGGCGCATGAGCGGCTGGTCGAGCCGGGTCACGGTGGCTGGCAAGCCGGCGGCCGCGGCGGCGCGGGCGGCCCGCGCCCCCAGTGCGCTGTCGGCCGTCAGGATCAGGTGCTCTCCGGTGACCAGGTCCAGGGTGGAGACCTGGGGAGAGACCCAGAGGTGGGGTAGACGGCGGCCGGCCGCGGCGCAGCTTGCCCAGGGCCCCGGAGGAGGCGGCGATGCCTGCAGCACGGGGGACTCTGCGTAGCGGTGGCCGAGCACGAGGTCAGTGCTGAAGTACTCGGCCCGCTTGGTCTCGGTGATGCGCCGCGCGGCGGCCGCCCGGGCCCGGCCGCCGTCCGGACCAGGCCGGTCGAGGCCGTCGTCGAGCAGTTCCGGGGCCAGCGTGGCCATGTTCGCGGTCGCCTCGTCGATCACCCGCTGCTGCAATGGCCGCCGCTCGGCCTCATGGGAGTCGAGGAGCCCGGGCCCGCCCCAGCCCGCCAGGCTGGCGGCAAGCTTCCAGCCCAGGTCGACGGCGTCGCCGATGCCGGTATTGAGGCCGTGGCCGCCGAACGGCGGGTTGAGGTGGGCGGCGTCCCCGATGAGAAATACCCGGCCGCGGCGGGCCCGGTCCACCAGTTCCATCCGTGCCGTCCAGGGGTCGGTGCTGACCACCTCGACATCCGGCAGTTCGCGTCCGAGCGCTCCGCCGATCAGCTGGGGGGCGTTGAACCCGGTCTCGCGGCCGTCGACACCGAAGGCGATCAGCCACCACAGGCCGTCGCGGTCGATCGGTCCCATCATTCCCGGCGTCTGCCGGTTGAGCAGCCAGGTCTGCACGGCGGGCGGGTGCGGCGCGGCCTTCACCAGCTCTTCGCTGCGGAACACCACGCCGGTGTTGGGCCGCAGCGCGGTTGACCCGACGTACCGGGCGCCGATCTGCTCGCGGACGACGCTGCGTGCGCCGTCGGCCCCGACCACGTACTCGGCGGTTACCGTGACCAGGTTCCCGGCCGGATCGCACACGGTGGCGCGGACCGGGCCCGGTCCGGTCGCGTCGAGGCTTTGCAGCCGCCAGCCCAGCCGCAGGTCCGCCGCCGGCAGCTCGGTCACCACGTCGCGCAGCACCTCCTCAAGCACGTACTGCGGCATCTGCTGCCCGCGTTCCGGTGAGTCGCCGTCATCGGCGAGCCCGAGCACCCCGGTGAACCGGGTGATCTCCACGCCAAGGAAGCTGGTGCAGAAGGACACGTCCTGCGACCAGGAGACCGGCAGCGGCGCCGCCGACCGCAGCCGTCCGGCCAGCCCCCAGCGCCTGGCGTGCTCCATGGTGCGCGCGTTGAGTGTCTTGGCCCGCGGCCGCAGCCGGGTGGGCTGCGGCCGCGGCTCGACGACCAGGCACTCGACCCCGCGCAGGCCAAGCTCGATCGCCAGCGCGAGACCGACGGGGCCCGCGCCGGCGATCAGCACCGGCGTGTCGAGAAGACCCGGCCGGCCCGTACCCGACGGCACGGTCATGCGACGGGCGCGGCCTGACCGCGTAGCGCCAGGCACTCCTGGGCGAACCCAAGCTGCATCAGGTCCAGTGCGGCCCCCGTCAGGTGGTGGTCGATCGAATGGCCGGTCCCCGGCAGCACCGGGGCCGACACGGGAACGGTGAACCGGCTTTCGTAGTCAGCCCGCGCCTCCGCCGACGAGTCCCACAGCGCGTCGTAGGCGCCGAGCACGGTCAGCACCGGCACCTCGACCGCCGCCGCGACGCTGCTCAGCCGCTCGGACGCCCAGACCGGGGCGCGCACAAGCTCGATGAACGGCGTCGGAGCGTAGGAACCGTGCGCGGCATTTCTGGCGGCTTCGGTGAAGGAGCCCGCCGGACCGAACATCACTCCGTCGCGTTCGGCTACCGGAAGGTCGACCACCCCCGACAGCGGCAGGCTGCCGAGCGCCTCGGCCGCGCCCCCGGCCGGGATCCGCGCTCCGTTACCACTGGTGGCCACGCCGGCCAGTGGCCAGCGAGGGTGCCTGGCCGCGATCTCCAGGCCGATCATGCCGCCGATCGAGTGCCCGACAAGCACAACGCAAGGCGCCGGCCACGCGTCGAGCGACTCGGCGATGACACCGTCGAGGATCTCGGCCTGCC
>DATAYB010000141.1:0-3874 GCA_036272795.1 Pseudonocardia sp.
GCCGCCGTGATCGTGCCCGAGCGGTGCACCAGCCACTGGGGCAGGCGCTCCGGCGGATCGAAGTGGTGGATGCCGGCGCCGGCGCGGCGGGCGAGGTCGGCCCAGCCGTCGGGCATCAGGCCGGCGCCGATGCCACGCAGCACCATCGGCAGCACCATGCTCCGGTCGCCGACCTCAGCCGCCACCGTCATCCCGCCGACGCTGCTGGAGAGCTGGTCGAACAGCCCGCGCATCGCGGTGGCCGGCGCCTGGACGACGAACCGCATGCCGTGCAGCACCTCCCGTCGCACCGAAGCGCCGGCGTCGGAGAGCTCACCCGGTGGGACCACCAGCAGCAGCTCCTCGTCGCGCAGGTAGTGCGCCACGAGGCCACGCCCGGCGGGTCGCTCAGCGCTGCCGCACACGCCGGCCTCGCACCGCCCCCGCAGCACCATCGACACGACCTCGGCGGCGGACAGCGCTGAGGTCGTCGCCACCGTGACGCCCGGGTGGCGCTCGCGCAGCTCGGCGATCACATCGGTGACCGGCTCGAGCCCTGACGACGACGTCGCCGCCACCTCGACACGGCCGGTGACGCCCTCGCCGAGCGTGCGCGCGGCGGCCCGCAGCGCGTCGAGGTCGCGCAGCACCAGCCTGGCCCGGTTGGCGAGCCGCTCGCCGGCCGCGCTGAGCACGGCGGTGCGCCCGACCCGGTGGAACAGCGCGACCTCGAGCTCGTGCTCGAGCTTGCCGATCGAGCGGGACAGCGACGGCTGGGCGACGTGCAACGCACGGGCCGCCGCGCTGAACCCGCCGTGCTCCACGACCGCGACGAAGTACTCCAGCTGCCGGCGCTCCATAGCGTTCTTTCCTACCGCTGGTCGATAGCTGACCGCTATGGATGCGGTGTCACAGATGTCTTGGACGCAGGGGTAGCGCGTGGTGTCCACTTATCGGACCCCACGGAACGGAGGTGCGGCGGCGTGTTCACCACCCGGCCGACCCTGCAGGGCACGTTCGGCATGGCCTCCTCGACGCACTGGCTGGCCTCGGCGTGCGCGATGGCGGTACTGGAGGACGGCGGCAACGCGTTCGACGCGGCGGTCGCGGCCGGCTTCGTGCTGCAGGTCGTGGAGCCGCACCTCAACGGGCCCGCCGGCGAGGCACCGATCATCCTGGCGCCCCGGGGCGGCCCGGTGCGCGTGCTGTGCGGGCAGGGTCCGGCCCCGGCGGGCGCGACCGTGGCGCACTACACGGGGCTCGGCCTGGACCTCGTACCCGGGACTGGTCCACTCGCCGCCGCGGTGCCCGGCTCGTTCGACGCCTGGCTGCTGCTACTGCGCGACCACGGCACGAAGTCGCTGGCCGACGTGCTGCGGTACGCCATCGGCTACGCCGAGCACGGGCACCCCGCCGTCGAGCGGGTCGGTGACACCGTCGCCACCGTGCAGGAGCTGTTCGAGACCGAGTGGACCACCTCCGCCGCCGTCTACCTCGTCGACGGGTGCCCGCCGAAGCCCGGCGCGCTGCTGCGCAACCCGGCGCTCGCGGCCACCTGGCGTCGCGTGCTCGCGGAGTCGACCAGCAAGAACGGGTCCAGCCGCGAGGCGCAGATCGACGCCGCCCGGCGGGTCTGGCGCGAGGGCTTCGTCGCCGAGCACCTGGCCGCGTTCGCCGCCCGGCCCGCCATGGACACCTCGGGGGAACGGCACGCCGGCTCCCTCACCTCAGCCGACCTCGCCGGCTTCGAGGCCTACTACACCGAGCCGGCGACCTACACGTGGAACGGCTGGACGATCGCCAAGCCGGGGCTGTGGAGCCAGGGGCCGGCGTTCCTGCAACAGCTCGCCCTGCTGCCCGACGACGCGGCCGAGCTGGCGTACGGCACGCCCGACTACGTGCACCGGCTGGTCGAGGGCACCAAGCTCGCCATGGCCGACCGGGAGGCCTGGTACGGGGACGGCCCGGCCGCCGAGGTCACGGTCGACGAGCTGCTCACGCCCGGGTACTCGGCCGCCCGGCGCGCGCTGATCGGCGAGCGCGCGTCCCTCGAGCTGCGGCCCGGTAGCCCCGGTGGCCGGGTGCCGAGGTTGCCGGCCGAGGCACTGCGATCGGCGGCCGGCACGAGGCCGGTGCTCTCGGCTGTCGGGGTGGGGGAGCCGACGGTCGCCAGGGACGGTGCCACCAGCGGTGACACGTGCCATGTCGACGTCGTGGACCGCTGGGGCAACATGGTCGCGGCGACGCCGAGCGGCGGCTGGCTGCAGTCCAACCCCGTCGTTCCCGAGCTCGGGTTCCCGCTGGGTACGCGGCTGCAGATGGCCTGGCTGGAGGAGGGACTGCCCAACTCGCTCAGCCCGGGCCGCCGCCCCCGGACCACGTTGAGCCCGTCCCTGGCCCTGCGCGGCGGCGAGCCGGTGATGGCGTTCGGCACACCCGGCGGCGACCAGCAGGACCAGTGGACCGTGCACTTCCTGCTCGCCGTCGCGCTACGCGAGCAGGTGCGGGGCGGGCTGGACCTGCAGGGCGCCATCGACGCGCCGAACTGGCACAGCGAGAGCTTCCCGAGCTCCTTCTACCCGCGTGAGATGCATCCCGGCAGCGTCATCATCGAGTCGCGGATCGGGGAACCGACGATCGCCGAGCTACGCCGCCGGGGACACGAGGTCACCGTGGGTGAGGCCTGGTCGGAGGGGCGGATCTGCGCGGTCGCCCGGGATCCGGAGAGCGGGGTACTGGCCGCCGGCGCCAGCCCTCGGAGGATGCAGGAGTACGCCGCCGGCCGCTAGCCGGAACGCCGAACAGCCGGAACGTCGAACAGCCGGAAGACCGAACAGCGGCACCACGGGGAGCTCACCATGGATCTCCGGCACCGACGCCACCCCACACCCAGCCAGCCCCGACGCCGTGGCTCGATCCTCCTCGCTACCGTCACCGCGATACTGCTCGGCGCGGCGGCGCTCGCCGGCTGCGTGCCGATCCAGCCGGTGGCCGCCGGTGGCACCCACGCCGACGACCTGGGCACCCCGGTCGGCGACCAGCCGGTACGCCAGGGTGGGCACCTGGTGATGGGGCTGTCCGCCGAGCCGGACCGGCTCGACCCGACGACGTCGACGTCGCTGTACACGCGCTACGTGATGAGCTCGATCTGCGAGAAGCTCTACGACCTCGACGCGGCCGGCACCATCGTGCCGCAGCTGGCCACGGACCTGCCGACGGTCTCACCGGACGGCCTGACCGTGTCGTTCGGGGTCCGCGCCGGGGCCCGGTTCGCCGACGGCACGCCGTTCGACGCGGCCGCCGTGCGCACCAGCCTGCAGCGCCACGTCGCCTTCAAGGGCTCCGCGCGGCGCAGCGAGATGGGTCCGCTCGCCGACGTCGAGGCACCCGATCCCGGGCACGTGGTGCTGCGCTTCCGCCAGCCGTTCGCGCCGATCACCGCCGCCTTGGCGGACCGCGCCGGCATGATCATGTCGCCGGCCGCCCTGGCTGCCGAGGGGGCCAACTTCGGGGACCACCCGGTGTGTGTCGGGCCGTTCAAGTACGCCGGGCGCGTGGCGCAGACCTCGATCGACGTGGTGCGCGACCCGCTCTACTACGCCGCCGATCAGGTACACCTGGACGCGATCACCTACCGGATCATGCCCGACACCGTGGCCCGCGCCGCCAACCTGCGCTCGGGTGACGTCCATGTCGCGGACTCGATCTCACCGCAGGACGTCGACGCGCTGGCGAAGGACCGCCACCTGCGCGTGCTGCAGTCCAGCTCACTCGGCTACCAGGGCATCACGATCAACATCGGCAATGTGGACGGCGCGGGCACCCCGCCGAAGCCGATCGACTCGCCGTTCGCCCGCGATCCCCGGGTCCGGCAGGCGTTCGCCGACGCCATCGA
>DATAYB010000142.1:0-3751 GCA_036272795.1 Pseudonocardia sp.
TCCGGCCCGGGCCTGCCCAACCTCGGCCCGACCGACCCGGTGCCGCTGGTCTGCTTCCCGCCACCCAGATCGTCCCGGGCCGCCGTGCTGACCGCGCTGGAGGCCGTCGGGCGACCCTGGCGGATGGCGTGCACGAGCGGCAGCCTCAGCGGGCTGCACGCCGCCGCGCTCGCCGGCCTCGGCGTCGTCCCGCACGCCGAGACCCTGGTGCCCGCCGGGCTGAGCCCCGTGCCCGGCAAGGCCGCCCTGCCACCGCTGCCGTCGTTCGAGTTCGTGCTGTCCAACGGGCGGCAGACGCTGGACGGCCCGGGTGCCGCGCTGGCCGAGACGATCCTCAACGCCGCCGACCGCCTCCGCGCCGGCGAACGCCTACGCGGCACCCTCTGACGCCGCACGGCAGTGGCGACCGCCGCCGCCCGGTCCGCCGGCCGCCCGGTCCGCCGTACTCACCGCCGAGTTCAACCACAGCGGCGTGACGTCCGTGGACCGAGGCCGGTGAGGGTGCACTCGGCGCAAAATCGCAGCGTCCGGGCGAAGCCAACCCACGCCAGCCGCACCACACCCCGCCGCCAGCCACTTCGCATACCGCGTTGTCACTTCGCACGGCGTGCTGTCACTTCGCATACTCCGCAGACTGTGCGAAGTGAAGGCACGCCGTGCGACGCCCAGGACCGCGTGCACACCTTGGGCGACGCTGCGCGACCACGCGCCCGTGCCGCCGCCGGCCAGCGCCGACCGCCGGCCAGCGCGACCACCGGCCGCCACCGACCACCGGCCCGCACCGGCCGGTAAACGGTCAGCTCAGCGGCGCGTGCGCAGGTAGTCGGCGACGACCTCGGCGCCGAGACCGTCCAGCGTTGGGGTCACCACCCGTCCGCCGCACCGGCGCGCCACGTCGTCCATGAACGCCGCGAGCCGGGGGTCCTCGCCGAGCAGGAAGAACGTGAACACCGCCTTCATGCCGGTCAGCCGGTCCACCTCACCGACCGTGGCCCGCAGGGTGTACGGGCTCGGAGGGTAGTCGAAGTAGGCCTCCCCGTCGGGCTCGAGGTGCGCGGTCGGCTCGCCGTCGGTGACCACGAGTACCACCGGCATGGCGTCCGGGTTGCGGCGTAGGTGCTCGCCGGCCAGCAGCAGCGCGTGGTGCAGGTTGGTGCCCTGCGCGTACGCGCCCTCCAGGCCGACCAGCTCACCCAGCTCCACGGTCTGCGCATGACGGCCGAACGTGATCAGCTTCAGGTCGTCGCCCCGGAAGCGCGTCGAGATGAGCTGGTGCAGCGCCAGCGCGGTGCGCTTCATCGGCACCCAGCGGCCCTCGGCCACCATCGACCAGGACGTGTCCACCAGCAGCGCCACCGCGGCCCGGGTGCGCTGCTCGGTCTCCACGACCTCCACGTCGCTGACGTCCAGCCTCCGCTCGTCGCCGCCCGCCCGGCGCAGCTGCGCGTTGAGCAGGGTGCGCGGCACCGACCACGCCTCCGTGTCGCCGAACGCCCACGGCCGGGTGGCCCCGGTGGCCTCGCCCGCGGCGCCGGAGCGGCGGGTCTCCCGCTCACCTCGGCGCGCGCCGATCCGGTCGACGATGTCGCTCAGAGCGGACTCCCCCAGCCGGCGCAGGGCCTTCGGGGACAGCTGCAGCGACCCGTCGGCCGCCCGCTCGAACAGCCCCTGGCGCTGCAGCTCGCGCTCCAGCTCGGCCAGCGTGCGGGCGTCCACCCTGGCGTCCTCGCCGAGTAGCTCGCCCAACGCATCCAGGTCGATGTCCTCGAGCCGGGCGCCCGGGTAGCTCTGGGACAGCTGCTCGGCCAGCGAGTCCAGCTGCCCGAGCTGTTCCATGGCCCGGGTGGCCTCGCCCATGCCGAGCGGGTTGTCGCCCCGGAACCGGCCGGACCCCTCCCAGTCCTCCCCCGGCCGCAGCCCCTGCAGCTGGGCGTCCAGCTGGGACAGCGCCTGGGCAAGCCGGGGGTCGCCGAACGCCTGCTGGGCCAGCTCGGACAGCTCGGCACGCTGCTCAGCGGACATCGAGTTGAGCATCCGCTGGGCCGCCGCCGCGCGGGCCGCGAGCAGGTCGACGAGTTCGTCGGTGTTGGCGGGGTTCTCCGGGAAGAACTCGCCATGCTTGGCCATGAACTCGGCGAACTGCTCGGTGGTGTCCTGCGCCTGGGCGTGCTGGGCGAGCAGGTTGTTCAGGTCGTCGAGCATCTCGCGGACCCGCTCGACGTCCTCCGGGCTGGCGTTCTGCATCGCCTGCTTCATGCCCTCGAAGCGCTGGTCGAGCATCTCCCGGCCGAGCAGGTCGCGGATCTGCTCGTACGCCTCGCGGGCGTCGGAGGAGCGCCAGTCGTACTCGTTGAGCTCACGGACGGCACCACCCGTGTCGTTCGGCAGCGCGTCCAACTGCATCTCCCGGAACCGGGCGTCGTCGCTGTCCTCGTTGCCGAGGGCCTCCCGCTCCGCCTCCATGGCCCGTTGCAGCAGCTCCCGGACCTCCTCGAGAGTGCCGTCCAGCCGGTTGTCGCGCTGCAGGTCACGGCGGCGCTGCCAGACCTGGCGGGTCAGGTCGTCGAGCCCGCGCCGGTTCTGCATGCCCCGCCGCAGCAGTTCCTGCAGGGCCTGGCGGGGTGACGAGCCCTCCATCACGTCCCGGCCGATCTCATCCATCGCGGCCCGGATGTCGAACGGCGGGGCCAACGGGTCCGGCCCGCCGTCGTAGGGGCCGTAGGCGTAGCGCCGGCGCCGGATCCGCCGACGGCCGGGTCGTCCCGCGCTCGGGAACTCAGCCATAGCTGACCGTGTCACCGTCGTCGGACTCGTCCTTGGCCAGCTTGCGGGTCAGGAACAGGTACTCCAGCGCCAGCTCGGCGGCCGACGCCATCGGGCCGGGGTCCTCGGTGCCGGAGGCGTCCAGGCGCTTGGCGACCTCCGTGAGCGCGGGCACCGACGGCAGCGCGTTGACCACCTCGGCGGCGGGCACGCGCTCGCCGGTGCGGACCGGGCGGCTGGCCACCTGGTCGACGAGCTCGGACAGGTCCACACCGCGCAGCGCGTAGCGGGCGGTGTCGGCGACCGCCCTGCGCAGCAGGTGCTCGAGGATCTCCTCCTCGCGGCCCTCCTCGCCGGAGGCGAACTCCAGCTTGCCGCGCAGCACTGCCGGCACGGCGTCGAGGTCGACCGGGCGGGCGTAGGCGCGCGCCTCACCGGTGATCGCGGCCCGGCGCAGCGCGGAGGCGGCCACCGTCTCGGCGGCGGCGACCGCGAACCGGGCGGACACCCCGGACGACTGGTCGACGGCCGTGGAGTCACGCAGGTGCCTGGTGAACCGGGCGACGACCTCGATCAGGTGCCTCGGCACGTCGGCGACCAGGTCTGCCTCCTGCACGACCAGCGCCACCTCGTCGGCCACCTCGAGCGGGTAGTGGGTGCGCACCTCCGCCCCGAAGCGGTCCTTCAGCGGGGTGATGATGCGGCCCCGGTTGGTGTAGTCCTCCGGGTTGGCGCTGGCCACCAGGAGCACGTCCAGCGGCAGCCGCAGCGTGTAGCCGCGGACCTGGATGTCGCGCTCCTCCATCACGTTGAGCAGCGCGACCTGGATGCGCTCGGCCAGGTCGGGCAGCTCGTTGATGGCCACCACGCCCCGGTGCGCACGCGGCACCAGTCCGAAGTGGATGGTCTCGGGGTCGCCGAGCGAGCGACCCTCGGCGACCTTCACCGGGTCGACGTCGCCGATCAGGTCAGCCACCGCCGTGTCCGG
>DATAYB010000143.1:0-29903 GCA_036272795.1 Pseudonocardia sp.
ACGGTGCCGACGTGGTCTCGGTCGTGCGGCCGAACCCGGAGACGTTCGACCCGGCGCCGATGTTCTCGCGGGGCAAGCGCACGCTCGTCGTGGACCTGCGCGCGGACGGCGGGCCCGAGGTGATCCGCCGGATGGCGGGCAGCGCGGACGTGTTTCTCGAGGGCTACCGGCCCGGCACGATGGAGCGGCGGGGCCTCGGTCCCGAGCTGTTGACGGCCGACAACCCACGCCTGGTCTACGCCCGGTTGACCGGCTACGGGCAGTCCGGCCCTTACGCGATGCGAGCCGGCCACGACATCAACTACATCGCCGTCGGCGGACCACTCGGAGCGATTGGCACGACCGAGCCGGTCGCCCCGCTCAATATCGTCGGTGACTTCGCCGGAGGTTCGGTCAACGCCGCCATGGGCATCATCCTCGCCCTGTTCGATCGCGAGCGGACCGGTCGAGGTCGGGTGGTCGACGCCGCGATGGTCGACGGAGCCGCCCTGCTGCTCACGGCGCAGATCGCCTACCACGGCATGGGGGCGTGGGACGGCCTCGGTTCGAGCGTGCTCAGCGGCAACGCGCCGCACTACGGCGTCTATCGGTGTGCCGACGGCAGGTGGTTCTCCGTCGGGGCGATCGAGGCACGCTTCTACGCCGAGCTGGTCGAGCAGCTCGGACTCGACCCCCTCGAGCTACCCGATCGCGACGACCCGGCGAACTGGCCGCAACTGCGGGCCCGGTTCGCCGAGATCTTCATCTCGCAGCCGCGCGACCACTGGGTGAAGCTGCTCGGGGACACCGATGCGTGCGGAGCTCCGGTCCTGGAGATCGACGAGTTGGCCGACGACCCGCACCTGCGCGGGAGGCGCACCATCGTCGACCACGACGGCCTGGTCCAGCCGTCTCCGGCGCCTCGCTTCGGCAACGGCGGTGCGGCGCCCGATCCGCTGCCCGTCAGCTCGCGGCCGGGCGGCCCGACCACCCGGGCGGTGCTCACCGCCTACGGCTTCAGTGACTCCGAGATCGACGCGTACGCCCGGCGCGGGGCACTGCCGGACGTACCGACCTGACCCGGCACTAGCGGCCAACCCGGGCGGTGGCTTCGGCGTGTGTGCCGGAGCGCAGTGCCGCCCGGATGCCGACCTCGGCCCACCCGCCGCCCACCTCGGTCACTTCGCCGGTGACGGTCAGCACGTCATGCGCGTACGCCGGCGCGACGATCCTCGTCCTCAGACGCAGGAGCGGCGCTTGGTCCGTCCACTCCGCGACGATCCGCGCCAGGAGCCCGTTCGTGGTCAGGCTGTTCATCAGAAAGTCGGCGTTGCCGTGCGCCCTGGCGAAGTCCCGGTCGTGGTGCACCGGGTAGAAGTCCCGGGTGGCGAGCGCGCCGGCAATGATCTGTGTGGGCGTCACGGGAACTGTCACCGGCCCACACTGCTCACCCGCCAGCAGCCGCACCGGAGTGGCCGGGGCGGGCCGACCGGGTACGTGCGCGGGTGCGGTCAATGGCGGCCCGAGCGCGGCGGCCGGCCTGGGTGCGAAGTGGAACACCACCGTGGCGAGCGTGCCGATCGTCGTGCCCTCGGTGGTGGCGTACGTCGTTCGGTTGGTGAGGAAGAAACCCGGCCCGAGGTGGGTCTGTTTCTCCGCGCTGACCTCGACGTACGCATCTTCGGCGACGAGCCGTTCTCCGACGTGCAGGGGTGCGAGGAACTCCTGGTCGATCGAGGCGGCCAGTGTCCCCGCGTACCCCAGGTCGGCGAGCTTCGCGCGCACGATCTCGTCGAAGTCACCGCTGCGCGCCGGCCCCGCCGTGAGCGGTCGATCCGGCTCCAACCCGGGCATCGTCCAGACGTGCAGCATCCCTGGCGGGGCAACCAGCTCGCGGTGTCCGGCCGCCCGGGCCGAGGCGGGATCCAGGTAGACGGGATGACGCTCGCCCATGGCATCGCACCAGGTGCGGATCGCGGACGCCGTCACCGCATCGCGCGCGAGGGCACGCTGATGGGCCGGCCGGCCGACGAGGGAGGTGAGGTAGGCGCGGACGTCCGACGCCCGGTGGTAGCCGTCGATCATCGGGTTTTCGAGCGCCTTCATCGAGTTCCTTCCACCCGGAGCACTAATCTAACAATGCTCGGTTAACGGCGGACAATCAAGCTTCGGCGTCGCCCCTCGGCGAGGCTGGTCGGCCGAGTCGGAGGTCCCCGCCGGCGGCCTGCCATGGCGCACACTCGGGCTCGCCATCAGGAAGATCCATCGGCGCACGCTCCGTCCCCTAGGAGATCGTGACCTCGAGGTGCTTGAACCCGCGCAACCCGTTGTTGATCAACGGCTGGGCGGCGACGATCTCGAAGCGGTTGACCCGGTCGGCAAGGCGTTCGAGCAGCGTCGACATCTCCAGGCGGGCCAGGTGCATCCCGACGCAGACGTGCTCGCCGCGCCCGAACGCGAGGTGGTCGGACGGTCTGCGCGTGATGTCGAAGCGTTCCGGGTCGGTGTACTTGCGCTCATCCCGGTTGGCGGACCCGTAGAGCAGTGCGACGCGGCTGCCCTTCGGCAGGGCGGTGCCGTCGATCTCGTGGTCGTCGGTGAGCACGCGGGTAAACTGCGGCACCGGGGTCTCCAGGCGCAACGACTCGTTGATGGCGTGCGGGATCAGTGACCGGTCGTGGCGCAGCAGGTCCCACTGGTCGGGGTGCCGGGCGAAGAGCGCGATCGTCGAGGTGATCCCAAGGATCGTGGTGTCGAGGCTCGGGGTGACGTAGTCGAGCATCATCACCGGGCACTTCTCGTGCGGCATCTCGCCACGGTCGGCGGCCTGGTAGAGGTGCGCGGCCCAGCCGTCGGGGTCGATCCGGCCCGGGACTGCCTCGTTGTTGGCGAAGTCCAGGAACTCCTCGACCTGTGGCATCGCGTCCCGGAAGCGCTGGTTGGCCGGGCCCTGGACGTCCCAGATGGCCTCGGCCCACTCCAGCATCTTGCCGCGGTGGTCCTCGCCCAGGCCCACGAGCTTCGAGACCACGGCCATCGGCACGTGCTCGGCGAGCTCGGTGGCGGCGTCGAACCGGCCGGCCGCGACGACCCGGTCGACGACGCGGTCGACCTCGGCCTCGATGGTGGGCGCGATCTCCCGCATCCGGTCCGGGCGCAGCGGCCGCCCGAGCACGGAGCGCATCATCGTGTGGTCGGGCGGGTCGGAACAGAGGGTGATGCCCTCGAGGTTCTTGTTCAGCTCTTCGTCGACGAACACGCTCTTGGCCGAGGAGAACGTGCGCCAGTCCATCAGAGCGGCCCGGACGTCGGCATAGCGCGGCAGGGCGTAGTGACCATGGCGGGTCAGGTGTACGACCGGGCCCAGAGCGCGGAGTTCCTGGTAGATCGGGTACGGGTCGACTCGGGCGTCATCGGCGAACAGATCGACATCGCTGACCGGCATGGTGGTCACTGCGCCTCCGTTGTGGTGGGGGAGGATCTGATGGCGCTCCACGCTGCGTCGTGGCCCGGCAGCTGGCACGCTGAGGGCCATGATCGTGACCCATACTGCCCTCCAGCTGCTTGCCCTGTCGACGCATCTGGAGGCGGCGGGAGTGATGCGGACGATCGGTCACGCGGTGCTCGGCCTGTTCGCCGTCGTGTTCGTCGTGGGTGGCCTGATCGGCTTCTTCATCGGCAAGGCCACCGGACGCCGTTCCTGACGTCTGTAAGGCGTGCGGGGCCGTTATCCCTCAGCGGTCCCCGGTGCTTGTGTGGCCGCTTGAGCGCCCAGGTCGTGGCTGATCTGTTGGGCGATGCGTGTCAGCACGGGAACGATGTTGCTCTCGACGTGGTCGGGGCTCGTCCTGCCTGTCGAGCTGGACGATGACAGCGCAGCCACCACCGCTCCGGAGTGGTCGCGGATCGGCGCGGACACCGCGATCAGGCCGCGTTCGCGCTCTTCGGAGACGAGTGACCAGCCTTGGCGCCGGGCGCGGTCGAGGGCTTCGCGGAACTGGTCGGCGTCGGTGATCGTGTGTGGCGTCAGCGGTGTGAGGCCCGGGTCCCGCAGGTAGCTCTCGACGAACTCCGGCGGCGCCGAGGCCAGGAGTACGCGCCCCATCGACGTCGCGTGCGCGGGGACGCGCGTACCGACGGTTGCCATCACGTTCAGGACGCGCCGTGCGGGCACCCGGGAGAGGTAGACCACCTCGTTGCCGTCGAGTGCCGAGAGTGACGCGGACTCCTGGGTCTCCTCGACGAGTCGGGTCATGTGTGGTTGCGCGGCGGCCACGACGGCGTTGGCCGCGGAGAAGTGTTGGCCGATGCTCAGGACACGCGCGGTCAGCCGCCATCGGCTCCCGCCCGCGGGTTCGACGTAGCCCAGTCCCTGCAGGGTGAGCAGGATTCGGCGCACCGCCGGGCGGGACAGGTCGGTCGCGGTCGCAAGCTGGGTCAGGGTGGGGTTGCTGCGTTCGGCGTCGAAGGCGAGCAGCACCGCGAACCCGCGTTCGATGCTCCGGATGCGGTCCTTGCCGCCGTCTTCGTCGTTCACGTCTGCATCATCGCGTAGCTCCAGTGCGTCGAGGCGTCATCCGCGGCCCGGCCGGCGGCGTGCTGACGCGAAGGGATGACGGGGCTTGACCACGACCCGTCGGGACGGCAGGTTATTTTAATGCACGGTAAGCGTGCATCATGTACGCCAGGCGTGCAAGTGGAGGCCAGTCGATGGTGCGGTCATGACCGGGGACACGGTGGAGACCACTCGAGCCTCCGCATCGGCCAACAGCGATTCCGGAAGGCACCAACCATGACTGAACCCACCGGCATCCCCGTTCAGCCCGCCACCCATCTCTCCGGGGCCATCGGAACCGCCGGGGGTCCCGTGCCCGATTGGGGGCTGTCCCAAGGCCAGCAGCTCGCCGCCGGCCTGGTCTTCGGGCTCGCGTCCGTGGTGGCCCTGGTCTATTCGGTGCGTGCCGCGCGCCAGGTCCGTCAGCCGTACCCGGTCTACGTCATGCTCTCGGCCGGCCTGATCGTGTTCGGCGAGCCGTTCGTGGACGTGCTCGGGCACTTCAAGTTCCCCGAGCTCGACGTGGTGCCGTACCTCCACGCCATCGGCCGCACCGTGCCGCTGTACTTCGCGCCGGCCTACTTCTTCTACTTCGGCGGGTTCTGGCTGGTCACGATGCGCAAGGTCGCCGCCGGCGTGACGACGAGGAGCTGGTGGGGCTGGTACGCAGGCGCGGCGGCGTTCGCGCTGGCCGTCGAGCCGATCCCGATCCACCTCGGCTGGTGGGTCTACTACGGGCCGAACCAGCCGCTGATGTTCTTCGGCCTGCCGATCTGGTGGGGTTTCGCCAACTCCGCCTCGGCGCTGGTGGCCGGCGCGATCCTGCAGCTGCTGATCAGCCGCCGCATCCTGACCGGCGTGGCGACCCTGGCCATCTTCCCGTTACTGCCGGCCGTCTTCATGGGGGCGGACACGATGATGGCGCTGCCGCTCTACGTGGCGCTGAACTCCACCGACAGCGCCCTCGTCGCCAACATCGCGCAGCTCGTCACCATCGCGCTGTCGTTGGCGGCGGTCTGTGTGTGCGGGAGGCTGCTGGTCGGTGACGCGCCCCCGTCGGAGATCGAGGCGAAGCCCCCGGCCTCGGTCGGGAGCCGTTGATGCGCCGACTGCCGCCGATCGACGATGCGTTCCTGACCGAGGCCCCGTTCATCCTGAACGCCTCCCTGACCGTGCCGCAGAGCCCCGAGCAGGTGTGGCAGGTGTGCATCGGCGACGAGCTGGGCTCCTGGGTCGCGATGCTGGACCAGGCCCGCTGGCACACCCCACGCCCGCTCGGCCGTGGGGCACTGCGCAGTGTTCGCCTCGGTCGCCTGGTCACGATCCTCGAGGAGTTCTACACCTGGGAGGAGGGACGCCGGCAGACCTTCCGGGTCACCGAGATCAACCTCCCGGTCGTGCGTGGCTGGGCCGAGGACATCCGCCTCACGCCCACCTCCGACGGTGGCACCCGGCTGGACTACACGATCGCCATCGACAACCGGCTGCTGCGTATCGTCCGGGTGCCCCGGTGGCTCCAGCCGCGCCTGGATGCGTTCGCCACGTCGATGATGGTCGGCATCAGCACCGTCCTGCCCCCGGTCAACGCCGCCCACCTCAACCCGCCGACCCCCTGAGGCGAGGAGCGCAGATGATCGAGTTCACCCTCACCCGGACGTCGACGGCGTCGATCGAGACGGTGTTCGACGCCATGACCGACCATCGCGGGATCGCGGACTACCTGAAGGCGTGTCGGAGCAGCACGCTCGACCGGGAGGGCACCCCCGCACCGAACGGGGTCGGCGCGATCCGACGCCTGGTGGCGATCGGCCCGCCGTTCGTCGAGGAGATCATCGAGTACCAGCGACCCACCCGCTACGCCTACAGGATGCTCTCAGGCGCACCGACTCGGGACCACGTGGGCACGATCGAGCTGCGCGAAGCAGGCACGGGGACCGAGGTCAGCTGGCACCTACGGTCCACGATGAAGATCCCCGGCGTCGACTGGCTCATGCTGCCGGTGTCCAAGAAGGTCGTCGACGAGCTGCTCAAAGGCGGCATCGCCGCAGCCGAGGGCCGCGTCTGAACCGATCCGCCTGACTCCGGTCCGCCGGTCCGGGTTGATCGGGCGTCTGACCGGGGAAGCGTGTCAGGGCGCGTGCTCGAGCCGCCAACGCCCGGGAGGTATCCCGACCTGTCGCTTGAACGCCGAGGCGAAGGAGAACTCCGAGCCGTAACCGACCGACGAGGCGATCGCGGCCAGGCCGTCGTCGGTGTCGCGCAGCCGTTCCTTGGCCAGCGCGATGCGCCAGTCCGTCAGGTACTGCAGCGGCGGCGCGCCGACGACCTCGGCGAAGCGGCGGGCGAACTTCGACCGGGAGGAGTTGGCCAGCCCGGCGAGCGAGCCGACGGTCCAGGCACGGGCCGGGTCGGCGTGCACGGCGCGCAGCGCATCGCCCAGCCCCGGTTCGTCCATCGCGCGGAACCACCCCGGCACCGTCTCAGCCTGCGCGAACCAGGACCGCAGCGACTGGACGAGCGCCACGTCGAGCAACCGGTCGAGCAGCGCCTGCTGGCCTGGTCCGTCGCCCGCCATCTCCGCCACCAGCAGGTCGATCGTCACCCGCAGTGGGCTGCCCGCCGTCGGGCGCAGCCGCACCAGGCTCGGCAGCGACTCGATCAGCGGCGTGGACAGGTCACCCTCGAACAGGTAGGCGCCGCAGCAGAACTCGCCCGCCGGACCGTCGGTGGGCGAACCGACCCGCGCGCACCGGGCGGACACGCGGTTGCCGAGCAGGCTGACGAACGGCACCGTCGACACCCCGGGTGCGGTGCCGAGGTGGTGCGGGCTGGCGCGCAGCAGCAGGACGTCGCCGCCGATCACGTGCGTCGCGCGGCCCGGGTCGTCGGTCCAGGCGAACATCTCCCCGTCGACGATCGCGTGGATGGCCAGCGTGCCGTTGACCGGGAAGGTCAGCCCCCACTGGCCGTGCAGCGTGGAGCGCGAGAACGCCGCGCCCCGGGCCCGGGACCGTTGCAACAGGTCAGTGAGAACGTCCACAAGATTGGACGATCGCATAAAGGATGTGGACTTTCAAGCATGGAACGTCCTCGGTGCGAGCGGTTGACTGGCGGAGCGAGGAGAGGAGAACGCCATGAAGGCAGTGCGTTATGACGGTTTCGGTGACATCGACGTGCTCGACGTTAGGGAGGTCGACCGCCCCCGGCCCGGTGCCGGCGAGGTGCTGGTCGAGGTCCGTGCGGCCGGGATCAACCCGGGAGAGGCGGGGATACGCGTCGGTGCCCTCGCGGCAGTGTTCCCCTCGACGTTCCCCTCCGGGCAGGGCAGCGACCTCGCCGGCGTGATCGCCGAGGTCGGCGACGGCGTGACAGGCTGGTCGGTCGGCGACGAGGTCGTGGGCTGGGTCGACACCCGGTCCAGCCACGCCGAGTTCGTGGCGGTCCCGGTGAACCAGCTGGTCCGCAAGCCCGCGGAGCTGGCCTGGGAGCAGGCTGGAGGGCTGTTCGTCGCCGGAACCACGGCCTGGGCGGCGGTACGCGCGGTCGGCACGGAGCCCGGCGACGTGGTCGTGGTGTCGGGTGCGGCGGGCGGCGTCGGGGGACTGGTCGTGCAGCTTGCTGTCGAGCGCGGCGCGACGGTGCTCGGGATCGCCGGCGAGGGCAACCACGCGTGGCTCAAGGATCACGGCGTCATCCCGATCCCGTACGCGGATGGCCTGGACGCCGTCGCCGCGCGCATTCGCGCGCTCGCGCCCGGCGGCGTCGACGCGTTCATCGACACCTTCGGTCAGGGCTACGTCGACCTCGCCCTGCAGCTCGGCGTAGCGGTGTCCCGTATCGACACGGTGATCGACTTCGAGGCCGTCCAGCGGCTCGGCGTGCGCAGCGAGGGCAACGCCGAGGGTGCGAACCTCGCGGACTTCACCGAGCTCATCACCCGGCTCGTGGACGGCCGGCTCGAGCTGCCCGTCGCGCGTACCTACCCGCTGGCCGAGGTCCGGGCGGCCTTCACCGACCTGGAGCAGCGCCACACCCGCGGCAAGATCGTTCTCATCCCCTGACCGCGAGGGGGTTGCAGGATATGGCCGTGTTCGAGGGTCGCTCTCGAACACGGCCATATCCCACCGCCGGGATCAGTCCCCAACTGATCGTCGGCTTGTCCTCACTCTGCTGCGTGCATCGCGCCGAGTGGGGAGGTGTAGCGGTGCTTTCGGCGGCCAATGGAGTTGGCTACCGAAAGCACAAGCGGGCTCCGATGCCTTCGGGGGCTCAGAGGTGGTTGTTGTTCGCCACGCTGGGGCAGATGCCCGCGGGCCGGGTGGGCTGGACGCCGAGGACGTTGCCCTGGAGGTCCTGAGCGGACAGGTTGCCACCGACCAGCTGGTGGCCCTTGTTGCTCTGGTGCTGGGTGTCGTTGGAGGTGCAGTTGGTGGAGCCGTTGTTGTCGCCGGCCTCGTGAGCGCTGGCCACGCCGACGCCGCAGAGCATGGTGACGGCCGCGGCCGAGGTGATGACGATGATCTTCTTCAGCATGCTGCGCTTCTTCCTGATCGGTTTGACCTGACCTCGCCGGTTCCGTGGTGACCGGCTACGTGATCACGTGATCTTCAACGTCTCTGGTGTTACTGAAGTGACGCAAGCTAAAGATGATCGACTCATCGAGTCGGGCCCCGTCCGTCGGTCGATGCCGATATGCCCGGTCGTGACGCACAGTCGGTAACCCCGCGACCGATGGAATGTCTGAGTTTCGGCAGGGGCCCTAATTCGGGGTGCTTGTGACGCACAGAAAGTGAGTCATCCGATCGGTGAGTTCGATATAACAATATGGAGTGGCAATCGAATTCCGAGTCGACTGGGCCTGACTCGAGCAAATTTCCTGATGTCAATGTGGCACAGGTAAAGGAGGCGCGCCGAACCGATCGTGTAAAAAATGATCCCGGGTATTATCTCGGCGGACACCGGCCGAGCTGGTTTTCAGGCGCTTTTCAGGTTTGTTGGGGCCTGGTTACAGCTGGGCGGGCCAGACTGGGTGCCACGTCGGCGGCCGGACGTCCGCGACGGGAGGGGGTGTGCGCCGGTGCGCGATGCGCGTGTCGCGGACACGGGCAGGAAACTGCGCCTATTGGTGGTGGACGACGACGACAACATCGCGGAGTTGCTGTCCGCGGCCCTGCGGTTCGTCGGCTACGAGGTGCAGGTCGCCCGGTCGGGTGCCGAGGCGCTGGCCCTCGCCCGGCAGTCGACCCCTGATCTGGTCGTACTTGACGTGATGCTGCCCGATCTGGACGGGTTTGAGGTCACCCGGCAACTTCGTGGCCAGGGACTGTCGCTCCCCGTGGTGTTCCTGACCGCGCGCGACCAGATGCAGGACAAGCTGACCGGGCTGACGATCGGCGGCGACGACTACGTCACCAAGCCGTTCAGCCTGGAGGAGCTGATCGCGCGGGTGCGGATCGTGCTGCGTCGCAGCCAGCCGAGCCTCGCCGAGCCGCTCGAGGACCGATCATTGCGGTTCGCCGACCTGGAGCTGGACGAGGACACCCACGACGTCCGCCGCGCCGGGCAGCTGATCTCGCTGTCGCTGACCGAGTTCACGCTGCTGCGGTACCTGATGCTCAACGCCGACAAGGTGCTGAGTAAAGCGCAGATCCTGGACCAGGTCTGGCGCTACGACTTCGCTGGCGACGTGCGGATCGTCGAGTCCTACATCAGCATGCTGCGCCGCAAGGTCGACCGGTTCGACCCGCCCCTGATCCATACGTTGCGCGGCGTCGGATACAGCTTGCGACTGCCCCGCTCGTGAGGCCGCGATCGCTGCGGATCAGGCTGGTCGCCGGGGTTCTCGTGCTGTCGGCGGCGGGTCTGCTCGCCACCGACGCCGCCACCCTCTACCTATTGCGCTCGTATCTGGGCGAGCGCATCGATACACAGTTGTCGGCCGTCCACGAGCGGTGGTCGCTCACCGATCTGGCGCACCAGCCACTGAGGTTTCCTGGCCCCACGATCCAGCCGACCTTGCGGGCCGTGCTCGGTGACGTGGTCCTCGAGAAACGGGATCCGAATGGCGCGGTCACCGAGCGCTATCCGAGTGAGCTCCATTCTTTTCCACAGTTGGCCTCGCTCGACGAGCTGCGCGCGGACGGTGAGCTCGATCGGCCGTTCACCCTCGTCGAACCGGCGACGGCCACCAGCGAGAAACGCATCTACCGCGCGATCGTCTGGGTCAGGCCGTACAACCAGGGCAGCGTGCTCGTCGCGCTGGACATGTCGGATCTGCTGGCGACGGCGAAGCGGCTCCTGCTGATCGAGCTCGTGGTGACGCTGGTCGTGCTGGCACTGATCGGGGCGCTCGGGGTCCTGGTCGTGCGGGTCGGGCTGCGGCCGCTCGACGATGTGGAGAACACCGCGGACACCATCGTCGCGGCCGGTGACCTGTCGCGCCGGATCCCGTCCGAGGCCGGCTCGCGCACCGAGATCGGCCGGCTGGCGCTGACCCTGAACGGCATGCTCGCGAACCTGCAGGCCGCGTTCGCCCAGCGGGCCGAGTCCGAGACACGGCTGCGCCGGTTCGTCGCCGACGCCAGCCACGAGCTGCGCACCCCGATCGCCGGGATCCGCGGGTTCGCAGAGTTGTACCGGCACGGTGTGGTCCAGGAGCCTGAGCAGGTCAGGGAGCTGTTCGCGCGCATCGAGGCCGAGGCGACCAGGATGGGCCTGCTGGTCGACGACCTGTTGCTGCTGGCCCGCCTCGACCAGCAGCGCCCGCTGGAACCCGAGCCGATCGACCTGCTCCCCATCGCCGTGGACACCGTGGAGACCGCCCGCGCGATCGCCCCCGACCGGCCGCTGGAGCTCGTGATCATCCCCGAGCGCGACGAGCTGGGGACGCCTCCGCCCATCGTGCTCGGTGACGAGGCACAGCTCCGGCAGGTCGGTACCAACCTGCTGAGCAACGCCCTGCGCCACACCCCCTCGGACACGCCGATCACCGTGCGGGTCGGGGTCGTACCCGGCGAGCGCGTCGCGGTCTTCGAGGTCGCCGACCGTGGTCCAGGCCTGGCCGCCGACGCCGCCGCGCGGGTCTTCGAGCGCTTCTACCGCGCCGACCCCGCCCGCCGCAGGCTGCCCGAGCAACCCGACGGGGAGGGCCCACGGGGCGGCGTCGGCGTCGGGCTCGGCCTTTCGATCGTGGCGGCGATCGTGTCCGCGCACGACGGCGCGGTCCGCTGCGAGCCGACCCCGGGCGGTGGCGCGACCTTCCGGGTCACGATTCCGCTCCGCCCACTGCCGCCAGGCTCCTGAGCAGCTGACTCGGCCCGGCCCGGGTGCCGGCAATTTTCGACTGGCTTCCAGCTTGCTTTCAGCATCGGCTGACAGGGTTGAGCAATGTGATGGCAACCCACCCAGGAATCGCGTCAGTGGCCGAGTGCTCGATCGAGACCCGGGGGGCATGACGTGATCGTGCGGGACATCATGGCGATCGCCATGCGCGGTCTGCGGTCGAACAAGCTGCGGTCCTCGCTGACCATGCTCGGCCTCATCATCGGCGTCGCGGCGGTCATCCTGCTGACCTCGCTGGGCCAGGGACTCTCGGGTTCGGTGAACGCCGCCGTCGAACCCATTGCCAACAGCATCACCATCGTGCCCAAGCTGTCGCCGATCCCCGGCGGTCCGCCCGCGAAACCGCTGACCGACGACGACATGGGGGCGATCGCCGACATTCCCCAGGTCGCCGAGCTGGTGCCGCTCGTGACCGGGGCCAGCACGGGTGCCGCGGGCTCCATCTCCAGGGCGGTCACCGCGTCGACCCCAGGGGCGCAGTACCTGTCCGCCGCGGTCACCGGGACCACCCACAACTACCTCGCCGGGCAGCAGAAGACGCTCAGCACCGGCATCTTCTTCACCGAGGCGCAGGAGAAGTCCGGCGCGGACGTCGTGATCCTCGGGCCGCTGGTGGCCGAGGCGCTCTACGGGACGGACCACGAGGCCGCGCTCGGCCAGCGCCTGCGGATCAACCACGCGTTGTTCAAGGTCATAGGGGTGTTCGACTCCTTCGGCGCCTCGGGGGACAACGCCATCGTCATGCCCATCAAGGCCGCCCGCTCCGGGGTGTTCGGCAACGGCAAGGGCGGTGACGAGCTGAGCTCGCTCACCGTCAAGGCAACCTCCACCGCCCAGGTGTCGACCGCGAAGGACCAGATCATCGAGGTGCTCCGGGAACGCCACCGCATCGCCGACCCGCGCTTCGACGACTTCCAAGCTCAGGACCTCGGCTCGCGGCTGTCCACCTTCACCAACCTGATCGCCCTGATCACCGGCGCCGTTCCCGCCGTCGCGGCGGTGTCCCTGCTGGTCGGCGGCATCGGGGTGCTCAACATCATGCTCGTGTCGGTCACCGACCGGACCCGTGAGATCGGCACCCGCAAGGCGGTCGGCGCAAGCGACTCGGCGATCCTCACCCAGTTCGTGATGGAGGCACTCACCCTCGCCGGGCTGGGCGGGCTGATCGGGATCGGCGGCGCGGTCGGGCTGATCCTGGGCCTCAAGGCGCTGCTGGCGAACCTCGCCACCAGCGGAAACAGGATGCTCAGCTCGTTCGACCCCGTGCTGTCGCTCGCCCCTATCGCCACCGCCTTCGCCATCAGCCTGGCCATCGGGCTGCTCGCCGGTGGCTACCCCGCCTGGCGCGCGGCCCGCCTGGAGCCCATCGAGGCACTGCGGTACGAGTGATCACGCACCCGCTACGCCGCCGCGTACCTGGCGGTCTGGTGGGAGACGGCGGCCGGTGACCACCTGCCGCACGCCGGCGGCGACCTCCACGCCGGGTCGAGGGGGCTATGCGTGGACGTCCCGTTGGCGGCTGACGGCTGCCTTCAGCTCGTGTGGTGCCTCCCGCCGTCTTTGCCGCCGATGTTCTCCTTCTCGCTGCTCTTGTCGCCGTCTCTCTTCTTGCTGTTCTTGTCGCCGCTGTCCTTGTCGCCGGTGCTCTTCCCGCTGCTCTTCTCGCTGTTCTTGTCGCCGTTGTTCTTCCCAGTGCTCTTCCCGCTGTTCTTGCCCACGCTGCCCGTCCCGCTGCCTTCGGCGACGCTGTTCTTCCTGAGGGCTGGGTGGTTGTTCCCGTCACCGTCACCGTCAGTGGGAGGCGGGGGCGGCGGTGGGGCCGAACTCTCGCCGCCGCCCCCGTCGGGTGGCGGTGGTGGGGGTGGGGTCGAGGTTCCGCCGCCGCCCCCGTGGGGTTTGTGGGGGCCATGGGGGTGGGGATTGCGGCCACCGTCATCGTCGTCATCATCATCGCTGTCTTCGCCACTACTCGACTTCGTGGAGACCACCGGGTCAGCGGGCGGTGCGGCGGGAGCGACCGGCGCCACCGGCAGCGCGATCGGCTGCGCCGGCGGCTTGACCGGCTGCACCGGTGGGGCCGACGCGGTACCGGTCGACGGGGGCGAGCCGGCAGGCTCGAGAGCGACTACCTCGCCACTTGTCGGGCGGGGCTGTGGCGCGTCGGTCGGCCAGAGCAGTATCGCCGCGATACCGGCGGCGACCAGCAGTCCGGCCGCCGAGCCGACCAGGAGCTTGGACGAGGGGCCCTTGCGGTCGGGGAGCGTGGTCTCGGCGATCGACGTGCCCGCCGCCGACGCGGCGCTGGCCGGCTGCAGTAGGAGCAACAGGCCGACCCGGCGCGCCAGGTCGCCGCGGCCCTCCTCCTCCCAGTTGTCGCCGTAGCCGGCCGCGGCCGCGGTCTCGAGCTCCCGGAGGAACGCTCCGGCGTCGGCCGGCCGGGCGGCCGGGTCCTTCGCCAGCCCGCGCCGCGCGAGGTCGCGCAACGGCTCGGGGAGCAGCGCGTCGGGGATCGGGGCGTGTTCGTGCAGCTGGCGCAGGGCCGTGATGTCGTTCGCGACGTAGGGCGGCCGGCCGGTGACGCATTCGACGAAGGTTGCGGTCGCGGAGTAGATGTCGCCTCTCGGGCTGGCAGAACCGCCCGGGAGCCACTGTTCGGGCGACATGTACGCGGGGGTGCCGGCACCGTCACCGATGCCGCCGGCCCGCAGGGCCACCCCGAAGTCGACCAGCTTGCTGTCGCCGCCGGAGGTGAGCATGACGTTCTCGGGCTTGTAGTCACGGTGCACCACACCTGCTCGATGGGCGGCGCGCAGACCGAGCAGGGAGCCCTTGAGCACCGACAGCGCCGAGGTCGGCTCGGTCGGGCCGTGCGCGGCCAAGGTGGCGCGCAGCGACGCTCCGGCCACCAGCTCCATGATGATGGCCGCCCCGTAGGAGCTCTCCACGTACTCGACGAGCCGGGCCACGTGCGGGGTGTCGATCCCGGCCAGCAGCCGCGCCTCGTCGCGGAAGGCCGACCGGAAGCCCTCGTCGGCCACGAGCTCGGCGCTCAGGTACTTGATCGCCACGGGCGCGCCGGAACTGTCGGTCGCCTGTATCACCGTTCCGCTACTGCCCCGGCCGAGCTCAGCGACCTCGGTGAACCCTGGAACGCTCCACGCATCGCTGCACATGTGACAGCTCCCCTCCGAGCCTCAACCCGGTCGAGTCTCCAAGAGGCATTGCCCGGTGGCACGCGTAGTGCGCTACTCGATTTCCCGCTGTGTGTACCGGCGAGGCCGATTGCCGCCGTTCATGAGGTTGAATGGCCGCGAAAGCAAGGGGGGCAGGTGAGTAGTTACAGTCTCGGGGTCGATCTGGGGACCACGTTTGTTGCCGCGGCAATCGCCAGGGGCCCCAAAGCGGAGATGTTCACGCTCGGCGACCGGTCGATGGCCACCCCTGCCGTCGTGTTTCTGAACGAGGACGGTTCGCTGGTCACCGCGGATGCCGCGAGCCGGCGGGGTGCCAGCAGCCCGGAACGGACCGTCCGCGAGTTCAAGCGGAGGCTGGGCGACCCGACGCCCATCATGGTGGGCGGCGAACCGCACACCGCGGTCGAGCTGATGGCAGCGCTGTTGCGCGATGTGTTGGACCAGGTCACCCAGCTCGAGGGTGGGGGACCGGCGCAGGTGGTGCTCACCCACCCGGCGAACTGGGGCCCGTTCCGGCGCGCGCTGTTCGACGAGGTTCCGCTGCTGGCCGGGCTCCCCGACACGGTCACGGTCACCGAGCCGGAGGCGGCCGCCGCCCACTACGCGGCCTCGCGGCATCTCGATGTCGGCTCGATCGTCGCGGTGTATGACCTCGGCGGCGGTACGTTCGACGTCACGATTCTGCGCAAGGAAGCGGCGGGGATCGAGATACTGGGGGTTCCCGAGGGCATCGAGCGATTGGGTGGGATCGATTTCGACGAAGCGATCCTGAATTTCGTGAATCACGCCTCGGGCGGCGCGTTGAACGACCTGGATCCGCGGGATGCCCAGGTCATGCTGGCCCTTTCCAGGCTTCGCCAGGACTGCGTGCTCGCCAAGGAGACACTCTCGCTGGACACCGAGACCGTCGTGCCGGTCTTCCTGCCCGGGCGCCACTTCGAGGTACAGATCACCCGCACCCAGTTCGAGGACCTGGTGCGGGCGCAGATCGAGTCGACGGTCGGGGGACTGTCACGCACGTTGCGCTCCGCGCAGGTGTCGCCGGGCGAGCTGAGTGCGGTGCTGCTCGTCGGAGGGTCCTCCCGGATCCCGCTGGTGGCACGCATGGTCTCCGAGGAGCTCGGCCGCCCGACGCTGGTGGATGCCCATCCGAAGTACGCCGTGGCACTCGGCGCCGCGACGATCGCCCGGGCGATCGGGGAGCGCGACCCCCACCGGGCCGGTCGGCCGGCGGTCCCGCCCGAGGACAACGCCCCAACCCGCGACTCGGTCGTCCCGCCGACCCCCGCCCCGGCCCCGGTACCCGTGCCGGTCCCAGCGCCGGAGCCGGCGGAGCACCCGACGCCGGTTCCTGCCGGTGCCCGTCCACAGGCCGGACCGGGGCCGCTGAACCCCGCGATCGCCCTCGGGCAGCAGTTCGGGCCGTACCGGGTCGATCGACTGCTCGGGCGCGGGGAGACGAGCGAGGTCTTCCAGGCGTACCACATCGAGCAGGATCGGGTGGTCGCCCTGAAGCTGATGCTCGACGAGCTCAGCGGCAACAACGAGTTCCGCAGGCGCTTCCTCCGCGAGTCCCAGGTGACCGCCCGGCTCGGCAACCCGCACATCGTCCCGATCCACAACTGGGGGGACATCGGCGGGCGGCTCTATCTCGACATGCGCCACATCGAGGGCGAGGACCTCGCCGGGCGGCTGGGCCGGGCCGGGGCACTCAGCCCGACCGACGCGGTCGAGGTCCTCTCCCAGCTCGCCCGCGCCCTGGACGCGGCACACCGCGCGGGACTCGTGCACCGTGACGTGAAGCCGTCCAACGTGCTCCTCACCACCGACCAGGGCGATGACGAGATCTTCGTCTACCTGCTGGACTTCGGGATCGCCAGAACGCTGTCCGAGGACACGTCCATGGCGTTGACCTCGCTGACGCGCACCGGCACCGCGTTGGGCAGCCTCGACTACATGGCGCCGGAGCGGTTCCTGGACCAGCCCGTGGACCGACGTGCCGACGTGTACTCGCTCGGCTGTGTGTTCTACCAGGTCCTGACCGGGGAACGCCCGTTCCCGGTGGAGGGCATGGCGCTGTGCATGCAGGCCCACCTGAGCAGCCCGGCGCCGCGCCCGTCCGTCCGGCGCGCCGAGCTGCCGGTGGCGCTGGATGCCGTGGTGGCAAGGGGGATGGCGAAGAACCCGGACCAGCGGTTCGGCACCGCGGGGGAGCTCGCCGCCGCCGCGCGGGCCGCGCTCGCCGGCATCGCGCCGGCCCCGGTCCCCCCGCTCGACCGGGCAGCCGCACCCCGGGTCGCGCAGCCCGCCCGGGTGCCCGGGGCCGGGTCGATGCCGCCGAACCGACCGTCCGGTCAGTACCCGGCCGAGGCCCCACCGAGGGGCCGGAACCTGGCCGCCCACACGCCGGCCGCCCACGCACCGCTCGACCGCAACGCACCGCTCGACGGCAACGCACCGACGGTGCGGCCGCCCAGACGGCTGACGGCCAGCGAGCTTCCGACGGTGCGGCCGGCGAACCCGCCGGCGAGCCCGCCGGCAAACGGGTTGGCGCCGACGCCGAAGGAGCCGCGCCGGTTCGCGCGGCTCGGCCGGCTGGTCGGGCGCTCGGGGATGTCCGGCGCCCAGGCGTGGTGGGTCTGGTTGCTGCCGATCGCCCTGGCCGTCGCCGTGCTGCTGGCGTTGGTCGTCTACCTAACCCGGTGAGCCCGCCCCCGAGGGGGAGAGCGCCGAGAAGACGAACGAGACGGTGTCCCCGAGCCGGACGCGGGCGCCAGGGGTGAGCCGCACCGCTTCCCTCGGGCTGAGCTGCCGCCAACCGTTGCCCGTCGAGACGAACGTGCCGTTGCTCGAGTCGCTGTCCACCAGCGTGACGTCCCGGCCGTTCAGCCGGATCTCGGCGTGCAGCCGCGACATCGACCCGGAGCGGTCCTCCACCGTGACCAGGCGCAGGTCGCCCTGCCCGACCCGGTCGTCGCTCACGGGGTTGCGACCGATCAGGCAGTGCGCGTCGACCGGGTAGGTGGTCCCGCCGTCGAACACCAGCAGGCCGAGCGGGCGTCGGGGCGCGAGCACCGGCATGGCACGGCTCCCGACAGGGGCCGGGGGGCGGGCGGGCGCGGCGCCGGCCGGCGGCACGCGTTCGGTGCGGGATGCGTCGAGGTTCAGCAGTACCGCGCCGGCGCCGGGCACGACCCCGGCCCGCAGGTCGTACAGACCGGCCGCCGCATCCAGGGCGATGGCCGCCCCGGACGCGGCGGTGAGTACGAGCGGTGCCTGGGGGCGGGCCAGCAGGCGGTCGGTCCACGCGGCGCCGTCCGTGCCCGACAGCGCGGTGTCCAGATCGGGGATCAGCAGCCGTGCGTCCCCGAGCAGGAACACCGCGAGGCCGTCCTCGGCGGTGGCGGCCACCGTGCCGAAGGTCAACCCCTCGGCCTGCCCGCCGAGACTGCCCAGCCAGGCGGTGAGCCGCCTCGCGAGCGTGCGCCCGGGTGCCACGCCGGCGGACTCGCGGCACGCGTCGATCAGGCTCGGCAACAGCGAGAGCTCCCGGTGCGGAACCGCGCGGGCGGCGCAGAGCACGCCGGGGAAGCGGGCGACGACGCCGTCGCCGGCGGCCACCGCGCAGCGCAGGCTGTCGAAGGTCACGCCACCCGTCGGGTTCATCGGGCTCCTCGGGCGCTCAGTGGCAGTCGTAGTCGAACGTGCCTTCGGACTGGATCTGGTTCGGGCCGGTCACCTGGAGAGTGGCGGTCGCCCGGTAATGGCCGGACCCGCTGAGCCTCCACAACAGGTGGACGTTCGCGCTGGAGGCATCTCGACCGACGGTCTGGGTGAGCTGGTCCGTGGTCTCGCCGTCGCTGCGCAGCCACTGGTAGGTGATCACTCCGGCCTCGCCGTTGGTCCGGAGCGTGCCGACGACGTCGACCGTGGTGTTGCAGGCCTGCCCCGGTGGGCTGGCCGGGGCGACCGTGACCGCCTCGACCCGCAGGGCGCCTCCGGGCGCGTTCTGCCACAGGTAGAGGAGGACCGCGGCGACGACCAGTCCGGTGACACCGGCACTGAGCACCGTGCGGAGCCAGCGACGCCGTGGGGGTCGCGGCGGGGTCCACCCGACCGCGGCCGGACCGGTCGTGGCGCCCGTCCCGGTACCGGGCCCGAACCGCATGGTGACACCCTCGGAGTCCGGCGGACCCGGCTCGTGGGAGCCCGGCTCGGGGCGAGCCGGATCGGAGAGAGGTGCCTGCCGTCGGGGCTTGACAATGGTGGGCGCGGTAGGGGGAACCCCGCTCGCGACCGTAGCCGGGACCCGGCTCTGTTCGGCTGAGACTCCAAGGACCGCCCGGGCCGCCGCCGCGAGCTCACCGGCCGAGGGGTAGCGCTGCCCGGGTTCCTTCGCCATGCCCCTGGCGACCACGTCGTCGAACCCGGCCGGCACTCCGGCCCGCACCGCGCTCGGCCGCGGCGGAGGTTTGTGCAGGTGGGCGCCCATCAGCGCGGGCAACTCACCGGTGAACGGGGGCCGGCCGGTGAGCGTCTCGTGCAGGACACACGCCAGCGAGTACACGTCGGCGCGCGGGTCGCCCTCCACCCCGGCGAAGCGCTCCGGGGCCACGTAGCGCGGCGAACCGGGCACCACACCGGCGCGGGTGAGGACGGCCGCCTCGGGCCCCACCGCGCCGGAGCGGGGGCGGGCGATCCCGAAGTCGAAGAGGTAGACGAACACCGTCGCCGGGTCGAGGGTCGGGCCGAAGACCCCCGCCAGCAGGACGTTGGACGGCGTGACGTCGCGGTGCACCAGGCCGAGCTCGTGCGCCGCGTCGAGTGCCTGCGCCACCTGGCCGACGACGGCGACCGCGACCGCAGGCTGCATCGGCCCGTGCACCCGCAGCCACGCCGCGAGATCGGTCCCGTCGACCAGTCGCATGTCCAGGTAGAGCCGGCCCTCGATCTCGCCGAACTGGTGGATCGGGACGACGTGCGCCTCGTTGAGCCGTGCGGCCGTGCGGCACTCCCGCTTGAAGCGCGCGACGTACTCCTCGTTGGCGGACAGCCGGACGGGCAGCACCTTCAGCGCGACCACCCGGTCGGTCTCGGAGTCGTGGGCGCGGTACACCTCGCCCATACCGCCACGCCCCAGCAGCCCGAGGACCCGGTAACGGCCGAACGTCAGGGGATCCACGGCGCGGTCAGCCATGCGACGCCGCGCGCTTGACCGAGGGTGAGCTCTCGGTGATGACCGCGGCCAGCGCCGTGCGGTCGGTGAGCCCGAGCCTGGAGCACGCGCGGTAGATGTGCCCCTCCACGGTGCGTACCGAGACGTGCAGGTGCTGGGCGATCTGCAGGTTGGTCAACCCGGTCGCCGCCAGCGTGGCGACCTCGCGCTCCCGCACGCTGATCGGCAACGGGGCCATCCCGGCGAGCAGCGCGGGTGTGCGCGCGTCCTCGCAGCGTTCGGCAAGGCCAGCGGCCCGTGCGACGGCGAACGCGGCCTGGGCGGTCTTGCCCCGGCTCCGGAAGACGGCGGCTGCCTGCGCGGCGGCGTCGGCGGCCGGCAGCAGCAGCTCGTACCCGGCCAGCTCGGCGGACACCGCGAGCAGGGCGTCCGGATCGTCGGCCGCCAGTGCCGAGGCGTGCGCGGCGGCGGCGGTCGCCCTCGGGCCGCCGGGTGACTCGGCGAGCGCGGCGAGCCGGTCACCGTGGCCGGGGTCGCCGAGACACACGCCGGAGTGCCGGGCGAACACCTCGAACGCGTACTGGCCGCTCGCCTCGGCCAGCTCGGCGGCGTGCCTGGCCTGCTTCCTGGCCTGGGCGACCGAGCCCTCGGCGGCACTGGCCCAGGCGCGTGCCAGCGCGCTCTCAGGCTCGTGGAACCGGACGCCCGGGCGGCGGAGCTCCTCGGCGCGGCGCAGTGCCTCCCGCGCTCCGCCTGCGTCCCCGGCCATCCCCAGCGCCAGCGCGACCGCCGTCTCGGACACCACCGGCCAGCCGGCCGAGGACCCGGCGCAGGCCTGGCTGCCCCGCAGCAGCCGCGCCGCCGAGCGCACCTGGCCGCGCCACAGCGCCAGCCGCCCCTCGATGGCCTCCCTGGCGCCGGCCGCGTACACCCCGGGCAGGTCACGCAGCCAGGAGGCGCTCGCCGAAGCTCGGTCCAGCCGCCCGGCCAGTCCGAGCCCGCCCGCCTGCAGGTAGGCCAGGTTGAACCGCAGGAAAGCCGTCTCGGGGGACGAGGCGGCGGTGGCGATCAGCCGCTCGCCCAGCTCGTCGAGTTGTTCCGCCCGCCCGGCGGCACCGTGCTCGAGCAGCGCCGCGTAGCCCGCCCAGACCTGGCCGAACGGCGAAGCATCCGGTGTGTCCAGGACGGGGGCCCCGAACTCGACGGCATCGCGCAGGCGGTTACCGACCGCCGCGTACGCCGCTCGCACGGCGCGCACCTGCTCGACCGGCCCGCTCGAGGCGGGGGCGAGCCGCTCGGCGGCCTCGAGCACGGGCCGTACCTGGTCGGCGGAGGCTCCCTCGAGCAGCTGGACAACTGCCTGCCCGCAGGCTGACCGGACGCGCTGACCGTCGTCCTCGGCGATCCGGGCGGCCTCCGCCAGCTCCCGGGCGGCCTCCGCACCGCGCGACCCCCAGGCCAGCGACATGCCCAGGGCGAGCCTCGGTCGGAAACCCCCGCCGGACTCGCACGCCCCGCGCAGTAACCGGTCGGCCAGCGCCTGGTCACCCGCCGTAGCCGCGGTGGCCGCCGCGTCGGTGAGCAATGCCGGATCGGCCGGACAGTCGCCGTCGAGGACGAGCACCGCACGGCGCAGCGGGTCGAGGCTCGGCGCACCGGCGCGCGAGAGCGCCTCGGCCAGCCTGCCACGCACCTGCCGGGCGCGCAGGGCGGTGGTTCGGGTGCGCAGACCCTCGCCGTAGAGCGGGTGGGCCAGCCGGAGCTCGCCCTGCCGTCCAGCCAGGTCCATCTCGACCAGGCCGCGCCGTGCCACCTCGCCGACCGCGAGCGGGTCGGTCAGACGCTCGAGCAGACCGCTGTCCAGCGGCTGGCCGAACGCCAGGATCTCCAGCACGTACCACTGCTCGGGGGTGAGCTGGCCGATGCTGGAATGGATCAGGTCGGCCAGGGCCGGCGTGATCTCGGGTTCGCCCGACCATCGCCAGTGCCCGGCCTGCTCGACCAGCCGCCCACCCATCCGCTCGCCGTAGAGCAGGTGGCGCAGCCAGAGCAGGTTGCCCTGGGTCAGCGAGTGGAGCTGCCGCAGGCTCACCGCGTCGAGCGGGCCGCCAAGGACCGCGCGCAGCAGGCTCCCGACACTCGGCTCGTCGAGCGGGGCCACCTCGGAGCGCTCGATCAGGCGGTCCTTCCACAGCGCCGTCACCGCGTCCGACATCGGTTCCCCGGCGCGAACCACGACGACGAGGCCCACGGCATGCTCGAGGGCGAGGCGGTGCAGCACCACGGCCGACAGGTCATCGAGCAGGTGTGCGTCGTCCACGACCAGCACGTCCACCCGGTCCCGTGCGGCGGAGGCCACCCGCGTGAGCAGGGAGGCGTCTGCCGGCCGCTTCGCGTCGGTGGCCAGCGCGGAGAACGCGCCCAGGGGGATCTCCCGCGCGGCCGCCGTCGCGGTGATCCATCGCCCGCGCCGCCCGCGCTGGGCCGCGTCCCGCAGCACCTCACGCGCCAGCCTGGTCTTGCCCACTCCCGGCGGGCCGGCCAGCAGGACACCGCCCGCCGTCCGCAGCACTCCGATCGCGCCCCGCAGCTCCTCGTCACGGCCCGTGAGTGGCCAATCGCTGCCGGTCCTGGGCGCCGTGGGTCGGTCGGCCGAGGGACCGCGCCGGCGCGACGCCCGCCGTGTCACGCGGTCGGACGACTCCAATGCGGACAAATTTGATCTCCAAGTCATGGAACGCTCTGGCCGTTGTCCGCCAGGCAGCGTGCTGACCGGTGTCGACTTCCGGGTGCCCCAACCATACGAAGGCCGCTTGCAGAGAGATTGCAAAACAGGACACTGAACGGGCCGGACTGTTTCCCGCTTGCAAGGACCGACCGCCGGACGGACGTGTGCGGAGTCACACCCGCGAGTCGTAGGTGACGTGACTCAGATGGGTCGAGCCTCGCCGGTCCCGTCGAGAACGCACCGGAATCCCACGTTGCCGGTTGTCGAATCCGGCGTCAGGCCTTGCCGAGCCGCGATCGTGTAGCGCCGACAGTACGATTCATGACACAGATATGAGCCGCCCTTGGTGACACGTTCTGGCACACCATGCTGTTGGTCGCCACGCTGTTGCTCGCCGTGCGGCGAGAACGGATCCTCACACCATTCCCAGACGTTGCCGGTCATGTTGTAGAGCCCGAAACCGTTCGGCTCGAACGCCGTCACCGGACAGGTGCCGTACCAGCCGTCGGCCTGCGTGTTCCGGCTGGGAAAGGCGCCTTGCCACACGTTCATTCGGTGGCGGCCGCCTGGCTCCCGCTCGTCGCCCCACGGGAACACCGTGCCGTGCAACCCCCCACGGGCGGCGCGCTCCCATTCCACCTCGGTCGGTAGGCGCCTCCCCGCCCAGGAGCAGTAGGCCGTGGCATCGTGCCAGTCGACGTGGACGACGGGATGGTCGGCCCGGTCCGTCCAGGTGGAATGCGGTCCGTCCGGGTGGCGCCAGTCGGCGCCCTCGACCTGGCGCCACCACGGTGCGCCCGCTACTGCTCTGGTGGGTGGGAACTCATGGGGGAGCAGCCCCGCGAAGACGAACGACCAGCCGGCCCGCTCGGCGCCGGTGCGATAGCCGGTCTCGGCGGTGAAGCGTTCGAAGTCCGCATTGGTCACCGCGCAGGCATCCATCCGGAAGGCGCCCATCGGGAGCTCACCGGCGGGAATGGCCACAACCCCCTCGGTCACTGCGCGCCCATCACGCGGCGATGCAGGCCGCCGTCGTAGTCGGCGGGCGGGGCGGGGCTGGCCTCGAAGTCGATGCGGACCGAGTGCACGGCTCCGGTGAACTCGTTGTCGATGACGCGGTATTCGTCGGTCACCGGCGTGCTCAGGTCGACGCCGATGTCGAGCGTCTCGTCGAACGAGAAGTAGTACGGAATGGTCCGCTCGATCCGCCCGGTCGCCTCTTTCTCACCGTCGACCAGCAGCACGGCGGTCCCGCCATTGCCGAGGCCTCCGCCGTCGTAGCCGAACTCCAGCCGCACCTCGTGCCGTCCCCGAGTGAGGGGTTTGCGGCCGCGCACGATGTACACGCTCAGCCCGAAGTAGTTGTAGGCGTACGCCGGCATTCCGCCGGTGACGTACACCGACCACCCGCCGAACCGGCCGCCCTGTGCAATCAGCACACCTTCCGCCGGAGTTTCGCGCACGTCGATGTCCGCGGTGATGCTGTGCGAGCGGTTCTTGACGTTGGGGGTGGTCTCTTCGGTGAATCGTCGCATTCCGCCCCGGTAGGTCACCGAGGTCCGGTCACCGATCAGGTCGATACGCCCGGCCACGGCGGGGTTCTCACGTTCGGTGACCCGATCGTCGAGAGGGAATACCCAGTACTTCGCTGCTTCCATGAGAAAGAGCTCCCGCAGCTGGCGCAGTTTCTCGGGGTGCTGGGCGGCGATATCGTGTGCCTGGCTCCAGTCGTTGTCGAGATCGTAGAGCTCCCACACATCGTCGGCGAATCGTTTCCCCGCGGTCGGCACCATTTCCCACGGAATGCCGTGCCGGGTGACCGCCATCCAACCGTCGTGGTAGATGCCGCGGTTGCCGCACATCTCGAAGTACTGCGTGCGGTGCCTCTCGGGCGCGTGGGGATCCTCCAGCGTCGGCTGCATGCTGGTGCCTTCGATGGGTTGCTGCCGTATCCCGTCGACGCTGAACGGCGCCGGGATCCCCACACAGTCCAGGATCGTGGGCACGACGTCGATCACGTGGGTGAACTGGTGACGCAGTCCACCGCGCTCGGGAACCCCGGCCGGCCAGTGCAGGATCATGCCGTCCCGGGTACCGCCGAGGTGCGACGCCACCTGCTTCGTCCACTGGTACGGGGTGTTCAGGGCCAGTGCCCAGCCCGCCGGGGCGATCGGGTAGCTGTGTGGGCCGCCGATCTCGTCGATGTGGTTGATCATCTCGTCCGGGTCGTCCACGATGCCGTGCCCGAGCCGGTGCTCGACGATCGTGCCCTCGATACCGCCTTCGCCAGAAGCGCCGTTGTCACCGAGGATGTAGAGGAACAGGGTGTTCTCGAGCTCGCCGAGCTCCTCCAGCGCGGCGGTGAACCTGCCGACCTGCGCGTCGGCGTGTTCGGTGAACCCGGCGAACGTCTCCATGAACCGGGCCGCCAGGCGGCGCTGGTTGCCGGTGAGCTCGTGCCAGTGGGGGACACCTGGCGCCCAGGGCGCGAGCTCCGAGTCCTCCGGCACGACGCCGAGCTCCCGCTGCCGTTGCAAGGTCAGCTCGCGTTGCCGGTCCCAGCCGTGGTCGAAGCGGCCCCGGTAGCGCTCCCGCCATTCGGGGCCGACGTGCAGCGGAGCGTGCGCGGCACCGAGCGCGAGGTAGGTGAAGAACGGCCGGCCCGGCGTCAGGGTGCGCTGCGTGCGGACCCAGTCGATCGCGTGGTCGACGAGGTCCTCGGTGAGGTGATAGCCCTCCTCGGGCCGGCGGTCCGGTTCGACGGGGGTGGTGCCCTGGTAGAGCAGCGGGTACCAGTGGTTCATCTCGGCGCCCATGAACCCGTAGAAGGTGTCGAACCCCTCTCCGGTCGGCCACCGGTCGAACGGCCCGACCGCACTGATCTCACGCGGCGGCGTCTGGTGCCACTTGCCGAAGGCCGCTGTGCTGTAACCGTTGCCCTGCAGGATCTGGGCGATGGTTGCCGCGCTCCTCGGCCGGAACCCGTGGTAGCCAGGGGCGGCGGTGGCCATCTCGGTGGTGCCGCCCATGCCGACCGAGTGATGGTTGCGGCCGGTCATCAGGGCCTGGCGGGTCGGCGAGCACAGTGCCGTCACGTGGAAGCGGGTGTAGCGCAGGCCGTTCTCCGCGAGCCGGTCGGCGGTGGGCATCGCGCACGGCCCGCCGAAGGAGCTGGAGGTGCCGAAACCGAGGTCGTCGACCAGCACGATCACGATGTTGGGGGCGCCCTCGGGCGGCGGTACCGGCCCGATCGGCGTGAAGGCGGTCTGCTGGTCGTGCACGTCCATCGCTGTCGTCACGGTCCGGGGGGCGTCCGGCCGGGGGAGTACGTGCCGCCCAGCGTCGAATTCGGCCATGGGCAACTCCCTCGAAGCGCGGGTCGAAGCATGTTCTTCGCCATGTCGATTCGTCGCCATAATGCGATGAGATCATCGGCGCAATAACGAATTGCCAAGCTGTTGTCACGACTATGTCAGCCGCTGTCGGGCCCGGTCAACAAGGCATCCGGCCACACCCTAAACCTCTTTTAAATGAAGGACATAGAGAACGTCTATACCGTCAAGGAGTGGGCCGGGCGGCTACCCTCCACCGGGTGGAGCGTCGGCAGCTGGAGTACTTCCTCGCGTTGGTCGAGCACGGTGGGTTCACCAACGCGGCGCGGGTGCTGCGGGTGGCCCAGCCGTCGCTCTCGCACGCCATCGCGGCACTGGAGGCCGAGCTTGGTGGCCTGCTGTTCCACCGGCTGCCCCACGGCGCGGTGCTGACCCCGGCCGGCGCCGCGCTGGTCGAGCCGGCCCGCCAGGTCGCCAGGGACCTGTCCACCGCGACCGCCTCGGTCCGCGAGGTGCTCGGCCTGTCCGCAGGGCGGCTCGACATCGTCGCCCAGACCACGCTCGCGGTCGACCCGCTGGCCGCGATGCTCGGCCGCTACGCCGGGCGGCACCCGAAGGTGGAGATCCGGGTGACCGACCCGGAGCGCGGCTCGGAGGTCGGCCACCTGGTGCGCACAGGGCAGTGTGAGCTCGGGCTGGTCAGCGCCGCCGTGGACACCCCCGACCTGGTCAGCGTCGAGCTCGCCGAGCAGGACCTGCTGCTCGTCTGCCCACCCGGGTCCGCGCTCAATGAGGTCGCCCCGGCTGACGAGTTGACCGCCGCCGAGCCGTTGCCGCTCGCCGAGGTTGCCGCGTTGCGGCTGGTGGCGACCCCGGAGGGCACCGGGATCCGGGACATCCTGGCCGAGGCGGCGCGGCAGGCCGGGCTTGAGCTGAACGTCGCCGTGGAGACCGCGCACCGGGCCATGATCGTGCCGCTGGTGCTGGCCGGGGCAGGGGCGTCGGTGCTGCCCCGCTCGATGGCCGACGACGCCGCCGGCAAGGGCGCGGTGCTGCGGGCCATCGCGCCGGCGCTGCGCTACCGGGGCCGGCTGGTCCACCGGTCCGGTCCGCTGTCCCCGGCCGCGGACAGCTTCGTGGCGATGACCCGGGAGCACTACACCGCGCTGACCCCGTCGGCACCATAGATCAACTGAATGGGGTGCATCGAAAACCGGTCTCGGTGACGGGCGGCGGAGCCATTGCCCGGCCCGCGCACGGCGTGTCACCGTGAGGTGGATTACATCAGCGGTGAGTAGGGGGAAACGCGATGGCCTTCACCGCTGTGGACGACGCGCCGGTCACCGGGTTCCACCGCAAGCTCGCGGCCGCGTGCAGTGGTGGGCCACTGCTGGACGGCTACCTGCTGGGCATCGTCGGGATCGCACTGGGCGGCATCACCACGCAGCTGAAGCTCGACACCGCCACCGAAGCGGTGATCGGCGTGGCCGCGCTGGTCGGCATGTTCTTCGGTGGCCTGATCTTCGGGCCGATCACAGACCGGATCGGCCGCAAGCCCATGTACACGCTGGACCTGCTCGCGCTGATCATCGCGTCCGTGCTCTCGGTGTTCGTCACCGAGGCCTGGCAGCTGATCGCGCTGAGGTTCGTGATCGGGGTGGCGATCGCGGCGGACTATCCCATCGCCACCGCGCTGCTGTCGGAATGGCTGCCACGCAAGCAGCGGGCCAGCATGTTTACCTCGGTGATCATTATCTGGTACATCGGCACCGCGCTGGCCTACTTCGTCGGCTACCTGATCACCGCCACGCTCGGCCCGGGGGGCTGGCGGTGGATGCTGGGCAGCTCCGCCGTGCTGGCCGTTGCGGTGTTCATGCTGCGCCTCGGCACCCCGGAGTCGCCGCGCTGGCTGGTCAGCGCCGGGCGCACCGAGGAGGCGTGCCGGAACATCGAGCGCGCGCTGCACGTGCGGGTCAGCGCCGAGGATCTGGCCGGGGACACCGACCACTCCGGCGAGGCCCGGGGCAGCATCACCGAGCTGTTCAGGGGCGTCTACCTGCGGCGCACCGCGTTCGTGGTGATCTTCTTCACCTGCGCGATCATCCCGCTGTTCGCGCTGCTCACGTTCGGCCCTCAGCTGCTCGGGGCGTTCGGCCTCGGCACCGGCAACGCCGCGAACCTGGGTACGGCCATCGTGAACCTGATCTTCGCGGTCGGCTGCCTACCGGCGATGCGGCTGCTGGAGACCGTCGGCCGGCGCAAGACGATCACCTGGTCGTTCGCGCTGATGGTGCTGCCGCTGCTCGCCCTCGGCATCTGGTCGCACGCGCCGGCCGTGTTCGCGGTGGTCTGCTTCTGCCTCTACGCGCTGTTCTCCGGTGGACCGGGCATCCTCGAGTGGGGCTATCCCAACGAGCTCTTCCCGACCCGGATCCGCGCTGCGGCGGTCGGCATGGCCATCGCGCTGACCCGGTTCGGCGCGGCCGTCGGCACGTTCCTGGTCCCGGTCTCGCTGAGCACGTTGGGCGCGTCCGCGACCATGTACTTCGGCGCCGGCATCACCTTCGTCGGCTTCCTCGCCTGCCTCGCCTGGGCGGAGGAGACCCGGAACCTGTCGCTGGAGGACACCGGGGCGAGCGCCGACCAGCCGCCCACGCTCGCCGCCACCGGCTGAGCCCGGTCGCCGAGTCCGGCCGAGAGGCTGAGCTCTACCATCCGCGGGTGCCCGTCGCCGATGACTTCGACCTGTTCGACCAGCTGGACTCCTCGACGCTGCCGCCGCGCCAGCAGCGGATACTGGTCGCGATCAGGGACTGGGTGGTCCGCCACGGGTACCCGCCGAGTACCCGCGAGATCGGCGACGTGGTCGGCCTGCGGTCGCCGTCGTCGGTGTCGAAGCACCTGGCGAGCCTTGAGGAGAAGGGGTTCCTCCGGCGGGGCACGGCGATGTCGCGGCCGATCGACGTGCGGGTGTTCCTGCGTGAGCCCCAGCGACGGGACACCTCGGACGACTCGGTGTCCGTCCCGGTGGTCGGCGACATCGCCGCCGGAACACCGATCCTGGCCGAGGAGTCCGTGGACGAGGTACTGACGTTGCCCCGTGAGCTCGCCGGGCGGGGCACCGTGTTTGCGCTGCGGGTCCGGGGCGACTCCATGGTCGACGCCGCGATCTGCGACGGCGACACCGTGGTGGTGCGCCAACAGTCCGAGGCCCACTCCGGCCAGATCGTCGCCGCGATGATCGACGGTGAGGCCACGGTGAAGGTCTATCGCCGCCGCGACGGGCATGTCCTCCTGGAGCCACGCAACCCGGCGTACCAGGTCATCGACGGTGACGAGGCCGTGGTGCTCGGCATCGTGGTCACCGTGCTGCGCCGCGTCTGAGACGGACGGTCCGCCCGCCCCGCTGAGAGCGGCCCCAGAGAGGAAACCTGCCGGAACCGCCCTCGTTGATACCGGTGAGTCACCCGAATCGGCCGAGGGGCACGCCCTGGCCAGCTCTCTAAGGGGTGGGTACACGGGCGAGTCACTCGGTGATGGGCGGGCCACCGGTTCGCTGGCAGCTGTCGGCCAGCGGCAGGTACAGGCCGCCCGCGAT
>DATAYB010000144.1:0-6957 GCA_036272795.1 Pseudonocardia sp.
CACGTCACTGGACCTGATCAGGGACTCGGCGGTGTCGTGCACGGTGACCCGGCCCTCGCCGCCCGACTGGGCCAGGTAGCCGGAGAACCCGGCCGCGCTGTCGGCGTGCAGGTCGTGCACCCCGATCTCGTCGAACGTCCAGCCGGTGCCCGCCAGGAACGTGTGGATGTAGCGGGCGATCAGGCCCACCCCGAAGAACCCGATCCGGGCCGGGCGTGGCCGGCCCCTGGTCAGCCAGTCCGCCGCCAGCGCCGCCGACGCGGCCGTCCGGGTGGCGCTGATGATCGAGCTCTCCAGGCAGGCGAACGGGTAGCCGGTGTCGTGGTCGTTGAGGATCAGCACCGCCGACGCCCTCGGGATGCCGGCCGCCACGTTCATCGGGAAGCTGGAGATCCACTTGACGCCGTCCACCCGGGTCTGGCCGCCGATCGAGGCGGGCAGCGCGATGATCCGGGAGGTCGGGCGGTCGGAGAACCGCAGGAAGTACGACGGTGGGTTCACCGAGTCACCGGCGCCGTGCACCCGGTAGGTCTGCTCGACCAGCTCGGTGATCTGCTTCTCGTGTCCGGCCAGCGCCCGCTGCACCTGGGCGCCGGAGATCACCGAGAACGGCGGCACCGCCTCGGGGCCCGAGACCGTCCTGGCAGACCCGGAGTCGACGGCGGTCATCGGGCGGCCCCCGCAACGGTCGGCACGCAGTCGGCCAGGCGCACCGCGTCGGCCATCCCGACGAGCACCTCGCGCGGGCCCTGGAAGGCCTCCCGGCTGTGCGCGGTGCGGACGTTGTCCACGAGCATCAGGTCGCCGGCCTGCCACGGTTCACGGCGGGTGTGGGCGGCGTAGACGTCGTTGAGCAGCGCCACGACGTCCTCGCCGATCGGGTCGCCGTTGCCGAAGCGGGTGTTGAACGGCAGCGACTCGGCGCCGTATATGTCGACCAGGAACTCGCGCACCTCCGGGTCCAGGGTCCACTCGTTGAGGAACGCGACCTGGTTGAACCAGCAGCGCCGGCCGCTGACCGGGTGCCGCAGGACCGCGTAGCGGCGCTGCCGGGTGCGCAGCCCGCCGTCGCTCTGCCACTGGAACTCGATCGAGTTGGCCCGGCAGTACTGCTCCACAGCGGCGCGGTCCTCGGTGCCGAACGCCTCGGCGTAGGAGGCGCCGATCTCGTCGTTGTAGTTGCGGGTGAGCAGCCAGCCCTCCCGCTCGAACCGGGCGACCAGCTCGGCGGGCAGCGCGTCGAGCACACTCGGCGCGTCGGCCACGGCGGTCGCCCCGCCAAAGGTCGGCGCGCTCAGGCACGCGAACATCATCAGGCCGGGGAACGCCAGCGTGTAGCTCAGCTCGTGATGCATGCACATCTGCTGGTTGGCCGGCCACTTCGTCGAGGAGTACAGGCCGTCGGCGTAGGGCGCGCGGGGCGCGAAGGACTCCTGCTCCGGCAGCAGGCCGGCGCTGCTGAGCCGGTGGAACACCGCGCCGATCTGGGCGTGGTCACGCAGGCCGAGGCCCCTGATCAGCAGCGAGCCGTACTCGGCGACGAGGCCGCGCAGCACGTCCCGGTTCTCGGCGGCCCATGCGGGTGCCCCGCCGGCGGCGGACGCCCGCAGGATCGGTGGTTTGCCCGGCTGCAGGTCCAGGTCGAGCAGGGGGGCGGAGAAGGAGGACATCTCGGGTTCCTTTCGGGTCAGGTGTCGGTCAGGCGTGGGTCAGAGCAGGAGAGCTCGGCTCAGGTCACCAGTTCGGTTCAGGACAGGTGCAGGTCACGACGAGGCGAACAGGTCGGCGGCACGCAGCACGGCGCGCGCGGTCTCGGCCGGGCGGGTGCGGGGGAAGTAGTGGCCGCCGTCCGGCAGCTCGTGCAGGTCCACGTGCTCGGCCAGCCGCAGCCACTCGCGGTGCCGGCCCGGGTACTCCGCCGTGCTCGGGTCGTCGGCGGCCACGACGACCGTGACGGGCACGACCAACGGCTCGGCCACCGCAACCGACGCATCCAGCGCATCGGCCAGGTACTGGTGCGCGGACCCGCAGTCGTGCCGGTACGCCGCGCCGACATGCTCGGCGCGATGCGCGTCCAGCTCGGCGAGCTCGGGATAGCCGCCGTCCACGCTGAGCCCGGCGGCGATCTCGGCGTCACCGCGCCCGGCGAGCTCGGTGGCAGCGGCACGCCGGCTGGCGGCGGTGCCGGGCAGCTGCGCCCCGACGAACACCCGCCGCACGGCCACCCCACGCTCCTCGAGCGCGCGAGCCGTGGCCACCGCGAACGCCGCGCCCGACGAGTGGCCCCAGAGCAGGATCCCGGTCAGGCCGCGCTCGACGATCTCGGCGACGACCTGCTCCACCACCCGCTCCAGTGGCGCGAACGGCTGCCGCTCCGGGCCGAGGTCGTGGCCGGGCAGCTCGACGGCATAGACCGCCAGCCCGCTCCCCCGCAGCGCACCGGCCAGCGGCTGGAAGTTGACCGCATTTCCGCCGGCGTACGGGAAACAGACCAGCGCACCGGCCCGGCCGGCGGCCGGGTCGGCGGCAGCGGAGCCCGACGCCGAGGCCGTCAGCGGTTGCAGCAGCCCGGTACGCGGCGCCGAGCCGCCGTCCAGCACCTCAGCCAGGTCGGCGAGCACGGGCCGGCGGGTGATGTCCTTGAGCGACACCTCCTTCTTCAGCGTGATCGCCAGCTTCACCGCCGAGAGGGACGTGCCGCCCAGGTCGAAGAAGTGGTCGGAGCGGCCGATCTGGTCCACCGGGATGCCGAGCACCTTCGACCAGGCGGCGGCGACCCGCTGCTCGGTAGGCGTGCCCGGTGCCTCGTGGTCGACCTGCTCGACGGCGGCGAGGTCGGCGGCGAGCGCCGTGAGCGCCTTCTTGTCGATCTTGCTGTTCGCCGTCAGCGGCAGGCTCTCCCGCCAGTGCAACGCCGCCGGCACCATGTAGCCGGGCAGCGAGGCGGCCAGCCGCTCGCGCAGCACCTCGACCTGGAGCGCGGCGGGGCCGGCGTAGAACGCGACCAGGTGCTTGCTCTGGTCGGCCCGCTCGGCGACGACCACGGCACCGTCGCGCACGCCGGGCACCAGCAGCAGCTTGTTCTCGATCTCGCCGATCTCGATGCGGAAGCCGCGGATCTTGACCTGGCTGTCGCGGCGGCCCAGGAAGTCCAGCTTGCCGTCCGGCTGCCAGCGCCCGAAGTCGCCGCCTCGGTAGAGGCGCTCGCCGGGGCGGTGCGGGTCGGCGAGGAAGGCCAGCTTCGTGCGCTCCGGGTCGTTCACGTAGCCACGGCCGACGCAGATCCCGGAGAAGACGATCTCACCGGGGGCGCCGAGCGGGACCGGCGACAGGTTCTCGTCGACGAGGTAGACCCGCACGTTGCGCACCGGCGGCCCGAGCCGCACCCGGTCCCCCTCCGGCGCGCGGTGCATCACCTCGTGGTTGGTGTCGTCCGAGGTCTCGGTCAGCCCGTAGGCGTTGACCAGCGCGACGGCCGGCGCGGTGGCGAACCAGCGCTGCGCGAGCTCCTTCTTCAGCGCCTCCCCGGTGACCGAGACGGTGCGCAGGTCGGCCAGCTCGCGGGGGTTGCTCTCCAGGTAGGTCAGCACGACCTCGAGGTAGGACGGCACGACCTGGAGCACTGCCACCCGGCTGGCGACGATCGTGTCGACGAACCGCTCGACGTCCAGGATCGCGGCCTGCTCGACCAGCACGGTCCGGCCGCCGACCAGCAGCGCGGACACCAGCTGCCACAGCGAGATGTCGAAGCACTGCGGCGCGGTCTGGGCGACCACCTGTCCCTCGGCGACCCCGAGGTCCTCGATCTTGGCGTAGAGGTGGTTGAGCAAACCGGCGTGCTCACACATCGCGCCCTTGGGCGTGCCGGTGGAGCCGGAGGTGAAGTAGATGTAGGCGAGCTGGTCGGCCTCGACGAGGATGCCGAGGTCGTCGCGGGCGTGGTTCTCCCGGTAGGCGTCCGTGACGAACAGCGCCCGCACCCCGGGCAGCGTCTCGAGCGCCCGGTCCAGCGTGCCCGTGGAGCCGGGCTCGGTGAGCACGAGCGCGCACTCGGCACGGGACAGCGTGGTGGCGATGCGGTCCGCCGGGAAGTGCGGCTCGATCGGCAGGTACACGCCGCCCGCCTTGAACACCGCGAGCACGGCGACCATCCAGTCCAGGTTCCGCTCGGTGGCCACCGCGACGACGTCCTCGCGGCGCAGGCCTCGCGCGAGCAGCGCCCTGGCCACCCGGTTGGCGCGGGAGTTGAGCTGCCGGTAGGTCAGCCGCTGCTCCCCCTGCTCGGCGGCGACGGCATCCGGGTGCAGGGCCACGCGCTGCTCGAAGAGCTCGTGCAACCGCAGGTCCGGCAGCTCGCGGGTCGGCCCGGCCATCCCGACGAGCTGCAGGTGGCACTCGTCGGCGGAGAGCAGGCTCTGCATGCGGTGCTCGGCGTCCGGGTCGGCGGTGAGCAGGGCGATCGCGGTGTGGTGGTAGCCGGCGATCCGGGCGGCATGCGCCGCGTCCAGCACGTCGGTCCGGTAGCGCAGCCGCAGCACGAGCTGCCCGCCCCAGTGCTCGACGCCCACCCTCAGCACGGTGTCCCCGGCAAGCCCGGCGTCGGCCGACGTCAGGTCGGGGGCGAAGACGGTCTCGAACGGCGGCCCGGCCAGGCCCAGCTCGCGGTGCAACGCGGCGACCGGGAAGTCCCGGTGCGCGAGCAGGTCGGCCTCCGCGCCCTCGGTGTGCCGCAGCACCGCGCGCCAGGTGTCGGCCTCGGTGGACAGCCGGCACGGCAGCGGCTCGCCGCCCGGTGCCGGCACGTAGCCGGTGACCACCTCGCGCTCACCGCACAGCGCGGCGAGCACCGCGGCGTGCGCGGCCAGCAGCACCGAGCTCAGCGGCACCGCCAGCTCGGCCGCCAGCCGGCGCGCCGCCCCGGTGAGCCCGGCCGGCAGGGCCTGCGCGTGCTCCTCGAAACCGGGCACCGGGTCGAGGGTCCACCTCGGGATCGCGGTGGTACCACCCGCGACCAGAACCCCGTGCCAGAACTCCCGATCCGTACTCATCGGCGTTCCCATCGAAATCGTCCCCCTACTCGTGCGGCTAAACGCCGACCAGGGCGCTGCCCCGGACATCGGTCTGTGGTTGTGGGCTGGCGGCGGGCACACCGCGCATTTCCCGGGCCGGGTTGCCGCCCCATTCGGCGCGCTCCGGAACCTCCTCGCCCTTCATCAGGAATGAATCGGGCGCAAGTACCGCGCCGTCCCCGATCGACACGCCGTAATGCACGAACGAACCGACCCCCAGGGTGACGCCCGCGCCGATCGCGGTGCGGTCGGACTTGAATGCGCCGTCCTCCTGGGAATGGCACTGGATGACGCTGCCGGCATTGAGCGTGCAGTGGTCGCCGACGGAGGCGAACGACCTCTCGGTCAGGAAAGCGCCGTCGTCGAACACCTGGCGGCCCATGCGGACGCCGAGCAGCCGCCAGATCGTGTTCTTGAACGGGGTGCCGTTGAAGGCCTGCAGGTACGCGTCCGCGCAGATCTTCCAGAACCGCTCGTGCCGCCAGAACTCGACGTCGTAGATCGAGCAGCCCGCCGGCCGCAGCGCCTGCAGCCGCCGCGCGACGGCGTCGACCGACACGTAGTACCCGACGCTGAACAGCAGCGTCAGCACGTTGGCCAGTGCCACGACCGGTGCGCCGAACGTCGGATAGAGGTCCAGGGTGGCTGTGGCCAGCAGGGTGAACCCGTAGAAGTAGACCCACCGGACCAGCAGGTACAGCACCATGCTGACGCCGTTGTGCCGGTTCTTCGCGCGCAGCCGGCGGCGCAGCTCGGCCGGGTCCTTCACCCCGAAGTTGTTGTCCCGCTCCACGGTGCGCGGAATCTCGAAGCTGGGCGAGCCCAACAGCCCGACTCCCTCTCGCACCGGGCCGTCCAGCGGCACCATGACCTTTGTGGCCAGCAGGCAGTTGTCGCCCGTGCGGCCACCCGACGGATAGGCGATCCGGTTACCCAGGAAATTGTGCGCGCCGATCGAGGCACGGGTGACCCGGAAGGACGAGTTGGAGAACTCCGCATTGACGATCGAGAGGCCGTCCGCGACCACCGTGCCACTGCCGACCGACACGAGGTAAGGCGTTTCGTGCCGCACCTCGGTGCCGAAGTTCGACCCCGTCTGCTCGGCGCCGGAAAGGCCGTAGCCGAGGTGGCGCAGATAGTGCAGGATCGCGGAGCTGTCACCGAAGAGCCGGGTCAGGAACCGCCGGTTCGTCAACCGTGCAATCGTCCGGTGCGCCCAGTAGTGGAAACCGTAGAGCCTGTACACCTTGCCCGGCACCAGTACGAGGTTGAGCAGCCGGGGCACGGTGACCACGAGCAGCAACCCGGCGAGCACCGCACCGAAGAACAGCACGAACGAGACGGCCAGCGCGTCGCGGTAGTACGCCCCGGTCGTCAGTGCCAGCGTGCCGGGGTCCAGCACCGCGGCGAGCTGCGGGAGCTCGGCGAACAGCATGTACGCGCCGCCGACGAACACCGGCAGGGACAGCACCAGCATGTTCAGCACCTGCGCGATCGGGAACAGGATCCGGCGCGCCAGGCCGGGTGCGGCCGGCCGCACCGACTGGTAGTTCAGCTCGGTGCGCTGCGCGGGCGAGCCGTGCCAACGCTCGCCCTCCGGTACGGCCTGACCCGTTTGCAGGGAGGACGTGTGGCCGAGCTGGGCCCCGTCGCCGAGCGAGGTGTCGATGTCCAGCACCGTGGCCTCGCCGACGAACACGTCCTGGCCGAGGGTCACCGCGCCGGTCTGGATCTCACCGGCGTGCGCCCGGTAACAGGTGAACGACGAGTCCTTGCGGATCACGGTGCCCGCGCCGATGGTCAGCAGGTCGGTGCACACCGGCAGGGTCTGGGAGAAGATCGCCACCCGAGGCCCGATCTTCGCGCCCAGCGCCCGCAGGTAGAGCAC
>DATAYB010000145.1:0-1584 GCA_036272795.1 Pseudonocardia sp.
GGCGGTCTCGCCTGCGAGCCGCAGCATCTGCGGGCCGAGCGCGGCCAGGTAGACCGGAGCGGGCGGCAGCCCCTGCAGGCCGAGCGACGCGGACCGCGGCCACCCGGGGGCGCCGAGGTGCACACCCGCCCTGGTGGCGACCGGGTCGGCCGTGACCTGCTCGCCCGCCAGCAGCGCGCGCACCTCGGTGACGTACGCGCGCATCACCGCGATCGGGCGGTCCGGCAGGCCGGCCGATGCCCAGAAACCGGGCCCGTAGCCTCCCGTGCCAAGGCCGAGCACGAACCGCCCGCCGGACAACTGGGCCAGCGTTGCCGCCTGGACGGCCAGGCCAGGCGGGGTCCACATCCGCACTGCGGGGACGACGGAAATCCCGGTGCGCAGCGCGGTGTCCTGCGACCAGGCCGCGCAGACGTGAAACGAGTCGGGCACCCCTCCGGCCGGGGTCCACAGGCTCTCGAAGCCAAGCCGCTCCGCCTCGCGCGCGGCCGCCCGCAACTGGTCGAAAGGAAGGCCCAGGCGGGCATCTAGCCCAATGCCAATCATCATGCCCGGCAGTATGCCTGACGCCCTAGTCGATCACCCGGCCGGCTAGCCAGCCCGCGGCTAGCGCTTGATGACCACTTTCAGCGCGTTCGTCTCGGCCGCGTTCGCGAACGTCTCGTAAGCGGACATCACGTCGTCCAGCCTGAACTCGTGGGTGCCGAACAGTTCCCCCGCTACCTTTCCCGACTGCACCAGTTGCAGCAGCATCGGCACCGTGGTGCCGTCTACCAGCCCGGTAGTGATGGTGATGTTCTTGATCCATAGGTCCTCGAGGTGCAGCGTGGTCGGCGCGCCGTGCACGCCGATGTTCGCGACCACCCCTCCTGGCCGCACTACCCGGGTGCACAGGTCGAACGTCTGCGGCACGCCGACCGCCTCGATCGCCACGTCCGCGCCGAGTCCGGCCGTGGTCAGCGCCGCGATCCGCGCCTCCAGGTCGTCAGCGCTGCCGTTGAGCACGTGATCGGCGCCGAACCGGCGAGCGTGCTCCAGCCGGGAGTCGGCGAGGTCCACCGCGATCACGCGCGCCGCGCCGGCCAGCCCGGCCGTCTGGATGGCGGCCAGCCCGACCGGGCCCGCGCCCACCACGACCACCACGTCGCCCGGCCGCACCCCGCCGTTGCGCACGCCCACCTCGTAGCCGGTGGGCAGGATGTCGGTCAGGAACAGCACCTGCTGGTCGGTGACCCCGTCCGGCACCTTGTGCACGCTCGTCTCCGCGTACGGCACCCGGGTGTACTCGGCCTGGGTGCCGTCGATTAGGTGCCCGAAGATCCAGCCAATCCCGCCGGTGGCGAGGCAGTGGCTTGGCATTGCGCGCTTGCAGTTCGCGCACCGCCCGCAGGAGGTAATCGCCGGGACGATCACCCGGTCGTCTACCGCCAGGGTGCTCACCGCCGAGCCGACCTCCACCACCGTTCCCACCGCCTCGTGGCCGAGCACCCGGCCATCGGTGACCGCGGGAACGTCGCCTTTGAGGATGTGCAGGTCGGTGCCGCAGATGGTGGTCGTGTCGATGCGCACCACGATGTCGGTGGG
>DATAYB010000146.1:0-3161 GCA_036272795.1 Pseudonocardia sp.
TGACGCCGAGCAGCGCCGCCGTCACCGGGAACGCCAGCTCGGCCAGCGTCGCGCGGGAGGCCGCCGTCGCGCGCAGCCCCACGTAGTACAGGGCGAGCCCGAGCAGGCCGGGGATCAGCGCCAACGCCACCAGCGGGCCGAGCTGCGCGGCGCTGACCGCCACCGGCGCCCCCTGCAGGAGCAGCACCAGGTACGCCGCCGGCAGCCCGATCACGAAGCGCAGCACGGTGATGTCCCGGCTGGCCATCCGCGCGCTGACCAGCCGGCCCAGTACCGTGCCGACGGCCCACAGCGCGGCGGCCGCGATCGCCAGCAGCGCGGCGGTGGCAGCCCTCAGGTGCACGTCGAACGGGTCGGCGAACGCCATCAGCCAGGCCCCGACCAGTGCGGGTACGGCGAAAACCCAGTACCCCGGGCGCAGCCGCTCGCCCAGCAGCGCCATAGCCACCACGATCACGATCACGGGTTGCAGCTTCTGCAGCACCAGCGGCGTGATCGGGTCCCCGAGCTGCAACGCCTGGGTGAACAGCACAGTGGCCACCGCCGAAGCGCCCGCCCCGATGCCGACCAGCGCCCACCGGTCCCGCGCGCTGGCCGCCCGCAGCGCCCGCAGCGCCGTCGGCACCCAGGGCACGAGCACCACCACGATGATCAGGTGTTCCCAGAAGACCACGGTCGCGGCCGGCAGCTGCCCGGCGAGTGGCTTGCGCAGCAGCGCGTCGGTGCCCCAGAGGGCGGCCGCGGCGGCGACGAGCCAGGTCCGGTCGGCGGCGCGCGCGGAGGCCGCCGGGGCCGAGGGGACGCGGTCGGTCACGTGGTCGGTCACGCCTCAGTGCAACGCGTCGGCCGCGCGGCCCATACCGGGTGTGGCACATCCGACGCGCTTTCGATCGGCCGGTGTGCCACCCAGGTCCGCCGGCGCGCCGGCCCGGTCAGCCGGTGTCCCGGGCGCGGCGCAGCAGATACGTGTCCATGATCCAGCCCTTGCGCTCGCGCAGCTCGGCCCTGGTGCGCTGGATCTCCTCGAGGACGTCGTCCAGCGGTCCCGCCACCAGCGCCTCGTCCTTCGTGCCCAGGTACGCGCCCCAGTAGATGTGCCAGCCAGGCTCACCGTGCAGCGCGGCGCACGCGAGCCCGGCATCGAGCATCACCACCACGTCATCGATCCCGGCCGGCACTCCCTCCAGCAGTCGCCGGCCCGTGGTGATGTGCACGGGGCGGGCCACCTGGTTCAGCGGTATCCGGTGGCGCGCGGTGAGGATCTGCACGCTGCTGATCCCGGGAATGACCTGGTAGTCGAGTTCCAGGGCGCCCTGGGCGAGGATCGAATCGATGATGCGGATGGTGCCGTCGTAGAGGGACGGGTCGCCCCAGACCAGGATGGCGCCCCGGCCGTGCGGCCCCAGCTCCCGCTCCAGTGCCGCCGCCAGCTCGGCGGTCCGGGCGTCGCGCCAGTCGCGCACCGCGCCCGCGTAGTCGGCGGCGCCCCGGTCCCTCGGCGGGTCGGGGATCTCGACGACCCGGTAACCGTCGGTGCTGACGTCGATGCGGATGTAGCGCTCGCATATCTGCCGCCGCATCTCGGTCAGCTCGGCGGCGTTCTCCTTGCCGAAGACGAAGAACACGTCGACCGAGTTCAGCGCGTTGATCGCCTCGACGGTCAGCTGTTCGGGGTCGCCGGCGCCGATACCGATCACCAGCAGTGTGCGGGGCACTGTTACTCCTCGGGGGCCGGGCGGGGTCGGTCGAGCCTAATTGGCAGGGGCGGGGTCCGGCGTGCTCAGGTACTGGACCAGCATCGCGGTGAGCTCGGCCTCGAACCGGTCGGTGTCCTCGGGACGGCCCCAGCCGATGAAGCGGTGCACCAGCGACTCGACGGTGGCCACCACCATCCGGGCCGCCAGCCCCAGATCTGTGCGGCGCACCGCCGGCTCCGCCGCGAGCAGCTCCGCGACGGCGCCGACGACCGTGGCCTCCGACCCGCGCAGCAGGTGCAGCAGCTCCGGTGGCCGGAGCGCCTCCTCGAACAGCACGCGGTGCAGCTCGGGGGAGCCTCGGTGGCTGTCCAGGGTGGCCCGGACGCACAGCAGCACCTTGGCCGGCAGCGAATCGGGCAGGCCGTCGGCGAGCCGGCGTTGCACGGCCGCGAAGCCCTCGTGGACGTGCTCGGTGGCCAGCTCGACCAGGATCGCGTCCTTGCTCGGGAAGTACTGGTAGAGCGAGCCGATCGAGTGGCCGGCGGCCTCCGCGATCCGGTTCGTGGTGCCCCTGGCGTAGCCGAACTCGGCGAAAACGTGAGCAGCCGCGTCCAGCAGTCGCCTCCGGGTGTCCACCGCGCGCTGCTGGCGGGGTGCCTTCCTGGGCCGCAGTGGTGCTCTCGGCACGGCGCTGACCTCCCCTGAAGACCCCTGAAAAGCGAGTAGCGACGAACATGAGCAGCAGCTCACTCTTATGAAGGCTAACCTAATAACCGCAGGGAGAGTGGCATGCGCACGATCAGGATCGAGACCGAGCTACCGACCGGGGCGGACCGCGTTTTCGACGCGCTCCGGCACCCCGCCTCCTTCAACTACGTGACCAGGGGCGTGATCGGCTTCCCCGCGCTGGCCGGGCGGACCGAGCCCTACCGCGACGGCGAGCGCGGCCGGGGCTGGATGCTGCTGTTCCACGTGATCCCGGTCCACCGGCACACCATCGAGCTCGTCGAGCTGGACGCCGCCTCGCGGACCCTGCGCAGCCGCGAGCACGGCGGCCTGCTGCGCACCTGGAACCACACGTTGCACGTCGAGCCCTCGAGTCCGGACCGGTGCCGCTACAGCGACACCGTGCAGCTCGACGCCGGCCCGCTGACCGGCCCGGTCGCCGCGTTCGGGGTCTGGTTCTACGGGTACCGGCAGCGCCGCTGGCTGCGGCTGGTCCGCAAGCACCTGCTGCCGGAGGGCACCAGCTACCGCTCGTGACCCCGGAGTGCGCGAGGGGCGGACTCCTCGGCTCAGGCGCCCCTGAAGCGGTGCCGGCGGGGGGCCTCGGCGAGCACGCGGTGGTGCTCGACGGCCAGCCGGACGATCTTCACCAGGTGCGGGTCGTCCACCAGGTAGACCTGCCGCTTGCCCTCCCGCCGCGAGCGCACCAGGCCGGCCAGCTTGAGCTTGCCGAGGTGG
>DATAYB010000147.1:0-4867 GCA_036272795.1 Pseudonocardia sp.
ATGGTGAACACTGCCTCGTCCGCCCACACCTGGGCGAAGCTCGCATACACGCCGGCCGCCATGTCCGCCGGTACGACGACGTTGAACTGACTCTCGGGCTGCTGCTCCGGTGTGCTCACGATGTGATCTCGGACGCACCGCGAGCGTTGTTACCACCCATCATCTCTTGATCACCCTCTCTTGATCATCAGGACGCCAGGGCTGTTCGCAGGCAGCCGAAACAGCCCTCACGTCCTGATGATCAAGCTGAGCTCATGGGTCAACTCAACGAAGCATGCGGCCGAACCCGCGATCACATGCGAGCGGGGTTGAACAACCTCACGACATCGAGCTGACCGGGCGATACGCCGCCCAGCTACACGTTGAAGCGGAACTCGACCACGTCGCCGTCGGCCATCACGTAGTCCTTGCCCTCCATGCGGACCTTGCCGGCCGCCTTGGCCGCCGCCATCGAGCCGGCGTCCACGAGGTCGGTGTACGACACGATCTCGGCCTTGATGAAGCCGCGCTCGAAGTCGGTGTGGATCACGCCGGCGGCCTGGGGGGCGGTGGCTCCGGCCTTGATCGTCCAGGCACGGGACTCCTTGGGGCCGGCCGTGAGGTAGGTCTGCAGGCCGAGGGTGTGGAAGCCGGCGCGGGCGAGCGCGTTGAGGCCCGGCTCGGCCTGGCCGATGGACTCCAGCAGCTCGGCTGCCGACTCAGGGTCCTCCACGGACAGCTCGACCAGCTCGAACTCCACCTTGGCGTCCAGGAACACCGCGTCGGCGGGCGCGACCAGCGCGGCCAGCTCCTTGCGCCTGGCCTCGTCGGTGAGCACACCCTCGTCAGCGTTGAAGACGTACAGGAACGGCTTCGTGGTGAGCAGCCCGAGCTCGCGCAGCGGTGCCCGGTCCACACCGGCGGCGAACAGGGTCTGCCCGGCGTTCAGGATCTCGACGGCGGCCTCGGCGGCCTCGAGGACCGGGCGGCGGTCCTTCTGCATCCGGGCTTCCTTGGCGATCCTCGGTACGGCCTTCTCGAGGGTCTGCAGGTCGGCGAGGATGAGCTCGGTCGCGATGGTCTCGATGTCGGACGCGGGGTCGACCCTGCCGTCCACGTGCACCACGTCCGGGTCGTCGAACACCCGGACGACCTGGCAGATCGCGTCGGACTCACGGATGTTGGCGAGGAACTTGTTGCCGAGGCCGGCACCCTCGGACGCACCCTTCACGATGCCCGCGATGTCCACGAACGACACGACGGCCGGCACGGTCTTCACCGAGCTGAACATCTCGGCGAGCTTGTCCAGCCTCGGGTCGGGCAGCGCGACGACGCCGACGTTGGGCTCGATCGTGGCGAACGGGTAGTTCGCGGCGAGCACGTCGTTCCGCGTCAGCGCGTTGAACAGGGTTGACTTGCCGACGTTGGGCAGACCGACTATGCCGAGGGTGAGACTCACGGGGGTCCAGGGTAGTCGTCGGACCGCTCGACCCTGTCGCGCATCCCAGAGCCGGCCCCTACGGTGTGCGCGTGGCCGCCACCATCACGCGCGCACAGGTGCTGGGCTTCCGGATGCGCGCCCAGCAGCTGGACCGGGAGTCCGGCGATGCGGCGGCGGTGGCTGGCCCGGCGGCGCTCGACGACACGGCGGTACTCGAGGACACGGTCGTGCTGGACATCGGTGTGCAGGAGTCCGGACCGGACGGCGGTCGGTGGGCGCTGGCGGTGCGGGGCGTGCCGCTCGACAAGCTGGCCGACGAGTCGGCCGACCGCGAGCTGGTCACCGTGTGGACGATCCGGGGCGCGCCGCACCTGTACCGGCGCGCCGACCTGCCCTCGGTGGCGGCCGCCGTGGCGCCGTTCTCCGACGCGGACGCCGGCAAGCGGATCTACGACGCCGCCCGCCCGCTGAAGGCAGCCGGCATCGACAACCTCGCGGCGCTGGACGCGGTCGCGGCGGCGATGAGGGCGGTGGTCACGAAGCCGACGGCGAAGGGCACGGCCTCCGGCGCGGTTGCCGACCTGCTGGACGCGCCCTACCTGCGGTTCTGCCGCTCCTGCGACGCCACGCACCTGTACGAGATGCCGTTCCGGCTGGCCGCCCTGCGCGCCGGTCTCGAGCTGCGACCAGGCACCTCGCCGCCCGTGCTGGAGCGCATCGCAGACTTCACCACTGACGCCGTCGCGCAGCCTCGCCACGACGTGATCCGGGCGTATCTGCGGCTGCTCGGGCCGGCCACCCCGAAGGACGTCGCGGGCTATCTGGACTCGGCGGTGCGGGAGGTCAAGGCGCGCTGGCCGGCCGATGCGGTCGAGGTCCCGGTCGACGGGACGCCCGCGTGGGTGCTGGCCGAGGACGCTGCCCGGCTCGGTCGGCCCGCGCCGGACGTCACCAGGCTGCTCGGGCCGTTCGACCTGTTCCTGCAGGCCAGGGACCGGTCACTGCTGCTGCCGGACGCCGCGCGGGCCAAGGCGATGTGGCCGGTGCTCGGGCGGCCGGGCGCGGTGCTGCACGACGGCGACATCGTCGGCATGTGGCGGCCGCGCAAGGCGGGCTCGAAGCTCACGGTCAGCGTCGAGGCGTGGGTGCCGCTGACACCGGCGCTGCGCGGTGCCGTCGAGGAGCAGGCCGAGCGCCTAGCCACGCACCGGCACGCCCACCTGACCGGCGTCGACTTCACCGCCTGACCGACCGTCAGCGGCCACACCGTCAACCCCACGCCGTCAACCCCACGCCGTCAACCCCACGCCGAGTTCAACGACAGCGGCCTCCGTTCGCCCAGAAGAGGCGGTGTGGTTGAACTCGGCGCTGGCTGGGCGGCTACAGCGGGCGGCGGCGAGCGGGCGGTGGGCGGCGTTGATGTCCGAAAACCGCCAGCCCCGGCGCGGCGGCGCTGCCAGGCTCGGGGTGTGCTCTTCGACTTCGACCGCTGCTACGCCGCCGTGGCCGCCAGGGACCGCCGGTTCGACGGCCAGTTCATCACCGCGGTGCGCACGACCGGGATCTACTGCCGGCCGTCCTGCCCGGCCACCGCGCCGAAGCGGCTCAACGTCGAGTTCCTGGCCACGGCGGCGGCCGCCCAGCTGCGCGGTTACCGGGCCTGCCGACGCTGCCGCCCGGACGCCGTGCCCGGCTCGCCGGGCTGGAACGCGGGCGCCGACCTGGCCGCCCGCGCGATGCGGCTGATCACCGACGGCGTGATCGAGCGGGACGGCGTGCCGGGACTGGCCGCCCGGCTCGGTTACTCCACCCGCCAGCTCGGCCGCGCGCTGACCGCCGAGCTCGGCGCCGGCCCGGTTGCGCTGGCCAGGGCACACCGCGCGCAGTCCGCCAGGACGCTGATCGAGACGACCGCGCTGAGCATGGCCGACGTGGCGTTCGCGGCCGGGTTCGCCAGCGTGCGGCAGTTCAACGACACGATCAGGGCGGTGTACGCGGTCAGCCCGACGACGCTGCGCGGTGAGGCGGCCCGCCGTGCCGGGCGCCCCGAGCCCACGCCCGGCACGATCGCACTGCGGCTGCCGCTGCGGCCGCCGTACGACGCCGCCGGGCTGTTCGGGTTCCTGGCCAGCCGGGCGATCGCCGGTGTGGAGGTGGCCGACGAGCACGGTTACGCCCGCACGCTGCGGCTGCCGCACGGGCCGGCGGTGTTGTCACTCGCCCCGGGCACCCGGCCCGGTGGCGCCGTCGAGCACCTCGCCGCCCGGCTGCGGCTGACCGACGTGCGCGACCTCGCCGCCGCGGTCGCCCGGCTGCGGCGCCTCGCGGACCTCGACGCCGACCCCGCCGCCGTGGACGCCCAGCTCGCCGCCGACCCCGCGCTGGCCGCCCCGGTGGCCCGCGTGCCCGGGATCCGGCTGCCCGGCACCGTCGAGCCCACCGAGATCGTGCTGCGCGCGCTGCTCGGCCAGCAGGTCACGGTGGCCGCCGCCCGCACCGCGGCCGCCCGGCTCACGGAGCACCTCGGAGAGCCGTTGCCCGGTGGTTCGGCCGACGGTTGGGGTGACGGGTCCGGCGAGGGACTGACCAGGCTGTTCCCGACGCCGGCCGTGATCGCCGAGCGTGGCGCGGAGGTGCTGCGCGGGCCGGCCAGGCGCACGGCGGCGATCCTCGGCGTGGCCGCCGCGATGGCCGACGACTCGCTGCGCGTACATCCCGGGCGGGACCCCGAAGAGCTGCGCGCCGAGCTGACCGCGCTGCCCGGCGTCGGCCCGTGGACGGCCGGTTACATCCTGATGCGGGTCCTCGGCGCGACCGACGAGCTGCTGGTCAGTGACGTCGCGCTGGCCAAGGGCGCCATCGCGCTCGGGGTGGCCGTCGCCGGCAGGGCTGGGCAGGCGGAGCTCGGCGAGCACGGCAGGCGGTGGCGGCCATGGCGCTCCTACGCCGGCATGCACCTCTGGCGCGCCTCGGCGAGCACAGCCACGAACACGGACATGAGCACAGCCACGAACACCGCGGCTCCCGAACCCCGTACCCACCTGGGGCGGTCGGGCCCGGTACGCGCCGGTTCGGCCGTCCGCGCCGCCGACCCTCGGCTGGATGGGCGAAGGTCGGCCTGACCGCGACCGCCGGGCCGGGCGGTTCCACGACACGCCGGGCACGTGCTGCATGCGGTGCCGGCGCCGCGCCGATACCCTGTTGATCAAGAATGGTGAGAGCCGGACCACGGCCCGAGGCCGCGCCGGGCGAGCCCGGTGTGTCAGTACCGCGCGGTGCCGATCACGATGGCACCGGAACGACCGTCCGCCGATCAGAGGCGGCCGCTCGTATTCGAACAGTAGGTCGATCGGCGCGTCATGCCCGAAAGTGTCGGTGCAGGCGGCACGCTAGTTCACATGGTTACCGCGCTCAACATGCTGCTGATCGGCCTGCTGGCCGGTGCCG
>DATAYB010000148.1:0-11869 GCA_036272795.1 Pseudonocardia sp.
GTGAACTCGGTCAGCTCCGAACCGGCGGCGACGGCCCGCTCGTACCGGTCGCGCAGCTCGCGGAACGCCAGGTCCGGCTCGGCCGCGCTGTCGTACCCGAGCGGCGTCTGCTCGATGGCGATCAGGTCCGACCCGGCGGGCGCGCCGACCGGGGTGAGCAGCGTGCGCCGCCGCTCCGGCAGGCCGCCAGTGTGACGCCAGCCGGCCGGCAGCCACGCCGTGTAGTCGTACTGCGCCAGGTTCGTCGCGCCCGCGTGGTCGGCGGCCGGCCCGGGGCCGCCGAAGGGCATTGGCGCCGATCCCGCTGCCGAGGTAGGTCAGCGCGGCGGCGATCAGTGCCGCGAGCACGGGGCCTGTCGTGTTGCGGAACGCCGATCGGGCCCGGAGGTACGGCGGCGCGGGCGGCCACAGTCCGGCGGCCAGCGGTGGGTGCCCCTCGGTAGGTCGAGCGGGCGGTGACTCGGAGGCGACGGGGTCGGGAGCGGCGGGCTCCGGTTCGGGGCGCAGCGCGCCGAGCACGGCCAGGCTGTCCGCGTCGGCGGGCACGGCGGGGCGCTCTCCGAGCAGGTCGGCGAGTGGCTCGGCAAGTTGCTCGGCAACCGCCCGTTCGGCGATCAGCAGCGTGCCGCCGGTGAGCTCGCACGGCGGGATGCCGGCGTCGGCGGCCGCCTCGGCCAGCACCCAGAGCGGATGGTTTCCGCTGCTCCGGGCCACGTATCGGACGGCGACCGGTGGCCCGTCCGGCCCGGCCAGCACCGTCGCGCAGCTGCCGGCCGGAGCGACCTGGAGCACCGCGAGCGGGCCGGGCGGCGGAGTGGCCCTGGCGGCGAGCTCCCGGGCGGCGGCCACCGCGGACGAGCAGACCCGCACCGGCAGGCCAGGGGCGGTGAGCCACTCGGCCGCGGTCCGCGCCGCCCGCTCGGACCAGTGCGCCGGGTACGCCACGACGAGCTCCTCGACGCGGTCGGCCGCCGAGTCGAAGCGGCGCAGCGCGGTGCGCACGGCAGCCGCCGCCGAGTCCGCCGACGAGCTCGGCACCAGCCCGGGGTCCTCCCCTCGGCCGTCCGCCGAAGCGAGCCGGACGGCGGCGCCGCCCAGCTCGACGGCCAGCCTCACGTCGGTGGCTTCCTCGTCGACCTCCGGACCGCGCGGGTCGGCCTCGGCGGTGGCTTCGGCGCCGTGTCCGCCGGCTCGGCGTCAGCGGCCGCCGGCCGGGCGTCAGCGGCCGCAGTCGGCTCGGCTGCGTCCGTCGGCTCGGCTGCGTCCGTCGGCTCGGCAACGTCCGTCGGCTCGGCTGCGTCCGTCGCCTCGGCGGCATCCTTCAGCTCGGCGGCATCCTTCGGCCCGGCGGCCTCGGGCTGTACCGCCGAGGCCTTGCGAGCTGTCGTCCGCCTGGCGCGGGTCACCGGTGGATCCGGCTGGGCGGGTGGCTCGGGCTCAACCACCGGGCCCGGTTCGGGGTCCGCCTCGAGCAGCGCGACCTGCACCCGCTGCCGCCCGGCACGCCGCCCGACCAGGACCGCGCGCCCCGGCGGCAGCGGTGTGGGCTTGACGCCGTCGAGCAGTGGGCCCTCCTCGGAGCTGCCGCTCATCATCAGGCCGGGCGAGGCCAGCTCGCGCAGCCGGGCGATGACCGGCTCGAACAGCGCGCGCCCCGCCCCGCCGCTGCGCCTGGCCAGCACCAGGTGCAGACCGACGTCCTTGGCCTGCGGCAGGTACTCCAGCAGCGGCAGCAGCGGGTTGGTCGAGCCGGCCGCGCCGTTGCCGGCGACGAGGTCGTAGTCGTCCACCAGCACGTACACCTCGGGGCCGACCCACCAGGACCGGGTGCGCAGCTGCGCGGGCGTGACGTCGGCACCGGGCAGCCGGCGGCGCAGCGACGCGGCCACCTCGGCGATCGCCTGACCGGCGGTCTCCCCGTTGCTGCAGTAGCCGATCAGGTGGCTGGTCGGTATCTGGCCGAGCAGGGTGCGGCGGTAGTCGACGAGCACGATGCGCGCCTGCTCCGGGGCGAGCTGCGCGGTGATACCCCGGCTGAGTACGCGCAGCAGGTTGGTCTTGCCGCTCTCGCCGTCCGCGAAGCAGAGCAGGTGCGGCTCGGCGTCGAAGTCGAGGTGGACCGGCTCGAGGCGGGCCTCGTCGACACCGATCGGCAGCGCGTGCGGCGAGCTCGGCGGGGCGACCCCGGCTGCGGCCGGCGCGGTGCCCCTGGCCAGCAGCTCGCGGTAGTCCAGCCGGTCGGGCAGCAGCCGTACCGCCGGCGCGGCAGGCCCGGTCCAGGACTCGGCGACCGCCGCGACCGCGGCGGCGAACCCACCGCCGATGGTGTCCAGCTCGGGGCGGGCGATCACGCTGTGGCCGCCGTCCGGCGCCAGCCCCTGCCCGGGCTTGGCCGGCACGAGCGCGGCGCGGCGCCGGTCGACCTCGGAGTCGGCGGGGTCGCCGAGCCGCAGCTCGAACCGGGTGCCCAACAGGTCCTTCAGCGCCGGGCGCAGCTCGGTCCAGCGGTTGGCCGAGACCAGCAGGTGCACGCCGTAGGACAGCCCACGACTGGCCAGCGGCAGCAGCTGCGCCTCGAGCTCCTCGAACTCCGTGCGCAGCGTGAGATAGCCGTCGACCACGAGGAACACGTCGCCGTGCTGGTCCGCTCCGCCGTCACTGCCGAACTCGCCCAGCGCGCGGCGGCGGCGGAAGTCGGCGGCCGACTCCACGCCGGACTCCCGGAAGGTGCGCTCCCGGTCGGCCAGCAGCCCGGTGACCTCGGCGACGGTCCGGCGCACCACGTCCGGGTGCTGGCGGTCGGTCACCCCGCCGACGTGCGGCAGCCTGGCCAGCCCGCCGAGCATGCCGCCGCCGAAGTCCAGCGCGAAGATGGTCAGCTCGCGCGGGGTGTTCGTCAGCGCGAGGCTGAGCAGCACCGTGCGCAGCAGGGTCGACTTGCCCGACTGCGGGGCGCCGGCGACGACGCCGTGCCCCGCGGCCGAGGAGAAGTCGGCGACAAGTGGGTCCCAGCGCTGGTGGTAGGGGCGGTCGATCAGCCCGACGGGCACCCGTAGGCCACTGCTGTCCCGGGTACCGAGGCCGCGCGGGCCCCTGCCGAGCGCCGGCAGCAGGCTGTCCAGGGCGGGCGGCGTGTCCAGCGGAGGCAGCCAGACCCGGTGCGCCGGCGGGCCCTGGCCGGCCATCGCGCTGACCATCAGGTCCAGCACCGTGCGGGCGGCACTCGGCGTTGAAGCGCCCGGAATGCCCAGCTCGGCGGCGGCGCGCAGCATCGGACCCGGTGCGAGGTCCGGGCCGGGGCGCAGCGCCACCGCACCGTGGATCACTTCGGTCGCAGGACCGTCCCTGTCCGCCGCGGCCCCGATCGGGGCGGGCAGCAGCACCTGGGTCACCGTGTCGTCGGGGTCGCCGGGGCGGGTGCCCACCCGGGTCGCGGTGAACAGCCGGGGGCGGGCCACTCCGGCGGGCGCGGCCGGCGCCGGTGCCACCCCGACGGCCTGCGGCGCGGACACGTAGGCGGCGCGGAACCGGACCAGCTCGTCGGTACCCAGCGCCAGGTAACCGGAACCGGGCATCGGCGGTAGCTGGTAGGCGTCCGGCACGCCGAGCACCGCGCGTGACTCCGCCGGGGAGAACGTACGCAGCGCAATCCGGTACGACAGGTGCGACTCCAGCCCGCGCAGCCGCCCCTCGTCGAGCCGCTGCGAGGCGAGCAGCAGGTGCATCTGCAGCGACCGCCCCAGCCGCCCGATGGTGACCATCAGATCGACCAGCTCCGGGCGCTGGGCGAGCATCTCGGAGAACTCGTCGACCACGATCAGCAGCGCGGGCAGCGGCGGCAGGTCGGCACCGGAGCGGCGCTGGCGCTCGTAGTCGGCGACGCTGGCCAGGTTGCCTGCTGCCCGCAGCGTCTCCTGCCGGCGGGTGATCTCGCCGGCCAGCGCGTCCGCCATCCGGTCGACCAGCGCGAGCTCGTCGGCGAGGTTGGTGATCACCGCCGAGACATGCGGCAGCTCGGCCATGCCCAGGAACGTGGCGCCGCCCTTGAAGTCGATCAGCACCATGTTCAGCCGGTCCGAGGCGTGCGTGGCCGCCAGCCCGAGCAGCAGCGTGCGCAGCAGCTCCGACTTGCCGGAACCGGTCGCCCCGATGCACAGCCCGTGCGGCCCTGAGCCGCCCTGCGCGGACTCCTTCAGGTCCAGCAGCACCGGCTCGCCGCTCTCGCCGACCCCGATCGGCACCCGCAGCGTGTCCGGGGCGGAGTCGCGCCAGCGCGCCCTGGCCAGCGCCACGTCAGCGGGGTCGTCCAGGCCGAGCAGCTCGGGCAGCCCGACGGTGTTGCGCAGCGGGCGGCCGGTGTCGGGCTCGGCGCCGCGCGGGGCGCGGTAGCGGGCCATCCGGCGGGCCAGGGTGGTCGCCTCGGCCAGGCTGAGCGTGTCCGGCTCGCCGATCCACTGCCGTGCTTCGGTGGCGGCCGGTTCGGGGCTGTAACCCAGCCGGCTCGGCTCGGCGAGCAGCGTCAGCTCGCCGCGCTCCCCGCTCGGGGCCTCGCCCGCGTCGGCCAGCCGCAGCACGGTGACCTCGGGGCGGTCCAGCCACTGGGCGCCGGCGCGGCGCACGTCCACGCCGTCCACCACGATCAGCAGCCGCGCGGGGTTTCCGCTGGCGGTGGGTGCGGTCGGTGCGGCCAGCCAGTCGGCGACCTCGCCGGCGCGCGCGGTGACCATCCGCAGCGCGCCGATCTCGTCGGTCAGCGTGGGGTGCTGCGCGTGCGGCAGCCACTTCACCCAGTCCCAGTTCGCGAACATGGCAGGTGAGGCGATCACCGCGAGGCGCGCCTCGGCCGGGCTGTGCCAGGCCACGTACTGCGCGATCATCGCCCTGGCCAGCCCCCTGGTGACCGCCAGGCCCTGGTCACCGCGGTGCTCGACGGCCGGGCCGGGGCGGGCGACGTCCTCGCGTGGGGCCGGCGGCAGGGCGCGCAGGCAGACCCGGCGCGTGTGCAGCGACACCGCCACCGGCAGCGCGGGCACCACGGAGTGCGCCCGCAGCAGCCTGCGCAGCGCCCACGCGCAGACCGGTTCGAGCTGGTCGAGCGGCCCGGTCTGCGGCGCGACCAGCCGGGTGGCCAGCCGCTGGCGCCCCCGGCCGACCCTGACCTGGATGAAGTCCGGGTCGGTCTCCCGCCGCTCCCACAGCCGGTCGGTGTCCAGCACGCCGGGCAGGGCGGCCGGGTCCGGATGGGTCCACTCCATCGCGGTGCGCTGCGCGGCGGCCACGATCCGGATCCGCCGCCGCGCCTGGGCCAGGTAGCGCAGGTAGTCGCGGCGCTGCTCGTCGGTCTCGGCGCGCTGGCTGCCGCGCCCCATGCCGCCGGCCATCATGCCCACGGTCGAGAGCGCGAACATGCCGCCGAACAGCCACGACGTCGGGTTCTGCGCGCCCATCACCACGATGAAGCCGAGCGAGCCGAGCACCATGACTGCCGGCATCAGCCGCTGGCCGAGCCCGGCGGGCACCGGCTTGGCCGGCTCGGGAGGCGGCTCCAGGGCGAGCTCGCCGCCGGGCAACCGCGGTGGCGCGGTCCGAGGCGCGCGACGCACCGTTCGGGTACTCATGGGCAGCCGTCCCCTTCTTTCGTGATGCCGGGCGCGGTGTCCGAAACGCCGGGTCGAAGCTCGTCGGAGCAGTTCCGCCAAACCGCCCTCACCGGCGGCCGGGCGCGGCAATACTAAGAACCCGATAGCGTCCGCCGGGGCCGTTTCGGAAAACTCGACCCCGCCTGCGGCCCGATCTTCTTTCCGCGGCAGGAGGCGGCATGACCAGGCCGGACACCGGTGTGGCACGGTCCGAGACGCGGGCCGAGAGCACCCGGTTCTGCCGGGTGACGGTGCTGGCGCCCCGGTCCCGGATGGATCTTGCACTGCCCACCGACCTGACCGTCGCCGAGCTCGTCCCGATGCTCACCGAGCTCGCCGGGGAGTCCGGTACCCGCCAGCGCGCTGCCGATCGGTCAGGCTCGCCGACGGCCTGGTGCCTGGCCGCCGCGGCCGGCGCCGAGCTGCCTCCTCAGGCCACCCTCGCCGGGCTCGGCGTGCTCGACGGCGACCTGCTACGACTGCGCCGGCGGTCCGAGGCACCCCCGCCGCCGGTGTTCGACGACCCGGTGGACGCGGTCGCCGAGGCGGTGCGCGCCCCGGACGGCGAGCCCGGTGCGTGGCCGGACCGGACCGACGACCTCGCCGCGCCACCGGAGTCGTTCGCCGTGCGGCCGTGGAACCAGCACTGTCGCCGGGTGGCCGGGCTGGCCGCCGGGGTGCTCGCCGCGCTGGCCGCCGCACTCCTGCTCGCCGACGCCCGCGGCTGGGGTGAGCATCCGAACGGCGTGGCCGCAGTGATCGGTGCACTGGCCGCCGCGGCGGCACTCGGCGGCGCGGTGCGGACCGTGCGGGGTGACTCCACCGCCGCCGTCATGCTCGCCACCGGCGCGGTCCCGCTGGCCTCGGCGGCCGGCTTCGACGCACTGCCCGGCACCCCGAGCGCCGGCCACGTACTGCTCGCCGCCGCCCTCGCCGCCGCCGCGGCCGCCGCCGGGCTGGCGCTGCTCGGCACCGCTGCCCCGGTGCTGGTGGGCATCGCGCTGGCCGCCGCGCTGACCGCGCTGGCCGCCCTGCTCGGCGTGTTCGGCGCCGCGTCCGCGAGCGGCCTCGCGGCGGGGGCGGCCGCGGTCGCCGTCGGTCTGCTGCCGCTGCTGCCACGGGCCAGCATCCGGCTGGCCGGGCTGCCGCCGCCGGTGATCCCCTCGACGCCGGACGACATGCTCGCCGCCGACGCGCAGTGGGAGTTCGCCTCCGCCGGGGAGATCCGGTACCAGTCCCGGCTCGCGCACACCTATCTGGCCGGCCTGGTGCTGGGCGCCACGGCGGTGGCCTGCTTCGGCGCCGTGCTCGCGGCCGCGGGCGGGGGTTGGGCAGGGCGCGGCTTCGCCGCCGTCGTGGTCGCCGTGCTGCTGCTGCGCTCACGCGGCTACGTCACCGCCGCCGCGTCCGCGACGCCGATGGCCGGTGGCCTGCTCGCCGGCCTGGCACTGGTCGTCGGCGTCGCCGGCACCGGGCCCGGGCTGGCGCGGCTGATCGGGGTGCCGGTGCTACTGGCGGCCGGCGCGGTGGCGGTCTGGCTGGTGCAGACACGGCCGAAGCGGGAGTCCTCGCCGATCGTGCGCCGCACGGTGGACGTCGTGGAGGCCGTCCTCGTGGTCGCGACGTTTCCGCTGGCACTGGCCGTGCTGGACCTCTACCAGGTGGTACGCGGACTGTGAGGCGCACGGCGGCCGGGCTCGCGCTGGCGGCCACCGCGCTGCTGCCCTCGGTGGCCGGTGCGCTGCCGATAGCGGGCGGTGTACCGGGGGTCGGAGCGGTTCCCACGGCCCTCGCGGCGGCCGGCGGGGCGCCCACCCACACGGGCCTGCCACACACGGCGGAGCTGCCCCAGCCACCCCCGACCGACGTGGACCAGCTGCCCGGCGGCGGCCCGCCCACCGCACTGCCCGGGGTCCGGCAGGAGATGCAGTGCGCCGGCGCCACGCACACGCCCGAGGAGGCCGCCGTGCCCAAGCTGCTGTGGGGCCAGCGGCTTTTCGCGCTGCCCGAGCTGTGGTCGGCGAGCCTGGGTCGCGGGGCGCGGATCGCGGTGATCGACACCGGCGTCGCGCGGCACCCGCTGCTCGCCGGGCGGCTGATCGCCGGCGGCGACTACGTGGCAGGCGGCAACGGGCTCTCCGACTGCGACGGGCACGGCACCGCGGTGGCCGGCATCGCGGCCGCGGCGGCCGACCCGGGCACCGGGTTCGCCGGGGTCGCGCCGGGGGCCGAGATCATCTCCATCCGGCAGTCCAGCCCGTCGTTCAGCGTGCCCGGCAATGGCGATCACAGGGTGCCGGCCGGGAACCTCGACACGCTGGCCAAGGCGGTCGTGCACGCCGTCGAGCTGGGCGCGAACGTGATCAACATTTCTGAGGTGTCCTGCGCGCCGCCGAACGCACCCGGTGCCGCCGAGCTGCAGGTCGCCATCCACAGCGCGGTGCTGCGCAACGTCGTCGTCGTGGCGGCCGCCGGCAACACGGGCGCGGCCGGGGTGCCCGGCGACGACGGATCGTGCCCCGACCAGCCCCGGTCCGACACGGTGGCCTACCCGGGTTGGTTCGACGCCGACGTGCTCACCGTGGCGGCCGTCGGCCCGAATGGGCTGGCCTCCCCGTTCAGCTACCCGGGGCCGTGGGTCGACGTGGCCGCGCCCGGCGAGCGGCTGATGTCGCTCGCCGTCAGCGGCGCAGGGGTCACCGACCAGCTCTCCCAGGTCGACACCGTCACCGCGATCAACGGCACCAGCTTCGCGGCGCCCTCCGTCGCCGGCCTCGCCGCGCTGATCCGCGCCCGCTACCCCCAGCTCACCGCCCGCCAGGTGATGGACCGGATCACGGCCACCGCCGCGCAGCACGCCTCGGGACGCAGCGACACCGTCGGGTTCGGTTTGGTCGACCCGGTGGCCGCGCTGACCCGCACGCCGGCGGTGCTGCCCCCGCCGTCCGGCTCCCCCACCGCCGGGGACACCGGCACCCTGCAGCTGGCGACCGCGTCGACGGAGCAGCGCGCGAGCGGGCCGGGTGCGCTCTGGGGCGGCCTCCTCGCGCTGCTGGCCACCCTCACGGCCGGGGCGCTCGCGGTCGACCGGCTGCGCACCGCCTGGCGCACCGACTCCCGCCGCTGACACTCCGCCCGTGGCCTTCCCGCCGGGCAGCGCCGGGCGCGTCCCGCGGACCTGGACAGCCTCGCCCGGCCGGGGACGCCTCAGCCGGTCGGGGCGGCGACGAGCACGTCGACGGTGCGCTGCGCCTCGGCGATGTCCAGGGTCGGCCCGGCGGGCAACGCACGCAGCGCATCGGCAGGCGCCGGCAGCACCGAACGAACGCCGAGGGCCCCCGCGGTCTCCGGGTTGGCGATCGGGTAGCCGACCCCGGTCTCCGACACCAGCCAGAGCGCGCCGGAGCTCTGCTGGCCGCTGGCGCCGGCCTGGGGCACCGCGCAGCCGCGCTGAGCGTCGGACACCGCGCAGGCCACCAGCGCGCCGCTGGCCGGCAGGGAGACCGCATCCAGCCGGGGCCCCGCACCGTCGGCCTGCGCCAGCGGGGTGGCCGTGCGCCCGGCCGGCAGCGGCGGCGCCTCGGCCGTGGTCACCGTGCCGCCGAGCCCGTTGGCCCCCCACTGCCAGCACACCGAGCCGGCGCCGTCCACGATCTTGGGCAGCACGGTCGGGTAGGCGTCCAGCTGGGGCACGGTCACCCGGGGCAGCGCGTTGATCTGCTCGAGCCGCACGCTGTCCGGCGGCTGGCTGGGGTCGGCGCGCAGGCCGGCCCTGATCAGGCCGGCGACCGGCGCGGCGATCTCCTGTACGCCGTTCGCCAGTACGAGGTAGTCACGGTCCGGCGCCCCGGCGACGACCACCCGCACGACGTCGCCGACCACATGGCCGGGCAGCACGGCGGAGTCCTGACCGGCTCCGGACGGCGCGAGCGTGTCCAGCGGCTGGCCGTCCGGGATGACCCCGAGCAGCGCAGCGGCGGCCGGCCGGGGTTCGTGGTCGCGCAGGTCGTAGGCGCGCAGTACCTCCGGCGCCTGGATCCGGTACTTGCGCCCGCCGACGACGAGGTACCGCTGGCCGTCGGGCCCCTTCAGCAGCAGCCCGCCGGTGCCGCCGAGCGGGCGGGACGGCCCGGCGCCCGCGATCAGCGTGCTGGTCGGCCCGGTGCCCGGGGTCACGCTGTCGCACAGCGCCCATGGCCCGGTCGAGGCCAGCGCCGAGTCGTCCCCCGACGGCAGGATCGCGGCCGCCCCGGGCACGGCGGCGCTGGCGGTGCGTGGCGCGGCGTCCAGCGCCTGGTCGTCGACGGTGACCGGCGTGGCGGTGGCCGACGAACCGCCACCCTGCCCACGCGCGCGCTGGGCCGCGTAGAGCACCAGGCGGGCGGCGGCCAGGTTGGCGACCGGTACCAGGCGGTCGGGCTGGTGGATCACCGCGAACAGCCGGCCCGACTGCTTGCCAGCGACGACCTCCTGGGCCTGCCAGGCCGGCCGGGGCACGAACTTGGCGTACGCGAAGGCGGCGACCAGCCCCAGCATCGCCAGCGCCACCCCGCACACCACGACCCGCCGCTGCCCCCGGATCTCCTCGTGCAGCAGCACCGGGTCCCGCCGGGCCAGCGCGGACTCCATCCGCCGCTGGCCGAACCGGTACGCGTCGAGCTGCATCCGGGTGACAGGTTGCTTAGCCATGATCGTCTGCCCACTCGGTGCTAGAGGTGATCAACGCCGGCTCTCACGGTAGCCGGGCAGCCCCCTCCGGCGGGCCGGAATGGCCAGATCAGCCGCCCGGTTCCAGCCGCGGACGGTGATCATGTGAACCCGGTCTCAATTAGGTCAGGCTAACCTAATTTCTAACGCCTGAAACGGCAGGCTGGTCCGGTGCTCGCGCCTCCCCACCCCGCCGCCACCCCGCCCGCCATGACCCGGCTCGTCCCCGTGCTGCTGACCGCCACGGACGCCGTGCTGCTCGGCCGGCTCGGTGGCCCGGTACTGGCCGCCGGTGGGCTGGCCGTGCTGCTGTTCGGCCTGCTGCGCTCGGTCGGTGTCGGCCTGGTCGGCTCGGTCGGTGACGCGGTCGCCTCGGCTGTCGGCCGGGCTCAGGCGCGCGCCAGGGCCGAGGCACAGTCCCGCGCGACCGGGCCCGCCCGCACCCCGGCCGGACCGGGTTCCGTGACGCTCCCCTGGGCCGGTGCACGCTCCGAGGTCAGGCCGGCCGAGTACGAGGTGCGGGACCTGCTGCGCGCCGCCGTCGCGGTCGCCACCGTGGCCGGGGTCGCCGGCACGATCGCCCTGCTCAGCTTCGGTCACCTGCTCTCTCCGGCCGGTGAGAACGCGGGCCCGCCCAGTGAGCACGCGGGGCTGACCACGACCGTTCTCGTCGCGCTGGCCCCCGGCCTCGTGCCGTGCCTGTGGTTCGAGGCGCTGCGGCACTACCGGCAGGGCATGCACCGGCCGGGCATCCCCGGCTGGCTCGCCGCGGTGGCCGTGGCGGCACACCTCGGGCTGGCCTGGCTGCTCGGGTTCGGCGCCGGTCCGGTACCCGGGTTCGGCGCGGCCGGCATCGGAGCGGCCACCAGCGCCGCCTACCTGTTCGGCTTCGGCCTGCTCTACCTGCGCACCGGCTGGGACCGGGAGCTGGCGCCGATGCTGTCGCTGGCCGGCTGGCGGGCCTCGCCGCCGGCGGTGCGGCTGCTGCTGCGCCGTGCCCGCCCCCGCCGCTCCGCCCGCTAGGCGAAGCGTCAATTCGGGCTCGGGCGGAGTGCGAGGCACGGCGCGCCTCCACTTCGCACGGCGTGCCTCCACTTCGCACGGCGTGCCTCCACTTCGCACAGTCTGCGGAGTATGCGAAGTGACAGCACGGTGTGCGAAGTGGACGTGAGCGCGGTGGCGCGGACGGTGTGCGCCAGGTGGAACAGCGTGCGTCGAACGGAACGGCGGCTACCCGCCGCGGAGCAGGACCGTGTCGGAGCCGGCGACAACGCGGGCGGACCCGGCGGCGGCCACCCCCTGGATTCGACCAGCTGGACCGGTCCGGCCCGGGAAGGGACTACTTCGTCGCCACCAGCTGCATCGACACCACGAGGTCACGGCGCAGCGCGTCGGCCAGGTTGGTCACCTTGGCCCGGAACCCCTCGCCGAGCAGCACGTGCGGGCCGAGCGGAGGCAGCTTGTCCTCCGGCAGGTCGCGCACCCGCTCCAGCTGCTCCAGCGCGAGGCTGCTCAGGTCGCGG
>DATAYB010000149.1:0-7120 GCA_036272795.1 Pseudonocardia sp.
ACCGTCCGGCAGCGCGCGCTGGAGCACTCCGCCGAGGTGGCCGAGGTGCCACTGCTGGGGCTCGCGCTGCCGTTCGTCGGGCACCGTGAGCTGCGCAGCCGGGGGACCGTGTGCGGCAGCCTCGCGCACGCGGACCCGGCCGCCGAACTGCCGGCGGTCGCCTGCTGCCTGGGCGCCGTGCTCGAGGTGGCCGGGCCGGCCGGGCGGCGCAGGGTGCCGGCCGAGCGGTTCTTCGCCGGGGCCATGACCACCGAGGTCGGGCCCGACGAGGTGCTGGTGGCCGCCGAGTTCCCGGTGGCCGGCAAGGGCGAGGGGTTCGGCTTTGCCGAGGTGGCCCGCCGGCACGGTGACTTTGCGCTGGCCGGGGTCGCCGCGCGGGTGGTCGTGGTCGACGGTCAGCTCACCGCCGCGACCCTGACCGGCTTCGGCATCTCCGACCGCCCCGTGACCAGGGACGCCCTCGAGCTTCTCCGTGCCGCCGGCGCGGCGTCCTCCGCCGAAGGGGTGCCTGCCCCCCTGCGCGCGGCCACCGCCGAGCTCGCCGCCGAGGTGGTCGACACCGCCGGTGACGCGCACGGTTCCACCGGCTACCGGAGGCGGCTGTTCGGCGTGCTCGCCGCCCGCGAGCTGACCAGGGCAACCGCACGGGCACGGGACGCCAGGGCACACGGCCGGGGCGGCTCCGGGATGCACGCGTGACCCCGCCGTCCCGGAGGGTGCCGCCGCCGAGGAACCGTGTCGGTCCGACCGAGCTGGTCGACGTGTCCCTGACCGTCAACGGCAGCGCGGTCACCGTGCACCTGCCGGCCCGGATGCACCTCGCCGACGCGCTGCGCGAGCACCTCGGGCTCACCGGCACCCATCTGGGCTGCGAGCACGGCGTGTGCGGCATGTGCACCGTGCTGGTGGACGGCGAGGCGGCGCGGGCGTGCCTGCTGTTCGCGGTGCAGTGCGAGGGCGCGGAGGTGGTCTCCGTCGAGGGCCTTGGCACCACCGCCGAGCAGCACCCCCTGCAGCGCGCGTTCGCCGCACACCACGCCCTGCAGTGCGGTTTCTGCACCCCGGGCATGCTGCTCAGCGGTTACGACCTGCTAGCGAACGGCCCGGCCGGCACCGCCGTCTCGCCGGAGCGGCTGCCGGTCGAGATGTCCGGCGTGCTCTGCCGGTGCACGGGCTACCGGGGCATCCTGGCCGCCGTCGCGGACGTCGCCGCCGCCTGCCCGACCGGCGTGCCCGGCCCCGGCAACTGCGCGCCGAAGCCGCTGTTGGGCCGGCGCACGGGTGGGGCCGCTACCGGGGGCGGAGCCACGGCACCCCCAGACAACGCCACCCGCGCCTCCGCCACCCACCCTGAGCCCGAGGTGCCCGCCGGCGCCCCGTCGGCGACCGTCGAGGTGCGCAGCGAGCTGTCCGCGCCGGTCGAGGCGGTGTGGGGAGTGCTGGACGACTTCGAGCGGCTGGCCCGCTGCCTGCCGGGGGCGACGCTGGTCGAGGTGCTCGACGACGGTCGCCACCTGGGGCGGGCCACGGTCGCGCTGGGACCGGTGAAGCTGAGCTTCGACGGGGTGGCGCGGGTCGTCGAGCGGGACGCGGGGGAGCACCGGCTCCGGGTGCTGGCCAGGGGTGCGGACGCCGGCGGCAGCGCCACCCAGGCGGACATCCGGCTGCGCGCCACCGCCTCCCCCGGCGGCCCCGACGGCGGGCCCGGCCGAGGCACCGTGCTGCGCGCCGAGGTGAGCCTGTACCTGTCGGGGCGGATCGCCCAGTTCGGCAGGGCACTCGCCGGGGACGTGAGCCACCGGATGTTCGAGCAGTTCGCCGCCGAGCTGGACCGGGCCGCCCTGACCGGTGAGGCGCCGGCCGAGGTCGCCGCGCCGAGCCCGCTGCGGCTGGTGCTGAGTGTGCTGGTGGGGCGCCTGCGTGCCGTGTTCCGCCGCCGGGCCGGCTGAGGACGCACCGCCCACCGAAGAGGCCCTGGCGACGGCGTAACGTGATTTGTGATTGCTGCACGTTAAGCTAAATTGACACCTGCAGCCCCCTCGGGGCCGCTGACCACGGGTGATCTGTTCGCCGTCCCTGGAAGGACACCATGAAGATCATCGCCTATGACCAGTTCAAGCCGGGTATCACGCTCGAGGACATCAACCCGTACCTGCCCGAGGAGGTGTCCAACGTCTGGCGGCTGTGGAAGGCCGGCATCGTCCGGGAGAACTACGCCCGCGCCGACGAGCCGGGTGTGGTGATCGTTTTCGAGCTCGACTCGGTGGAGGAGGCGCGCCGCTACACCGACGACTTCCCGCTGTCCAAGGGCGGGTTCCTCGAATGGTTCTTCATCCCGCTGATGGTGCCGGTGCCGATCGAGAGCCTGTTCCGCGCGGAGATCGACGTCGCCGAGCCCTATGACCGCACCTCGAGCGCGGTCGCCGGTTCCGGGTCGGCGAGCTAGCCCGTCTCGGCAGCAGGTCGGAAGGAGGGGTTCGTGATGGTGGCTCGCACGGTCCGGCGCTCGCTGGAGGAGATCTGTGACCCGGCGCATCTCGCGCTGCTGGTCTACGACATGCAGGTGGGGGTGGTGAGACAGCTGCCCGACGGGGCCGAGGTGACCGCGCGGGTCGCCGAGGTGCTTGCGGCGGCGCGGGCAGCGGGGGTGCGCACCTTCTTCACCCGGCACACCACGCTGCCGGTGGGGCTGCTCGGTGGTGGCGGGATGCGCACCTCGATGGTGTGGCAGCGCACCGACGACGTGAACGCGCTGGTGTCCACGTTCCCGCCGGACGCACCGGGCACCCAGCTGGTCCCGGAGGTGACGCCGGGGCCGGACGAGGCGGTGTTCGACAAGCTGGCCATGTCGGCCTTCGTGGGCACCCCGCTGGACTTCGCGCTCCGCGACGCCGGCATCGAGGGCCTGGCCGTCGTGGGGGTTGCGCTGGAGGTGGGCATCGACCCGACCATTCGGCACGCCCTCGACCTCGGCTACCTGCCGGTACTGGTCACCGATGCGTGCGGGCAGGGCAACGCGGACGCCGGCGAGCGGTCGTTGGCGCAGCTGGCCTGGTTCGGCGGCACGGTGTTCACCGACACCGCCGAGCTCACCGCCCTACTCGCAAAACCCGGCTCCACCGGCGGGGTCGAGGTGAGCCGGTGATGCGCATCGCGATCGTCGGAGCGGGCAACATCGGCGGCAACCTGGCCCGGCTCTTCGCTGCCGCCGGCCATCAGGTGACGATCAGCTTCACCCGCGACCCGGCCGCGCTGGAGCGCCTCGCCGGCCAGCTCGGGGTCACCGCGGCCACCCCTGAACAGGCCGTGCGGGACGCCGAGGTGGTCGTGCTCTCGGTGCCGTGGGGAGTGGTCGACGAGGCACTGGCCGCCGCAGGGGGACCGGCAGGGTTGGCCGGTCGGACGGTCCTGGACGCCACCAACCAGTTCACCCGCCGGGACGGCGCTCTCGAGGTGATCGACCTGGGCGAGTTGTCCGCGGCGGCCTACAACGCGCGGAAGGTGCCGGCGGCGCGCTGGGTGAAGGTGTTCAACACCCTCACCTCGGGTTTCCAGGCCAGCGCCGCCGGGCGGACCGGGCCGGACCGGGTGGTGATGTTCTACGCCACCGGGGACGACGGTGCGGGGGAGACGGCGGCGCGGCTGGTCAACGCGGCCGGGTTCGACCCGGTGCGCACCGGCACGCTCGCCCGCGACGAGGTCGGGCACCAGGAACCCAAGGGCGATCTCTACGGGGAGGAGTTCCACCGCGACGAGGCGCTCGCGCTGGTGGTGAAGCTGCGCGGCACCCCGCCGAGCGGCCGGGGCAGGCCGTGAACGACAGCAAGCGGCTGGAGGCGTTCAGCGACGGCGTGATGGCCATCGCGATCACCCTGCTGGTGCTGGACCTGCACGTACCGCCGGCCCCCGGGGGCACCGAACCCGGTGCCCTCGGGCTGGCGGCCGCGCTGGCCCATGAGTGGCCCTCCTACGCGGCGTACCTGGTCAGCTTCCTGATCATCGGGATCATCTGGATCAACCACCACGCGATGTTCGGCCTGGTCCGCAGGGTGGACCGGGCGGTGCTGTTCTCCAACCTGGCGTTGCTGATGGTGGTGTCGCTGATCCCGTTCCCCACCCGGCTGCTCGCCGAGTACCTCACCGCAGGGTCCGCCGCGCACGTGGCGGCGGCCGTCTACAGCGCCACGATGCTGGGCATGGGGGCGGCGTTCACGCTGTTGTGGTGGGCCATCAGCCGCGACGACCGGCTGCTGCACGCGCACGTGTCCATCGGCCGCGCCGCGGTGCGCCGCTTCGGCATCGGCATGTTGATCTACGCCGGCTGCATCGCGCTGTCGTTCGTCAACGCCTACGCCACGCTCGCGGTGCACGGCGCGCTCGCCATCTACTACTGCTTCGACCAGCTCAACCCCACCACCGCACCCTCGACGGACGACGTGCGCGATGGGGACCCCGCCATGGTGGACGCCCGGTCGCGACCCGCCCGCCCCGACCCGAACCGGGAGCAGCCATGAGCACCGAGAGCGTCGCACCCAGCGTCGGTCAACGGGCAACAGCGCTACTCGGGCGCGAGGTGGCCCGGCTCGTCCTCGACATGTTAGGGCTCTGATCACCATGAACATCAGTCACGCACCCGCCGGGACACTGTCAGCACAGGAACTGCTCCGGGCGGCGGAGGAGCTCGCGGAGTACTGGGGCCGCCAGGACATCCCGGGCGCGGACCGGCTCACCGCCACCGTCGTGCGCCCCCTGCGTGAGATCGCCCCCTCCGCGCCTCCAACGGGCGCCTCGGGCGGCGCACCACCCGACGAGCCGCTCGAAGACCGGCTCCTGGACCTGGCGACCGCGCTCACCACCCGCTGCCTCACCGACCGGGACCCGAGCCTGCTGGAGGCCTGCGCGGGCGCCCACCGCCTGGTCGCCGACCTGATCACCGACGGCGACCGGCTCGCCGGGCTCGGGCAGATCGCCGCCCAGATACCGGTCGGCCCGCGCGGGCGGCTGGTGGTGCGCACCGACGGGCCGTACGTGCTGGTCGGCGGCACGCCCGCGCTGTCGAGCTGGCTCGGTGAGCCGGTCGCCCACCCACCGGTCGCGGCGCTGTGCCGCTGTGGACAGTCCGGGCGGCGGCCCTGGTGCGACGGCACTCACGCCGAGATCGGGTTCAGCGGCGCCAAGCTCGACACCCGCGTCCCGGACCGGCCCGACGCGTACCCGGCGCGCCAGTTCGAGATCCGGGACAACCGGGGCATCTGCGCCCATTCCGGGTTCTGCACCGACGCCCTGCCCACCGCGTTCCGGGTGGGCACCGAGCCCTTCGTGGCCTCGGCCGGCGCGCGGGCCGACGACCTTTTCCGGGCGGTGCAGAGCTGCCCGTCCGGGGCGTTGCGGATCGCCCACGACGCCTCGGCACCGCCGGAGCTGGCCGACACCGAGCGCGAGCCCGGCGTCGAGGTCAGCAAGGACGGTCCGTACCGGGTCACCGGCGGCGTCGAGCTGGTCGACGACTCCGGCACCGGCCCGGCCCGGCCGCCGGGGGCCTCGCCCGAGCACTGCAGCCTCTGCCGGTGCGGCCACTCCGCCAACAAGCCCTTCTGCAGCGGCGCGCACTGGTACGCCGACTTCCACGACCCGGTGCCCGACCCGGACACCGAACCCACGCTGTTCGCCTGGGCCGGCGGCTACCCGGCGCTGCTGCGGCTGACCAGGCTGTTCTACGAACGTCACGTGGCGGCCGACGAGCTGCTCGCACCGCTGTTCGCCCGGATGGAACCCGACCACCCCGAGCGCGTCGCCGCCTGGCTCTCCGAGGTCTTCGGCGGACCGGAGCTCTACAGCCAGCGCTACGGCGGCTACGCCCGGATGCTCTCCCAGCACCTGAACAAGCACCTCACCGAGACCCAACGCGCGCGCTGGGTCACCCTGCTCGCGCAGAGCGCCAACGAGGCCGGGCTGCCGAACGACGGCGAGTTCCGCGCCGCCTTCACCGCCTACCTGGAATGGGGCTCCCGGCTCGCCGTGGACAACTCCCAGCCCGGGGCCCAACCTCCACCCAAGATGCCGGTGCCGAAGTGGTGGTGGGTCTGCAACACGACCCCCACCCCGCGGTCGTCGTACGCCGCCCCGGAGCCCGAGCCCGAGCCGCCGCCGGCACCCGCCGACGGGGAGACCGTCAGCTTCGAACGGCACATCCAGGGCCTGTTCCGCGGCCGCGACCGGGCGGCCATGCGGTTCGCCTTCGACCTGCACTCCGCCGCCGACGTCGGGCAGCACGCCTCCGCGATCCTGGCCAAACTCCGGGACGGCAGCATGCCCTGCGACGGTCCTTGGCCCGACGAGCGGATCGCGGTGTTCCAGCGCTGGGTCGAGGAGGGTACCCAGCCCTGACCGGCGCGTCAGCCCGGCGCCGGCCGGCCGGGGCGGCCGGCGCGGCGGCGCTGGGTGGCGGTGGCGTGCGGGACCGGGTTCGCCCGCTCGAACGACACGAGGAGCTTGCGCAGCAGCGACGTGAGGTTGCTCAGCTCCTCGGGGGTGAGCGGGGTGAGCATGCGCCGCTCGTTGGCCACGTGCAGCGGGCCGACCCGTTGCAGGAGCCGCCGCCCGGCCGGGGTCAGCTGCACGTGTGAGCTGCGGCCGTCCTGGGGGTTGGGCACCCGCTTGATCAGGTCGGCGTACTCGAGGGCGTGCAGGGTGTGGGTGATGGCCCCGGAGGTGCGCATCACCTCTCCGTTGATCTCGGTCGGGGTGAGCTGGTAGGGCTTGCCGGCGCGACGCAGGCAGGCCAGCACGTCCCAGGACTGCCGGGTGAGACCGTAGCGGCCGAACAGGTCGTCGAGCTCGCGGTCCACGTACGCGCGCACCCGACCGAGCCGGGCGATCACCGCGACCGTGTCGGCGAGGTCGAGCTCGGGATCCTCCCGTGCCCACTGTTCCAGCACGCGGTCGACGTGGTCCCGCTCGTCCGGCGCGGGCGCCTCCCCTGAATCAGTTTGCTGCACGGTAAGTCATCGTATCGACGTCCGCCCTGTTTGCGGGTCGCGGACCTGGGACTGGGACTGGACTTCCTAGGAGAACCGCACCCTGAACAACGCCCGCCGGCCGACGCACTCTGGTCGAGGTG
>DATAYB010000150.1:0-6142 GCA_036272795.1 Pseudonocardia sp.
ACTCGCTGCTGGAGGCAGGCCAGTACGTGCAGGTGCTCGAACACCGGCAGGGCATCCGGATCGCCTGTCTCGAAGAGGTCGCCCTGAGCATGGGCTTCATCGACGCGGACGCCTGCTACGCACTCGGCGCCAAGCTGGGCAGCTCGCGCTACGGCGAGTACGTGATGGCGATCGCACTGGCTGCCGGCGCGACCGGCTGACCGGTAGGTAGAGGCAGGCGCGACCGCGCTGACCTGTCGGGGGCGGCGCGGTCGCGCTCACCCTCGCGGGCCGGCAGGGTCGCCGGCGCGCGCCGCACCTCAGGGCAGCACGTCGCAGAGCGCGGCGAGGGCACCCGACCAGGCGCTGCCGGACGGCGTGGCGTACCCGACGACCAGCGCGTCACCTCGGGGCGTCGCGTCCGGGTGGCGGAACTTACCGATGCCGAACAGCTCGAGCCGGTGCCACGCCGCGACCTGCAGGACGGTCCGCTCGGCGCCCGGCGGCAGCTCGACGACGGCGTGCAGCCCCGCGGCCAGCCCGGTGACGCGGACGCCGGGCGAGCGCTGCATGACCGCGTGCACCAGCTGGTCGCGGCGGCGCCGGTAGCTGCCGCGCATCGCGCGGATCTGGCGGTCGTAGGCGCCGGAGTTGATGAACTCGGCGAGGGTGAGCTGGTCGAGCGCGCTGGACATGCGGTCCACCTCGCCCTTGACCCTGTCCAGGTCCAGCCGCAGGGACTCCGGCAGCACCATCCAGCCCAGCCGCAGGGCGGGGGCCAGCGCCTTGCTCGTGGTGCCGAGGTAGACCACGTGCTCCGGGTCGAGGCCCTGCAGCGCGCCGACCGGCTGCCGGTCGTACCGGAACTCACCGTCGTAGTCGTCCTCCAGGATGAAGCCGCCGCTCGTGCGTGCCCAGTCGAGCGCGGCGGCCCGCCGGTCGGGGTGCAGGGCGACCCCGGTCGGGAACTGGTGCGCCGGGGTCAGCAGCACCGCGCCGACGTCAGGCAGCCCGCCGAGCGCCTCGACCCGGGCACCTCGGCCGTCCAGCTCGAGCGGCGGCGTGCCGAGGCCCTCGGCGGCGAGCAGCTCGCGGTGCTCCTCCAGCCCGTAGGACTCCACCGCGACCGCCGCCACCCCGCGCGCCCGCAGCGCCGCGCCGAGCAGCATCAGCCCGTGCACTGCGCCGGAGCAGATCATGATCCGGTCGGGGTCGGTGCGCACCCCACGCGCCCTGGCGAGGTAGCCGGCGAGCGCGGTGCGCAGCTCGATCCGCCCGCGCGGGCCGCCGTAGTCGAAGGCCTCGTGCGGGGCGGCCATCAGGGCCCGGCGGGCGGCACGCAGCCACTCGACGCGGGGGAAGGACGACGTGTCGGGGCGGCCGGGCTGGAGGTTGTGTACAGGCAGCGCGACGCGGGGTGCCAGCCGGGGGGCGGCGGGTGGGGTGAGCGGCGCCGTCCAGGCCGCCACCCGGGTGCCGGAGCCCTGTGCGGCGGTCAGCCACCCCTCGGCGACCAGCTCGCTGTAGGCGTCAACGACGGTGTTGCGGGCGATCCCGAGGTCGGTGGCGAGCGACCGCGACGACGGCAGCCGGACGCCCTTGCCCAGCCGGCCGGTGCGCACGGCGTCCCGCAGTGCCTCCATCAGGCTGGCCCGTACGCCGGACCCGTCCCCCGCGCGCAGGTCCAGGTGCAGGTCCGCGCCGACCCCGGCGGAACGGCCCGGGCGGCCCGCGCGGCCCGACTGTGAAGTGGACCGGTCATCTGACACAAGAATGGACCATACTCCTGCGCCACTGCGCGCCTAACGTTCAAGTCATGACAACCACACACAACCACGACCGCGTCCTCGAGCACACCCCGCGCCTCGACCTCGGCAAGCTCGCCCCCGAGGTCTACCGGGCCATGATCCGGCTGGAGACCGCCGTCTCGGCCGGCATCGACCCGACCCTGCACGAATTGGTCAAGATCCGCGCCTCGCAGCTCAACCACTGCGCGTTCTGCCTGGACATGCACAGCAAGGACGCCCTGGCGGCCGGTGAGTCGGCCGAACGCATCATCCAGCTGTCCGCCTGGGAGGAGTCGCAGCACTTCTACACCGCCCGGGAGGTCGCCGCGCTCGAGCTCACCGAGGCGATCACCGTGCTCACCGACGGCTTTGTGTCGGACGAGGTCTACGAGCGGGCGGCCGACCACTTCAACCCGACCGAGCTGGCCCACCTGATTGCGGCGATCACGGCCATCAACGCATGGAACCGGTTCGGTGTCTCCACCCGGATGGTGGCCGGCCACTACACACCGCAGAAGGCCGGCCACTGAGTCGCACCCGACGAAATCCGCGACTCACCCCGACAGAATCCGCGACTCGCGGGAGGTTCTCGGCCCTAGGTCGGGGCACGGCTCAGCCTTGGGTGCTGGGGCGTTCCAGGTAGGTGTACTGGGACTGGGGGCCGGGCTCGCTGAAGCCGAACTGGTGGTAGAGGCCCTGTGCGTCGGAGGTGTGCAGCATCCAGCGGAACTTCGCACCGGGGCCATCGTCGATCATGTGCCGCACGATCCGCTTGCCGAGGCCGTGGCCACGGTGGTCGTCGTGCACGTACACGTCGGCCAGGTAGGCGAGCGCGAACCCGTCGCCGACCGCCCTGGCGAAGCCGACCTGCGAGCCGTCCGCCGCGTACGCCCCGACCACCCGCCAGGCCGTCCGGACCTGCTCCCTGATCACGTCCACCGGGCGCCAGCGAGCCCAGTACACCGAGGTGCTCAGGTATGCGCAGATGGCGTCGAGGTCGAGCCGCTCGGGGTCGTCGTCCACCGTGTAGTCGTCCGTGTTGTCGTTGTGGGCCACCGGATCACCGTCGCTCACCCGGCGTGTCCCGTCGACCCAATTAGTCCGTCCGGCCTCACCGCTGCCGGGCCATCTCCTCGAGGCGGCGGATCCGGTCCTCCAACGGCGGGTGGGTGGAGAACAGCCGGGAGAGGTGCTCGCCGGGGCGGAATGGGTTGGCGATCATCAGGTGGGACTGCGAGACCAGCGCGGGCTCAGGCGGCAGCGGCGCGAGCTGGGTACCGAGCTGCAGCTTGCGCAGGGCCGAGGCGAGCGCCAGCGGGTCGCGGGTGAGCTGCGCGCCGCTCGCGTCGGCCTGGTACTCGCGGGACCGGCTGACCGCCATCTGCACCACACCGGCGGCGATCGGGCCGAGCAGCGAGACGAGCAGGATGGCGAACGGGTTGGCGCGGTCCTCGTTGTCGCCGCCGAAGATCGAGGCGAACATGGCGATGTTGGCCATGAAGCTGATCATCGTGGCCAGCGCGCCCGCCACGCAGGAGATCAGGATGTCCCGGTTGTAGACGTGGGAGAGCTCGTGGCCGAGCACGCCGCGCAGCTCGCGCTCGTCGAGCAGCTCGAGGATGCCGGTGGTGGCGCAGACGGCGGCGTTGCGCGGGTTGCGGCCGGTGGCGAAGGCGTTCGGCGCGCTGGTGGGGCTGATGTAGAGCCGGGGCATCGGCTGGCGGGCGGAGTTGGCCAGCTCACGCACGATCCGGTACATCGCCGGTTGTTCGGCCTCGGTCACCGGGCGGGCGTGCATGGCGCGCAGTGCCAGCTTGTCGGAGTTGAAGTAGGCGTAGGCGTTCATACCGAGGGCGGCGAGCAGTGCGATGAACAGCCCGGTCCGGCCGCCGAGCAGCGACCCGATGAGCAGCACCAACGCACTGAGTCCGCCGAGCAGAACGGCGGTCTTCAGACCGTTCATGTGGTGGTTGTGCATGACGCTTCACTTCCTTCTGGCGGAGCCGGGACGGCGACCCCCTTGCCTGGGCCGCCCGATCCGTTCCCTGTGCGTTGAACGATCGAGTGACAACGCCGGTTCCGCCACCCGACGTGACGCGGCCGACCCGGAAGGCGCGTGCGGCACGGACGGGAGAAGATGGCGACATGGCTGATGATGCCCGCGCGACGACGCAGACGGCAGTGACAACTCCCCGAGCCGCGGACGCTCCTCAGGTGGCCGCGGCCGCCCGGGAGATCAGGGTCGAGCGGCGCGGCCGGGTCGAGGTGATCACCGTGTCGGACCCGGCCAGGCGCAATGCGATGGCCGTGGACCTCGCCGGTGACCTGGTCGCGGCGGTGCGGCGGGCCGAGTCGGACGAGGGCGTCGGCGCGATCGTGGTCACCGGGGAGCCGCCGGGCTTCTGCGCGGGCGCGGACCTGAGCCAGCTCGGCGCGTCGAAGGAGGACGGGCTGCGCACCATCTACCAGGGCTTTCTGGCGGTGGCCGAGTGCACGCTGCCGACGGTGGCCGCGGTCAACGGTGCGGCCGTCGGCGCCGGCATGAACCTGGCGCTGGCCTGCGACCTGCGGGTGGCCGGCCCGAAGGCGCGGTTCGACTCGCGGTTCCTGCAGCTCGGGCTGCACCCGGGCGGCGGGTACACGTGGATGGCGCAGCGGGTGCTCGGGCCGCAGGGCGCGGCGGCGGTGACGCTGTTCGGCGAGAACCTGGGTGCCGAGGAGGCCGAGCGGGTCGGCCTCGTCTGGCGCGCGGTGGACGACCCGGTGGCGGCCGCCGTCGAGCTGGCCGGCCGCGCCGCCGACGCACCGAGGGACCTGGCGATCACCACGAAGCGCACGATGCGGGTCACCGCGACGCAGGCCGCCCAGCGCGACGCGGTCGAGGTGGAGATCAGGGCCCAGGTCGCGTCGCTGGAGTCGCCGGCCTTCGCCGAGCGGCTGGCCGCGCTGAAGGCGAAGGTCTCGAAGGCAAAGTGATCGGGCGTTCACCCACTGTTCCGGAAATCAGAACGCCAATGTGACGTATCACTAGACCTGACCGACAGTCGATGGCAGGGGTACTACCCTGAATAGGGGTACTGCCAGCAGGAAATCCGCGATCGACGGAAGACAACCTATGACCATCCCGGACACCACCGTCCAGTCCACGGCGGACGACGGCTCCCCCCAGTCCAACGGGACCAACGGCCATCACCGCGACGTAGAGGTACAGCAGCGCCAGCGCGTTGTCATTCGGTTCGCCGGCGACTCGGGCGACGGCATGCAGCTGACCGGCGACCGCTTCACCTCCGAGGCCGCCGCGTTCGGCAACGACCTCGCCACGCTGCCGAACTTCCCCGCCGAGATCCGGGCACCTCAGGGCACTCTGCCGGGCGTGTCGTCCTTCCAGCTGCACTTCGCGGACTACGACATCCTGACCCCCGGCGACCGGCCGGACGTACTGGTCGCGATGAACCCCGCCGCGCTGAAGGCGAACATCGCCGACCTGCCGCACGGCGGGATCCTGATCGTCAACTCCGACGAGTTCAGCAAGCGGAACCTGACCAAGGTCGGCTACGCGGCGAACCCGTTGGAGGACGACTCGCTGTCGGCCTACACGGTGTACAGCGTGCAGATGGCGACGCTGGCCCAGGGCGCGCTGGCCGAGACCGGGCTGTCGAAGAAGGACGCCGAGCGGTCCAAGAACATGTTCGCGCTCGGGCTGCTGTGTTGGATGTACCACCGCCCGACCGAGGGCACCGAGCGGTTCCTGCGTGAGAAGTTCTCCCGCCGCCCCGACCTGGCCGAGGCCAACATCCTCGCCTTCCGGGCCGGCTGGAACTACGGCGAGACCACCGAGGCGTTCGCGGTCACGTACGAGGTCGCGCCCGCGAAGCTGAAGGTCGGCACGTACCGGCAGATCACCGGCAACACCGCGCTCGCGTACGGCATCGTGGCGGCCGGCCAGCAGTCCGGCCTGCCGGTCTTTCTGGGCTCCTATCCGATCACGCCGGCCTCGGACATCCTGCACGAGCTGTCCAAGCACAAGGCCTTCGACGTGACCACGTTCCAGGCCGAGGACGAGATTTCCGGCATCGGCTCGGCCATCGGTGCGTCCTTCGGCGGCGCGCTCGGCGTGACCACCACCTCCGGCCCCGGCATCTCGCTGAAGTCGGAGGCCACCGGGCTGGCGGTGGCGCTGGAGCTGCCGCTGCTGGTGATCGACGTGCAGCGCGGTGGCCCGTCCACCGGCCTGCCGACCAAGACCGAGCAGGCCGACCTGCTGCAGGCGTTGTACGGTCGCAACGGGGAGTCACCGGTAGCGGTGCTGGCGCCGCGGTCGCCGTCCGACTGTTTTGACACCGCCCTCGACGCGGTGCGCATCGCCGTTTCGTATC
>DATAYB010000151.1:0-2524 GCA_036272795.1 Pseudonocardia sp.
CGGCGCTGCGCTGGCTGCGCGAGGTGGATGCCGAGGAGTTCGCCGACCGGAAACCGCGGCAGCTGTCCGGGGGTCAGGCCCAACGGGTGGCGATCGCGCGGGCGTTGGCCGCCGAACCCGACGTATTGCTGCTCGACGAGCCGCTCAGCGGGCTCGACGTCGCCGCGGCCGCGGGCATCCGCGCGGTGTTGCGCAACGTGGTCACCCGAAACGGCTCCGCGGTCATTTTGATCACCCACGACCTGCTGGACGTGTTCACACTGGCCGATCGAGTGCTGGTGCTCGAATCGGGCCGGATCGCCGAAATGGGCCCGGTGGCGGAAGTGCTCACCGCGCCACGCAGTCATTTCGGGGCTCGCATCGCCGGGATCAACTTGGTCAACGGGACGATTGCTCCCGACGGTTCGCTGCACGCCGGCTCCGGCGCTCGCTGGCATGCGAGCCCGGCGCACGAGTCGGATCACGGGCTCGAACCCGGGCACAAAGCACTCGCGGTGTTCCCGCCGACTGCGGTGGCCGTGTACCAAGAACAGCCGCACGGCAGCCCACGCAACACGATCGAGGTGGCCGTGGCGGAGCTCAATGTCCGCGGATCCACGGTCTTGGTCCGCAGCCACGAGCAGGCCGATGGGGCCCCCGGCCTGGCCGCGGAGATCACCGCCGACGCCGCGGCCGAGCTGCGGCTGACGCCGGGGGAGAGCGTGTGGTTCTCCGTCAAGGCGCACGAGGTGGCTTTGTACCCCGTGCCTCGATGACCTGCATCGACGCCAGGCAGGTTGCACATCGGCAACATCCGAAGCATCAACCGCACGGCACCCTTGCTTCACGGTCGCAACGCGGTAGGTTCGCAGCCATGGATCACGTGGACCCGAACCCGACACGTCGCAAAGGAGTGTGGGCGACGCTGGCGATCGCCACAGTGACCAGCGCCTTTGCGGTCACTATCGCCTTACCGGCCACCTCGAACGCCGATCCGGAGCCCGCGCCGCCCTCGCCCACGCCCACGACGAATACGCCGACGACCACGACCACGACGACGACGACGACTACGACGCCGGCGCCCGCCTCGCCGCAGGCCCAGCCGGGCGATCCCAACGCGACGCCGCCGCCACCACCGGTCGATCCGAACGCACCACCGCCCGTCGACCCGAACGTCGGCCGGATCGGCAATGCCGTCGGTGGATTCAGCTTCGTGCTTCCCGCCAGCTGGGTGGAGTCGGACGCATCCCATCTGGACTACGGCTCGGAGTTGCTCAGCAAGGCCATCGGACCCGGGCAGCCGCCGCCGGTTGCGAACGACACGCGCATCGTGATGGGGCGGCTGGACCAAAAGCTCTACGCCAGCGCCGAAGCCAGCAACTCGCAGGCCGCGGTCCGGCTGGGCTCGGACATGGGTGAGTTCTTCATGCCGTATCCCGGCACCCGGATCAACCAGGCAACCGCCCCCCTGAGCGGCGCCAATGGGATCACCGGGAGCTCGTCCTACTACGAGGTCAAGTTCAGCGACCCGTCCAAGCCGAACGGCCAGATCTGGTCGGGCGTTGTCGGCTCGCCCTCGACCGGCGGCGGCCCCCCGCAGCGCTGGTTTGTGGTGTGGCTCGGGACCTCGAACGACCCGGTGGACGTGGGTGCGGCCAAGGCGCTGGCCGAATCGATCCAGCCCTGGGCCCCGCCGCCGAACCCGGCGCCTCCGGGAGCCCCCGCCCCGGCTCCGGGAGCCCCCGCCCCGGCTCCGGGAGCCCCCGCCCCGGCGCCGGGAGCGCCGGCCTAAACCTGCGAGGCACACGAACGTTGTAGGGCAACCGATCCCGCCCGAGCGGATCGTCGGTTGATGTCGCCTCGCGGCAAGATGTACGGATGACACCACCGACGACCCCAACGATGCGGGCGTGGCAAGTGCGTCGGCCCGGGCCGATGGACACCGGCCCGCTCGAGCAAGTCACCACCGACGTGCCGCGCCCCGAGCCGTCGGAGCTGCTGGTGGCCGTGCGCGCCTGCGGGGTGTGCCGCACCGACCTGCACGTCACCGAAGGCGATCTTCCCGTGCACCGCGACCGGGTGACTCCCGGCCACGAGGTGGTTGGGGAGGTCGTCGAAGTGGGCACCGAGGCCGGTGACGGGTTCAAGGTGGGGGACCGGGTGGGCATCGCCTGGCTACGCCACACATGCGGCGTGTGCAAGTACTGCCGTCGGGGCGACGAGAACCTATGCCCGAGGTCGCGCTACACCGGCTGGGACGCCGACGGTGGGTACGCCGAATTCGCCACGGTCCCAGCCGCTTTCGCGCATCACCTGCCAAGCGGTTACAGCGACAGCGAGCTCGCGCCGTTATTATGCGCCGGCATCATCGGATACCGCTCGCTGCTGCGCGCCGAGCTGCCAGCGGGTGGACGGCTGGGTCTCTACGGCTTCGGCGGCAGCGCCCACATCACCGCGCAGGTCGCGTTGGCGCAGGGCGCCGAGGTGCACGTGATGACCCGCGGAGCCGAGGCGCGCAAGCTGGCGCTGGAACTCGGCGCCGCGT
>DATAYB010000152.1:0-5978 GCA_036272795.1 Pseudonocardia sp.
GTAGCGCCGGTCGGTGATCTCCGAGAGCCACGAGTAGTTGCCGCCGGTGGCCTGCGGCCCGCACTCGATCACGTGCCCGGCGGCGACCGCGCCGGCCAGCGCGTCGAAGTCGTCGCGGGCCCAGCCGTGCCACCACGCCGCGGGCCCGACGACCAGCGACGCGTCGGTGACCCGTGGGCAGACCACGATGTCGGCGCCGGCGCCGAGTGCCTCGGCGATGCCCCAGCCACCCAGGTAGGCGTTCGCGGAGATGGCCTTGCGGTCGGTCTCGGCGAGGGGCTGCCCGGTGTCGAGGTTGGCCAGGTCGACGCCTGCGGAGGCCAGCTCGTCGAGCCGGTCCACCAGGTCGTCGCCGGTCAGGTACGCGACCTTCGGGGCGAGCCCCAGTCGCTCGGCCAGCTCGCCGATCTGGGCGGCGAGCCCGGCCGGGTTGAGGCCGCCGGCGTTGCTGACGATCCGGATGCCCCGGTCCAGGCAGGTGCCCAGCACGTGTTCGAGCTGGGTGAGGAAGGTACGCGCGTACCCCGCCGACGGGTCCTTCTGCTTGGCCTTCCACAGGATCAACATGGTGAGCTCGGCGAGGTAGTCGCCGGTCAGCACGTCGATCGGGCCGCCTTCGACCATCTCACGGGCCGCCGAGAGCCGATCGCCGTAGAAGCCAGAACAGTTGCCGATCCGGACCGGCCGCGGCAGTCGCGCGGGTGTGTCCGCCGAGCCCCCCGCCATGTCCACAGCGCTTCCCACCGGGCCTCCCGAGGACGCGTTCACCGGGCCTCCTCCGTCAGCGGTACGGGCAACAGGGCACCGGAGCGCTCCAGCTCGGCGACCCGCTCGGCGTCCAGCCCGAGCCAGCGGCCGAGTACGCCCGCGTTGTGCTCGCCGACGAACGCCGCCCCGCCGCGCGGTTCGCAGGCACCGGCGGAGAACCGGTACGGCATCCGGATCACCGGCCGCGTGCCGCCGTCCCGGTTGTCGACCTCGGCGACGACATCCCGGGCGGCGATGGTCGGCGAGTCCATCAGCGTGGCCGGCGTGCGGATCTCCGCCCAGGCCACCCCGGCCGCCTCCAGCGCGCTGACCAGCTCCGAACGCGAGGCGAACGAGGCAACCCACTCCGTGATCACCCGCGCGCGCGTGGCGAACTTCGCGGCCCCGCCGGCCGCCGGGTCGGGGTCGGCGAGCCCGTGCCGGGACGACAGCCGGAACCACAGGTACTTCGGGTCCGCCGAGATCAGGATCGGGCCGCCGGGGGCGTCGAACACCGACCCGGTCGCCGGCCACACCGGGTAGCTGCCCTCCAGGCTGTAGTGGGTGTAGTCGTCGGTGGCGAGCATCGACTCGAACATGCTCAGGTCCAGGTACTGGCCGCTACCGGTGCTCTCCACCAGGCGCAGTGCGGCGAGCACGGCGACCATGCCGTGCAGCGAGGTCACCGAGTCGGCGAGTGCCATCACCACGTCGTTCGGCCGGGCGCCGTCCACCTCGGCCTGCCGGCCCAGCAGCCCGCTCTCCGCATGCACCACCGGGGCGTACGCCTGCCGCCGCGACTCCGGCCCCCACTGGCCGAACCCGGACACCGAGAGCATCACCAGCCGAGGGTTCACCGCCGACAGCGCCGCCCAGCCGACCCCGAGCCTGTCCACCGTGCCGGGCCGGAAGTTCTCGATCACCACGTCGGCGTGCGCGACCAGCTCGCGAAGCAGCGCCGCGCCCGACTCGGTACCGAGGTCGACGGAGATGTTCTGCTTGCCGGCGTTCTGCTGCACGTAGAGACCACTGTGGCCGTGGCTGCGCGGCCCGAACACCTGCGTGATGTCCGTGCCGGGCACCTCCACCTTGACCACCTCGGCGCCCAGGTCGGACAGCATGCGCCCGACGTAGGGCCCGGAGATCGCCCGGGACAGGTCCAGCACCCGGACCCCGTCGAGCGGGAACGGCGAGTTCTCCAACGCGGACTCCTAGTACGAGCGGATTAGTACGAGCGCGGCAGGCCGAGCACGTGCTCGGCGAGGTAGTTGAGCACCATCTCCTGCGGCACCGGGGCCAGCCGCTGCAGCCGGGCCTCCCGGAAGTAGCGCTCGACGTGGTACTCCGAGGCGTAGCCGAAGCCGCCGTGCGTCTGCACGGCCCGGTCGGCGGCGTTGAACGCGGCCTCGGCGGCGAGGTACTTCGCGGTGTTGGCCTGCTCGCCGGCCGGCATCCGCCGGTCCACCCGCCAGGACGCCTCGCGGATGGCCAGCTCGGCGGCGCGCAGCCGGGCGTGCGAGTCGGCCAGCGGGAACGAGATGCCCTGGTTCTGCCCGATCGGCCGGCCGAACACGACCCGCTCCTTGGCGTAGGCCACCGCCCGGCGCAGCGCCGCCCTGCCGACCCCGAGTGCCTCGGCGGCGATCAGCACGCGCTCGGCGTTCAGCCCGTCGAGCAGGTAGCGGAAGCCCTTGCCCTCCTCGCCGACCCGGTCCCGCTCGGCCACCCGCAGCCCGTCGTAGACGACCTCGCAGGAGGCCACCGCGTTGCGCCCGAGCTTGGGGATCGGGGTGATCTGGACGGCCGGGTCCTTCAGGTCGGCGACGAACAGCGTCATGCCGTCGGTGGGCTTGGCGCCCTCGGCCTTCGGGGTGGTCCGGGTCAGGAGCAGGACCTTCTCCGACTCCAGCGCCTTCGACGTCCACACCTTGCGCCCACGGATCACGTAGCCGTCGCCGTCACGGACCGCCTTCGTGGTGATCGACGTGGTGTCCAGCCCGGCGTCCGGCTCGGTGACCCCGAACGCCACATGCAGGTCACCCGACGCCACCCGCGGCAGCACGCGCTGTTTGAGCTCCTCGCTGCCGTGCAGCACAACGGGGTGCATGCCGAAGATCGACAGGTGGATGGCGCTGCAGCCGTTCATGCAGGCCCCGGACGCGGCGACCTCCTCCAGCACGATGGACGCCTCGGTGATGCCCTGCCCACCCCCGCCGTACTGCTCCGGGATGGCGATGCCGATCCAGCCGCCCTTGGCCATCTCGCGGTAGAAGTCCCACGGGAACTCGTGCTCGGCCTCGAGCCGCATCCAGTAGTCGTCGTCGAACCGCTTGCAGACGTCCCGCACCGCCGCGCGGATGGCCCGGTGGTCCTCATGCTCCGCGAAATCCATAACTACCTCCGTACCGCTGCGCGGTGCCAACCGCCAGACGAACCCGAGCCGGTCACCGGGTCAGGCCAGGCCGAGCTGGCGGGCCAGGGTGGCGGCGTCGTAGTACGCCCGGATCGCGGTGGCCCGGCCGGCGCTGTCGTCGGTCAGGTCCACGGTGAACACGTCGGTGCCGAGCACGTCGAACGACCGCCCCGAGGCCGGCACTCCCGGCGGGAACTCCGCCCCGGTGTGCGTGCCGGTCATCCGCCACTCGGCGGCCACGCGGTTCGCGGTGGGGTCCAGCAGCGGCTCGCCGAGCGCCTCGAAGTGGATATCCGGGAACGCCGCCCACGAGGAGGTGAAGAAGCCGTGTGCGCCGGCCAGGTCGGTCAGCTCGGCGGGCAGCGACGGGTCGATCCAGCTGAACGCCGGGGCGAGCAGGCCGTCGACCCCGTCGAGCTGGTGTGCGTTCCAGGCGGCGAAGTAGCGCGCCGGGTAGTGGGTCAGAGCTGTCGTGACGGACGTCGGCACGGGACCCTCCCTCAATTTTTGTCTAGTACAAAAATAATGAGTGCGCGACTAAAAGTCCAGCGCGACGCCGTCACACGCGGGCCTGCCCCCTTCGGGAGGCCTGCCCACTTCGGACATCGAACTTGCCCATTTAGGGAGACGTGGCGCAGGCCACATCCGGCCTAGCGTCCGGGTCGGCACCAGGTGGCACCGGGTGGCACAGAAATCGGGTGGCACAGACGAGGAGATCCATGACCGCCGGCACGATCGACACCAACCTCAGCACCCTGGAGTTCTGGGGGCGGCCCCGCCAGGAGCACCTGGACACGTTCAAGTGGCTGCGGGAGAACAAGCCGGTCAGCTGGCACGGCCCGCCCGAGGCGCTCGACCCGAACCTGGACAACGCCCGGGGCTTCTGGTCGGTCACCAAGCACGCGCACATCCGCGAGGTGTCCCGCAACACCGAGGTGTTCAGCTCGGCCGACGGGGTGTTCATCGACGACTTCCCGCAGCTGGAGTCGATGCTGTCGTTCATCGTGTCCGACCCGCCCCGGCACACCACGTTCCGCAACATCATCAGCGTGGCGTTCACGCCGAAGCACATCCGCAAGGTCGAGGAGGACACCCGGCGCACGGTCAAGGAGATCATCGACCATGCCGCGCCGCTCGGCCACGGTGACCTCTGCACGCTGATCGCCAAGGAGGTGCCCGGCCGCGTCTTCGCCACGTTCTTCGGCATCACCGATCGGGACCAGATCCAGTACGTGATGGACGCCGCCGAGCAGATGGGCGCCTGGAGCGACCCGGAGTATGCGCACATCGGCTCGCCGCTGCAGGTGTTCGCCGACGCGTCGCAGAAGCTCGGCGTGCTCGCACTGGATCTCGCCAAGCAGCGGCAGACGAACCCGACCGACGACCTGATGAGCTGGGTCTCGCAGGCCCAGTACGAGGGCTCCAAGATGACCGTCGAGGAGGTCGGCGTCTTCTTCGCGCTGCTCGCCGGCGCCGCGAACGACACCACCCGGCACTCGGCGGCGCACATGATGGCGCTGTTCGGCGAGCACCCGGACCAGCTGGCGTACGTCATGGAGGACTTCGACAACCGCGCCGACGACGCGATCAACGAGGTGCTGCGCGTCGAACCGCCGCTGATGCACTTCCGGCGCACCGCGCTGGCCGACTACGAGCTCGGCGGCGAGACGATCAAGGCCGGCGACAAGGTCGTGCTCTGGTACCTGTCCGGCAACCGCGACGCCGACGTGTTCCGCAACCCGGACACGTTCGACGTGCGGCGCACCGCCAAGGAGAACCCGCACCAGGCCTTCGGCGGCGGTGGCGCGCACTACTGCCTCGGCAGCCACCTCGGCAAGCAGATGCTCAAGGCCGAGATGTGGGAGATCTACACCCGGATGAAGGACCTGCAGGTCGGCGACCGGGACATCATGCTGTCCAACTTCATGAACGGCGTGATGAAGCTCCCCGGCACCTGGACCCCCGAGCGCTGACCCGCTCGGTACCGCCCCGCGCGTCGACCGCCCCTCGGCGCGCGGGGCCCTAGCCCGTCTGTGGGGCCCCTTTGCTACGACGACCACCGAAGCAATGGGGACCTACAGTTCGCGGGATGGCAGAGCAGGCGGCCGAGCCGCATTCCTCCGGCGCCGACCTCGACATCGCGGCGGTCGGGGCACTGGTCGCTGGCCCGGCGAGATGCCGGATGCCGCTCGCGCTCGCGGACGGACGAGCGCTCCCGGCCGGCCGCCTCGCCGACGACGCAGGGATCAGCGCGGCCACCGCCGGCCGCCGCGTGTCAGCCGGCAGCCGTGTGTCAGCCGGCCGCGCTCCCGGCTTCCGTTTTTGCGGCTCCCGTTCTTCCGTGATCATCAGGACGTCAGGGCTGTTTTCAGGCCTGGCGAACAGCCTTCTCGTCCTGGTGATCATGGAAATGTGACGGGTGGGGCTGCAGGGACCTCTGGCCGGCCGGCCGGCGCACGTGTTGCCCGCCGTCCACCGTCGCCCGGGTCACCTCGCGCGCCGTTCGCCCGCCTCGCCCGCTCTGCTTGCACTTCGCACGGCATGCCTTCACTTCGCACGGCATGCCTTCACTTCGCACGGTTTGCCTTCACTTCGCACGGTTTGCCTTCACTTCGCACGGTTTGCGGAGTATGCGAAGTGGCAGAGCGGTATGCGAAGTGCGGCGGGCGGTGTGCGAAGTGCGGCAGAGCGGTGTGCGGCGGGCGGTGTGCGAAGTGGCAGAGCGGTATGCGAAGTGCGGCGGGCGGTGTGCGAAGTGCGGCAGAGCGGTGTGCGGCGGGCGGTGTGCGAAGTGCGGCGGGCGGCATTCGGGACGGCG
>DATAYB010000153.1:0-1693 GCA_036272795.1 Pseudonocardia sp.
GGGGTAACCGGAGTGAGGGCGCGGGCGGTTCGTCGTAGGCTGGAGGGATGCAGGAGCGGGGCCAGAAAGTGATCGTGTCGAATCGCAAGGCACGGCACGACTACTCGATTGTCGACACCTACGAGGCCGGCATCATGCTGCAGGGCACCGAGGTGAAGAGCTTGCGGCTCGGTCGGGCATCCCTGGTCGACGCGTTCGCCACGGTGGACGACGGCGAGATCTTCCTGCGCAACCTGCACATTCCCGAGTACACCCAGGGCAGCTGGACCAACCACGCCCCGAGGCGTACGCGCAAGCTGCTGCTGCACAGGTCCGAGATCGAGCGGCTGATCGGCAAGACCAGGGAGGGCGGGCTCACCCTCGTACCGCTGTCGATGTACTTCTCCGACGGCAAGGTCAAGGTCGAGCTCGCGCTGGCCAAGGGCAAGAAGTCGTGGGACAAGCGCAGCGACATGGCCAAGCGCGACGCCCAGCGGGAGATCAGCAGGGTCGTCGGCCGGCGCGCCAAGGGCATGAGTGACTGAGCGCGCGGGTGCCTGAGATCGAGCAGCCGGGGCCGATGACCGACCGGCTGCCACCGTCGCCGGTGGACGACGCCGACGTGGCGCGCTGGGTGGCGGACCTCGGGCTTCCTGGGCTGGTCGACATCCACGTGCACTTCCTGCCGGAGCCGGTGACGCGCAAGGTCTGGGCGTACTTCGACCGCGCCGAGGAGCACTACGGCTACCCGTGGCCGATCACGTACCGGTTCGACGAGCCGACCAGGGTGGCCAGGCTGGCCGAGCTCGGGGTACGGCGGTTTGCCCCGCTGGCGTATCCGCACAAGCCCGGCATGGCGGCGTGGCTGAACGACTGGATGCGGGACTTCGCCGCCCGGACGCCGGCCGCCGTCCCCACCGCCACCTTCTTCCCCGAGCCCGGAGTCGCCGACTACCTCGGTGCCGCGCTGGACGCCGGTGCGCGGGCGGTGAAAGTACACGTGCAGGTCGGCGCGTTCGACCCGGGGGACCCGCTGCTCGAGCCGGTTTGGGGGCTGCTCGCCGAGGCGGGCGTGCCGGCCGTGGTGCACTGCGGGCACGGGCCGCTGTCGGGCGCGTTCACCGGGCTCGATGTGTTCGGCAAGGTGCTCGCCGCACACCCGGGACTGGTCGCGGTGCTAGCGCACGCGGGCATGCCGGACTACGTCGGTGCGCTCGAGCTCGTGCACCGCTACGAGCATGTGTACCTGGACACCACGATGGTCGGCACGCCGTTCAACGAGCGGACCATGCCGCTGCCGGCGGACTGGGTGGCGCGGCTGGTCCCGGTTGCCGACCGGATCGTGCTCGGCACCGACTACCCGCAGATCCCGTACCCCTACGTGGACCAGCTGCGCGCGATCGAGAGCTGGGCGGCCGGGGACGACCGGCTCGGTGCCGGCTTCCTCCGCACGGTGTTGCACGACACCCCCGCCCGGCTGCTCGGGCTGTCGGCGGTGTGACCCGGCCCGTGTGACCCGGCCCGTGTGACCCGGCCGCCTTTGCTGAGACATTCCTCAGTAAAGCGGCTTCTGCTCGAGCTTCCAGTACGTCACGCTCACCTCCGGCCAGCTGATCGCGCTCGCCCTGCAGATCGTGCTGCAGGAGGTGCTCACGAAGGAGGAGCTGAGCAGCTGGGGCTGGCGGATCGCGTTCGCGGTCGGCGCGGTGTCCGC
>DATAYB010000154.1:0-2775 GCA_036272795.1 Pseudonocardia sp.
GAACCCACAACCTCCACCTCGGCGGCAACGGCGTCATCCCCACCGCCACCGCCACCAACCCCACCCTCACCACCGTCGCACTCGCCTGGCACGCCGCCACCCAACTCGCCCAACAACTCACCGACGCCAACCGGGTCACCGGGTCACCGCGCTGAACACGGGGCCCGCGACCTCTCGAGACAGGCGGACGGCGCCTACGCGGGGTCGGGGAGCAGCTCGGGCGGGACGGCGGAGCGGAGTGCCGCGATGACGGCGAGCACCGCGGGGTGCGTGGCGGCCCCGCAGCGGAAGGCGACCACGGTCCGCCGGTGCATCGGCAGCGGGGTCAGCACCACCCCTCGCGGTGGGTCGGCAATGGCCAGCTGGGGGCAGCCGCTGAGCGCCGGCTGCCTGCGCGCGCTGGGCCGGCTGCACAGCGTGATCGGGGTGAAGTACGCGCCGGGGTGCGTGGACGCCGCCACCGTGGACCTGCTCGGTGATCTGCCGCCGAACTTCGCGGTGCTGGCCGGCGACGACGTGTTCCTGGCACCGTTGCTCGCCCTGGGGGCCCGGGGCGGCATCCTCGCCTCCGCGCACCTGGCCACCGACCGGTTCGTCGAGTTCACCGACGCCTGGCGGGAGGGCGACCCCGTGCGGGCGCGGCAGCTCGGGCACACGCTGGCCCGCTGGTCGGCCGCCGCCTTCGCCGAGCCCAACCCGACCGTGCTCAAGGGTGTGCTGCACGCGCTGGGGCGGATCCCGACCCCGGACGTCCGCCTGCCTCTGCTGCCCGCCGGCCCGGCCAGCGTCGGCGAGGCACTCGAGCGCCTCGCCGAGCTGACCGAGGACGGCGTGCACAGCAGCGGGGTCAGCACGGCCCGCCACAGCGCGGACCTCCTGGTCAGCCCTTGATGCCGGCGGGCCCGCCACCCTCGGGGAGCTCGTCCAGCGGAGTCGCCGCGACCAGACCGCGGATCCCGTTCACCCAGCGCCGGCACAGTGGCGTGAGCCGGAAGTCGTTGGTCTGCAGCCGCCCCCGGCTGACCAGGATCCCGATGTCCGCGCCCTTGTACAGGTAGTCACCCGGCCCGGCGACCCGCAGGTAGAAGCCCTCCGCGTCGTCCTGCAGGTCGTGCCAGTCGGTGGCCGGCCGCCCGAACCGCAGCTTGCCGCGCGGGCCGGTGGTCCAGATCCCGGTCTCCGGCGACTTGGTGATCAGGCCGATCGTGTCGGCGGTCTGCTTGATCACCACCTGGCTCCACACGTCGACGGTGTCCGGGTCCGCCCAGTGGGCGTTGATCTCGGCCACGTCGATCTCGTAGTCGACGTCCAGGTACTCGAGCAGGTGGAACAGGAACAGCGGCAGCTCGGCGTAGGCGCCCGCGGTCACGTTCGTCATCGAGCTGATCCCGGACAGCCGGGGGTTCAGCTCGCCGAGGTAGAGCTCGCCGGTGTCGACGTCGACCAGGTAGTCCACCTCGAAGAAGCCGCGGTAGCCCTCGCTGGCGAGCCGGTCGCCGAGGTTCTGGGTGAGTACCCGGGCGCGGGCGTGCTGCTGCGGGGTGAGCACGTCGATGTACACGTCGTTGCCGGCCCAGCCACCCTTGTACGGGGTCAGCTCCTCGTAGCCGGTGATGTCGGCCATGATCGGCCCGACCAGCGTGCCGTGCCGGGTCAGTACCGCCTCGACCGCGACGGCCCGGCAGTTGATCCGCTTCATCACCTTCATCTCGACGCCGGTCAGCTCCGAGGACTCCGACGCCTTGTCCCAGGAGGCCTCGTCGTTGATGAAGAACGTCGTCTTGCCGGAGTCACCCCAGGGCAGCTGGACCACGAGGTCGTCACCGAGCCCGGCCGAGCGGGCCAGCTCCAGCAGTCCGTCGTAGTCCGCGACGCTGCCCAGCACGTTCGGCACGCTGGGCACGCCGGCCTCGTTGCCGAGCCGGGTGGTGACCAGCTTCGAGTCCATCCGGTGCCGCAGCTCCGCCGACGGCAGCGCCACCTCGATGCCGAGATCGGCGGCCAGCCGCTCGGTCTCCTCGTCGAACATCACCAGCACGGCCTTGCCAGGGGCCTTGTCCCGAACCAGGTCGAAGAACTCCGGGTGCGTGATCAGGTAGTTGTTCATCTCCTCCATCGAGGCGAAGTTGTCCTCGCCCCGGTCCTGCGGCACCCAGACCCTCGGGTGCATGCCGCCGAAGGAGTCGTAGTAGTTGATGTAGTGGAAGTTGGCGATCCAGCGGTCCACCCCGAGCAGGTTGAACGCGGTCGGGGAGATGAAGTAGATCGGCGTGGTATTGCGCCGGAAGAATGCGCGGATGGCGGAGACGCCCTTCAGCGGCTTGCGTTTCGGCGCCGCCTTGGCGGCTGCCGGGGCGGCGCCCGACCCCCGGCCGGTGGCGATCGTCCGCGTCGCCGACGCCTTCACCGAGGAGACCTGCGGCGGGATGCCCGGGGGCGCGGTCGGCTCCGGGGGAGCGGCGGCCGCTGCCTCGGCCTGGCTGCTTGTGGCCTGGGTGGGTGTGGCCTGGGTGGGGATGACCGCCGGTGCGGGGGTGGGCTTGGGGGCCGGCTTCGGCTTGGCGCGTTTCTTGGCGCCGCCGTTCTGCTCGGGTGGCGCGGTGTCCTCGTCCGCCGCCCTCGTGCCCTTTCTCGACTTGCCGTTCTTCTTGCTGGCTACCTTCCCGGCCATGGCTGCCCCTCTCCTCGGTGGATCGTGTGGTTCGGCTTCTCAGCGCCCGTACGCCCAGGCGGGGGTGCGCAACGCGGCGGTCAGGGTGTCGGCGATGCGGAGCA
>DATAYB010000155.1:0-3934 GCA_036272795.1 Pseudonocardia sp.
CGGGCACGGGGCGCGGGGCGACGTGGCGATGCTGCGCCAGCTCGGCCGCCGCTTCGGCTTCGCCGTCGAGGGGCTGGAGCTGATCACCGACACCACCGAGCCCGGCAACGGCGTGACCTTCTCCTCGACCTACATCCGGGCGTGCATCGACGGCGGTGACGTGGCGCTCGCCGCCCAGGCGCTCGGCCGCCCGCACCGGCTGGAGGGCGTGGTGGTGCACGGCGACCGGCGTGGCCGCGAGCTCGGTTTCCCGACGGCCAACCTGGCGCCGACCCCGTTCGCGGCGGTGCCGGCCGACGGTGTGTACGCGTGCTGGTTCGTGCACGGCAAGCGCACGCTGCCGGCCGCCGTCTCGGTCGGCACCAACCCGACGTTCTCGGGCCGCCAGCGCACCGTCGAGGCCTACGTGCTAGACGTCGACGAGGACTTCTACGGCCACCGGGTGGCGCTGGACTTCGTCGAGCGGCTGCGTGGCATGGAGCGGTTCGACAGCGTGGATGCGCTGGTCGAGCAGATGAGCCGGGACGTGGTGCGGACCCGCGAGCTGCTGGCCGACCCCGCCACCGACTGACCCGTCCCGCCCGCCGCCCGCCCGCTGCCCCACGGGCGAATTCGACGGCCGAAATTCCCATTCCGCCCCGGTGGCCTCGCCGGACTGCGAGCATTCGAGCTGTCGGCGGAGGGATGGGGTCAGCGTGGTAGTTCGGGAGCGGCCAGGGCTCGGCGATCGGCCCCCGGCCGAGGTCGGCGGGCCCACCGAGCCGGCCGACACCAGGGGCGACACAGCTGCTGAGACCGGGGGCGACGCGAAGAGCGTGACGGGAGGCGAGGCCGGCGCGCGGTCCACCTTCGCCCGCAACGTCGCCCGCCAGCGTGAGCTCTACGGCGAGCCGCTCGGGGACCGGATCCGCCGGCTGCAGGCGGCGCTCGGAGTGTCCCAGGCCCGCCTGGCCGACGGCCTCGGGCTGTCCACCGCGATGCTCAGCCAGCTGGTCAGCGCGCGCCGGGTGAAGATCGGTGACCCGGGGGTGCTGGCCAGGTTGGCGCTGCTCGACCGGTACGTGCGCCGGTTGCCGGCCGGCGAGTCGGTACAGGCCGACGAGCTGTTGGCACAGCTGCGGGCCGCCCGGCCGCACCTCGGGGTGCCGGGCGCAGGCCCGCAGGACCCGTCGGAGGCGCTGCGCGCCGTGGCCGCGCCGGCCCAGCTGGCCGCCGCCGCGAGTGTGCTCGGGCCGAGGTTCCCGGCGATCGCCGAGCTGCTGCGGCGCGCCGCGGCCGAGCGGCGGTGACGGGCATGCCCAGGCTGTTCACCGCGCTCTGGCCGGCCCGCCCGGTGCTCACCGCGCTGGCCCGCGAGCTGGACGCCGACTCGAACTGGCCGCCGGAGGGCTGGCGTGCCACCCCGCTCGCCCGGTGGCACGTGACGCTCGCCTTCCACGGCGAGGCCGAGTCGGGGGTACAGGCCCGGCAGCTGGAGGCACGGGCCGCCGCGCTGCCGGCACCCTGGCTGCGGCTCGCCGGCGCGGTGTCGTTCCCCCAGGGTGTGGCGGCGGTGGGCGTGGTGCCGGCCGGTGAGGCGGACGCCGAGGCGCTGGCCGAGCTGGTGGTCGCCGCCGGTGGGGACCCGGCCAGCTTCCGGGCCCACGTGACGCTGGCACGCACCACCCGGCGCAGTGACGCACCACCGGCCACCGGCCCGCTCGGGAGCTACGTCGGCCCGTGGTGGAGCCCGGCCGAGGTGTGCCTGGTGCGGTCGGAGCTGACCACGGCGGGGCCGAGGTACACGGTGCTGCACCGGGTGCCGCTGAGCCCCCGGCCGCGCCCGCCGGCGGGGCCGGGCCGCACCGGCGGTGGCGCACCCGCCCGGGGGGCCGGCTCGCCGCCGCCCGGCCGCCGTCACCGTGTGAATAACGCCTGGTAATCTTTGTCACTGGGTGCGGCTGCGGTCCGTGGCGGCCGGCACCGGTTCATCCTCCGCGCCGGAGTCGAGCGCGGTACCGCACGGCACAGCACAGATCAAGGAGTACTACACCCGTGGCACTTGACGCCGCCGCAAAGAAGACCATTCTCACCGACTACGGGGTCCACGAGTCGGACACCGGATCGCCGGAAGCTCAGATCGCGCTGCTCACCAAGCGCATCGTCGATCTCACCGAGCACCTCAAGATGCACAAGCACGACCACCACTCCCGTCGTGGTCTGCTGCTGATGGTCGGCCGCCGCCGGCGCCTGCTGAAGTACCTCAGGCAGGTCGACGTGGCGCGCTACCGTGCACTGATCGAGCGGCTCGGCCTCCGTCGTTGAGAGCCCGCTAGGGGGAGCGCCTCGGCGTTCCCCCTAGCCGGCAGTACCGGCCGCCCGGCCCAGTGGGCCCGCCGCCGGCGCGGTACCGCACGACAGCACGAGGTGCACGACGAGATGTGCACCGGAGAAGTGAAGAAGAGCAGCGACACGCGCTGCGGCAGAGCAAGAACTACACATCGAACGGCCACCGCGGTTCCGGACCGGGAGACAACCGACTCGCCGGTCCTCGGTAGTGGCCCCCGGGCACGGCGCAGCGCCGTGACGAGGGCTTCGATCGAAGACCGGCCTCGATCCGGACCACGCGGTCGCCTCACCGTGAACCAAAGAGGAGATTTCCCTACATGTCAGATGACACCCGAGACGGGGTGCACGAGACCACCGCGGTTCTCGACAACGGGAGCTACGGCACCCGGACCGTGCGATTCGAGACCGGCCGGTTGGCCAGGCAGGCGGCCGGTTCGGTCGTCGCGTACCTCGACGACGAGACCATGCTGCTGTCCGCCACCACGGCGTCCAAGCACCCGAAGGACAATCTCGACTTCTTCCCGCTCACCATTGACGTGGAGGAGCGGATGTACGCCGCCGGGCGGATCCCCGGCTCGTTCTTCCGTCGTGAGGGCCGGCCGTCCACGGACGCCATCCTCGCCTGCCGGCTGATCGACCGGCCGCTGCGCCCGACCTTCGGCGACGGGCTGCGCAACGAGATCCAGGTCGTGGTGACCGTGCTCTCGCTGCACCCGCAGGACCCGTACGACGTGCTGGCCATCAACGCCGCGTCGGCGTCCACCCAGATCTCCGGCCTGCCCTTCACCGGGCCGGTCGGCGGCACCCGGGTCGCGCTGATCGCCGATGAGGACGGCAAGACGACCCAGTGGGTCGCGTTCCCGACCTACGAGCAGCTCGAGCGCGCGCTGTTCGACATGGTCGTGGCCGGCCGCATCGCCGGGGATGACGTGGCGATCATGATGGTCGAGGCCGAGGCCACCACCCGGACGATCGAGCTGGTCGCCGGTGGCGCGTCCGCGCCGACCGAGGAGGTCGTCGCCGCGGGTCTCGAGGCCGCCAAGCCGTTCATCCGCGCGCTGTGCATCGCGCAGCAGCAGCTGGCCGACGTGGCCGGCAAGCCGACCGGCGAGTACCCGACCTACCCGGCCTACCAGCCGGACGCCCTGGACGCGGTGTACGACGCGGTCTCGGCCGAGCTGACCAAGGCGCTCACCATCGCCGACAAGCAGGCCCGCGAGTCCCGTCTCGACGAGATCAAGGTCGAGGTGCTCGAGCAGCTCGGGCCGAAGTTCGAGGGCCGCGAGAAGGAGCTGGGTGGCGCGCTGCGCGCGGTCACCAAGAAGCTAGTCCGCCAGCGCATCATCCGCGACCAGGTCCGCATCGACGGCCGCGGCCTGACCGACATCCGGCCGCTCTCGGCCGAGGTCGAGGTCGTGCCGAGGGCGCACGGCTCGGCGCTGTTCGAGCGCGGCGAGACCCAGATCATGGGTGTCACCACGCTGAACATGCTCCGGATGGAACAGCAGATCGACTCGCTGTCCCCGGAGACCAAGAAGCGCTACATGCACAACTACAACTTCCCGCCGTACTCGACCGGTGAGACCGGCCGGGTGGGCTCGCCGAA